>NZ_JAKFDR010000001.1:0-27900 GCF_036676035.1 Polaromonas sp.
CCATCGGGCGCAACTCGGCGTTGCCTACCTTGCCCGCACATCAGTGCGGGCGGCGGCAGGCGCCTTGATTTGCGCCCGATGGAACCCCTTCGCACCTCCAATATTAGTGTGAACAGGCCCTAGTCCCGACGACTCTGGCAGAGCAGGGCGTCGGGCCTCAAGCTATTTCGGGAGAACAACATGACCACGCCGTCAGAAATGGCACCCGCGTTGCAAGTCAGCCAATGGCTGAACACGCCAAAGCCGCTCACCCTCGAATCCTTTAGAGCCTGTTTACGATTTATTTGGGGTCGCGTTGGGGCGCAATCGGGATGAGTTGGCTGCCAACACCACGCCGCATGGGCCTATGCCCATGCAAGGGGTTTGGCGGCTAAATCGCCCGATTTCGCCCCAACAAATCGTAAACAGGCTCTTAGAGGCCGCATCGTTGTGCTGCACGCCTTTCAGATGCTGTGCCCGGGATGCGTCTCGCAAGGCATCCCCCAAGCCAGCCGCATTCAGGCGGTGTTTGCGGAACGTGAGCTGGTGGTGATCGGACTGCACACGGTGTTTGAGCACCATGCTGTCATGAATGCCGATGCGCTGCAGGCGTTTGTGCAGGAATATGGCTTGTCATTTCCCATCGGCATTGATCAGCCTTCCACTCAAGGCAATGTGCCCTTGACCATGCAGGCTTACGGGCTGCGAGGGACGCCCAGCCTCGTCATGCTGGATCGCGAGGGAAGAATCCGGTTGAATCACTTTGGCCCTATTGACGACTTGCCACTTGGAGCGCTACTGGGCCAACTGGTGGCCGAAGCCCCAGCGCACGCGGACGAAGAGGGTATTCCCGACCCGAGGCCACCCGGTCATGGTGACGGGCAGGCAAACGCAGGCTGCGACAGCGGTATCTGCGCTCGCGCGCTCCAGCTCGATTCTTAGCAGATCATTGAAGAGGTTCGTCGAGCAAAAGCGCACTTAAAAGTGAAATACTGCAATAGGTGCTTGATCCATGGGGCGCGGCAATGAACTCGGGGAGCTCCTCCGCCTTTGCGGAGAACTGCTGCAGCGTAGGGTAGTCCGTCGCAATGACAACGTCGGGAAGCATCATCTGGGTGAAGTGCCAGGCCACAGCAGTGGTAACGCCCGCTTGGTCGATTGATTCACCGGCTAGTGCGAAAGGCTTATGCGAAAGCTCGGACTCAAGTGCGCTGTAGGCCTCCAAGAGCTGGCCCGTGACCCTGGACACCCAGGGCTGATGCAGCTTTTCGGCTGGCCGCAGGCTGCGTTCGTAGATGATCTGCACGCTCTTCTCGCAGGCGGCGAGAGCCAAACCGATCATGCGCAGAGCGTGCTGACGATCGGCAATGCCGACAGGCATGAGCGACTTGCCTGGAGCGGCAAGACTTTCCGCGTACTCGAGAATCAGCGTGGAATCCATCAGCACGGTTCTGTCATCGCACACAAGCGATGGAGCCTTGACGACGGGATTGATCTGGCGGAACTGCTCGAAAGTGCTGAAGACAGAGATCGGCTTATGCTCAAACGGCAGACCGAGCAGTTGAAGTGATACGGCGACACGGCGGACGTACGGCGAATCGAGCATTCCGATGAGTTGCATAGTTCCTCGCTTCGAGACTGACGGCTAATTCTGCTCGCAGTTTTCGAGATTTTTCATGATCAACAAGAGATTACACCAATCTGCCGGGTAAGCGCACATGTATATCTGCCCTCAGCCAGTCGCGTTCGAGCTGGGCGATGGTTTCGCAAGAGTCCTTGAACCCCATGGGTTTCTGTATGCAACCATTGGCACCAAGCCGATAGGCCTCGCGCTTATCCGACTCTTGGTCGGAGGAACTAAGGATCACCACCGGAAGAAACCGCGTCCGCTCATCGGCACGCAGGCGCTCCAGCACTTGGAACCCGTCAAGCCTCGGCATGTGAATATCCAGCAACACCAGGCGGGGAAGGGTGTTGCGAGCGCTCCCGGGTCGAGTGGCGTCACCCAGCAGGAAGTCCAGGGCTTGCACACCATCGCGCACGACCTGGATAGTGGCACTCGACTGGTTGGCCTGGAGGGCGAACACGAAGAGTTCGACTGAAGTGAGGCTGTCTTCAACCAGCAGGATGTCAGGCGCGGAAATGTTCATGGTGAGGGCCCAATTGCACAGTCATCCCGTCGGATGCAGTGGAGCAAGGTCTGCGCTAAGCCAGTCGCGTTCGAACTGCGCCAGGGTCGCGCACAGATTCTCGAACTCCACAGGCTTGCGGACGTAGCCATTGGCGCCCAGACGCTCGGCCTCAAGCATGTCCGACCTTTGATCGGACCCACTGAAGATCACCACGGGAAGCTGCCGTGTGCGCTCATCGGCACGCAGCCGCTTCAGTACCTCAAACCCGTTGAGCCTTGGCATGTTCAGGTCAAGCAACACCAGTCGGGGCAGGACGTTTGGGGCGTCTCCGGGTCGGCTTTTGTCACTATGGAGGGCCTCCACCGCCTCCATGCCATCACGCGCGACCCTGATGGTCGCGGCCGACCCGTTCACCTGATGGGCGAGCATGAACAGCTCGACGTCACTTCGACTGTCTTCAACCAGCAAGATGTCTAGCGTGAAAATGCTCATGATGGGCTTGGAAGGTTGAGGAAAAACGTGGCGCCCTGCTCGGGAGATGACTCCGCCCAGATGCGGCCACCCATGCGTTCGGTGATACGCAGGGCCATTGCCAGTCCAGCGCCGGTGCCTTCGTAGGCTTCGGGCAGATTCAGCTGGCTGAACAGTTTGAACAGCTTGGCGGTGTAGAGAGGGTCGAAGCCGATGCCGTTGTCGCGAACGAAATAGACATGCTGGTCCGGCTGATCCGGGCCCGGCCGGACACCCACCGTGATGATCGCCGGCTGGCGGTCGCGGCTGAATTTGAGCGCGTTGGAAAGCAGCTCGACCAGGAGCCGCCGCAGCAGTTCGGGGTCGGCCTGGCAGGCGGGCAGTTCCTCGATGTGGGCATCCACGTAGCGGCCGGGTTGCGCGGCGATCAACTCGCCCATGACTTCGCGTGCGGCAGCGGCGATATCCACGCGCGCGGGACTCAAGGCCTGTTGCCGCAGGTTGACGAACGAGAGCAGGTCGTCCACCAGGCGTGCCATGTGCCGGGCACTGCTGCTGATCGCCTCCGGAAACCGCGAGGCCGGGTCGGGAAGGTTGGCGGCGTACCGGGTCAGCAGCAGATGCGAATAGCCTTCCATGGCCCGCAGCGGCGAACGCAGGTGATGCGCGACCGCATGCACGAAGCCCTCAATCTCCGTCAGCGCCGCTTCCAGTTCCGCCGTTCGTTCGCGTACACCTTGCTCGAGGCTGGCGTTGAGGCGATGGTTTTCCAGATGCGCGGCGGCGAGCTGGCGTTCGCCCTCGTGCTTGTGGAGGGCCAATTCGATGTTGAGTTGCAGTTCGCGCTCGTCGAACGGCTTCATCAGAAAGCCGTAGGGCGCGGTGAGCTTGGCGAACTGCAGTGTTGCTTCGTCGAAATGCGCGCTGAGGAAAATCACCGGTACGTCGAGTTTGCGCCGCAGCATCTCGGCGGTCTGGATGCCGTCCATCTCGCCCTGGAGCCGAATGTCCATCAGCGCGAGCCGGGGCCGATGCCGGCGCGCCAGGGCCAGCGCTTCCTTGCCCGAGGTGGCCACACCGCACACCTTGTAGCCCTGGCGTACCAGGCGGTCCACCAGATCGGCCGCGCCGACCGCCTGGTCCTCCACGATGAGAAGCGTCGTTGGGCTCATCGCAGGGCTCGCGTCACGCGGGCATGAACTCGCTGGGAGCCTTCGACGGCAAGGTGAAGAAAAACGTGGCGCCGGCGTCAGGCTGGCTCTCGGCCCAAATCCGGCCGCCGTGGCTTTCGACGATGCGCTTGACAATGGCCAGGCCCACTCCGGTGCCGGGGAATTCGGCGGCGCTATGGAAGCGTTGAAACGGCTCGAATAGCTTGGCTGCGCCCGCCAGATCCAGGCCCGCACCGTTGTCGCGGACAAAGTAGGTACGAAAGTCCTTGCCTGCCTCGCCGTCTGCCGTCGCGCCGACTTCCACCACTGGTTGCTCGCGGCGCGACGAATACTTGAGTGCGTTGCCGAGCAGGTTGACCAGCGCATGCTGGAGTATGGCCTCGTCAGCCCAGGCCTGCGGCAGCGCTTCACACACGAACCGCGCCGGCTTTTGGCCCGGCACGGCGGCGAGGTCGTCGAAAATTTTGTGAACTAGGCGCCTCAGGTCCACCGCCGCCAGGCGTAGCGATTGCTGGCGAGTCAATCCCAGAAAGCGCAGATAGTCCTCCATCATGCGGCTCATCTGTAGCGCATTGGTTTGAACACGCTCAAGGAACAGTTGCCCTGTGGCGTCGAGCCGCTCGCGCTGCGACCGGGCCAGAAGCTCGGAGAAGCCGGCAATGGCCCGCAGCGGCCCGCGCAAGTCGTGGCTCACGGCGGTGGCGAAGGCTTCGAGTTCAGCGCCTTTCAGTTCATAGTTGTCCTTCTCGGCGAGCAGCACCTTTACCTGGCGCGTCAAGGTATCCACGCGGGTCTGCGCGGCAACCCGGTCAGTGGCATCGACCAGCACCATGACAGCGCCCAGAACCTTGCCCGCCTCGTCGGTAATGGGCGAAGCGCTGTCATCCACGTAGCGCTCCTTGCCTTCGCGCGTGACCAGCACGGTGTCCGGGTCCAAACGCATGACCAGGCCATGGCGCAGGGCGAGTGTTGCCGGGTCGTCCAAAGGGTGGCGGGTTTTCTGGTTCACCAGTCGCACCACTTCACTGGAGGGCTTTCCGGCAGCCTCATCCTGCGTCCAGCCGGTCAGCGTCTCCGCGGCGGGATTGAGAAGCAGAATCTCGGCACGGGTGTTGGTGGCGATGACGGGGTCGCCAATGCTTGTCAGTGTGGCGCTCATCCAGCGGGCGACCCGGCGTGCCTTGCGCTCCATCTCATGCCGCATGGGCGCCAGTTCGATGGCCACCCGCAGTTGCGCATCGTCGAACGGTTTGACGATGTAGCCCGCAGGGTCGGTAAGCTTGGCTCTTTGCAGCGTGGCGGAGTCGCTGTGCGCCGTGAGGTAAATGACCGGGATGTCCAGCTCGCCGCGCAGGTGTTCGGCGGCGTCGATGCCCTCGGGCCTGCCGTGCAGCATGATGTCCATCAGGGCCACGTCGGGCCGCGAGGAGGCGGCGAGACGCATGGCATCGGCCGCAGTGTCTGCCGCTCCGGTAACTTCGAAGCCGAGCCCCACCAGCCGTTGCTGCAGGTCTTCCGACACGACGATCTCATCCTCCACCACGAGGACGCGGATTTTTCTCAGCAGGTGTTCCATGATCGGTCACGGCGACTTGGCCGCCGCCTCTTTGAAGTGAATGTCGAACGCGGTGTGGCCGGGTTCAGAGCGCAGCGTCACGACGGCGCGCAATTGCCTGGCGAACATCCGCACCAGCCGCAGGCCCAGCGTGTCGGCCTGCTCGAATTGAAAATCCCGTTTCAGTCCGACGCCGTCGTCCTGCACGCTCAGGGCGATCTGTCCTTCCGTATCTGCACCGAGCGCCACAATCAGGTTTCCCTGGCGGCCATTGGGGAACGCGTATTTGAGCGCATTGGTCACGAGTTCGTTGAGCATCAGGCCGACTGGCACCGCGGTGTCGATACTCACCGACGCCCGGTCGAGCCGGAGCTCCAGTTGCACCTTGGTGTCGGCGGTGTAGGTGCGCATGAGAATACTCACCAGGGTTCGCACGTAGTCCGCCAGGTCCACTGTCGCCAGCGTCTCCGACTGGTAAAGCTTTTCATGGATGAGGGCCATGGAACGGATGCGTCCCTGGCTTTCCTGGAACTGCATCAGCGTCTGCGGGTCGCGGATGTAGCCCGATTGCAGCGAGAGCAGGCTGGCGATGATCTGCAGGTTGTTCTTCACCCGGTGGTGGATCTCCTGCAGCAGCGCCTCCTTTTCCTTTAGAGAGGTCCGGATCTGGTGTTCGATGTCCTTGGTCCGCGAGATGTCGCGGATGGCCGCCGAGACGAGGACGCCTTCATCCGTTTTCACCGGGCTCAACAGGATTTCACTCGGAAACTCGGTGTCGTCCTTGCGTAGACCATAAAGTTCGAGCCCGGCGCCCATCGGGCGGACCGTCGGGTCGGAACCGAAGTGCATCCGGTGCTGCGGATGGTGGCCGCGAAATCGCTCTGGCAACAGCATCTCGACCATTTGGCCCAACAGCTCGCTGCGAGCGTAGCCGAACAGCTTCTCCGTTTGCGCGTTCACCAGGACCATGCGCCCGCTCTCATTGACGATGACGATCGCGTCTGGCGCGGTTTCCAGCAACGAACGAAACCGCTCCTCCAGGCGCGTACGTTCACCCATCTCTACGGCCAGATCGTCAAGGATATTCAGCACCGCCTTCTGCATCTCCTCGAGGCGCAGCTTCTCGGAGCCGGAATCATCCAGTATGTTGAGAACGGCCTTCTGCGTCAGCTCCAGCAGGGCTCTTTCGCCGGCGGCGTCCTCCAGGATATTGACCACCGCCCGCTGAGCGTCGTGCAGGCGAGTCCTTTCGCCGGCGGCATCCTCCAGGATGTTGAGCACCGCCTTCGCATAGTCGGCGTTGCTGAACTGCTGTTCGGTGTCCATGCTTTGCGCCATCCTCGCTGACATAGTCTGTCACCTGATCCCGGTTTTCTTGAGCTCCTCGATCTCCTTTTTGAGCTCGATCATCTTGAGCTCCCGTCCGACGGTAAGCCTCTGGAAGCGCTCCAGCTCCGCCAGCCGCTCCAACTCCTTGGTGCGCTGTTCGGCGATCTCAGCCTCGGCTTTCTTCTGCGCCGTCACGTCGCGCGCGGCGGCGAATACACCCAGCACGTTGCCGCGCATGTCCTTGTACACCGAGGCGTTGTAGAGCACGTCGGTGAGCTTGCCATCGCGGTGGCGAAGCGTCAGCGGATAGTTGGAGACCAAGCCCTTCTCGAACACCTGCTTGTAGCCCTCGCGCGCCTTTTCCGGTTCGGTGAAGTAGTCGGAAAAGTCCGTCGCGATCAGCCTCTCGCGCGGCAGCCCGGTGATTTCGGCGGATGCTGCATTGACGTCCGTGATCTTGCCTTCGGCGCTGATGGTGACCAACGGGTCCAGGCTTGCCTCGATCAGGCTCCTGGCGTACTGCGAGGCCTGCTTCTGAGCGGTGACGTCGCGGGCTGCGGCGAACACGCCCAGCACGTTTCCACGAGCGTCCTTGTACACCGAGGCGTTGTACAGCACGTCGGTGAGACGCCCGTCCTTGTGCCGGATCGTCAGTGGGTAGTCGGTCACGAAGCCCTCGGCGAACACTCGCTCGTAGCCTTCGCGGGCCTTTGCCGGTTCGGTGAAGTAGTCGGAGAAGTCGGCCCCGATCAGCTTCTCGCGCGGCACACCCGTGACCTTGATCGAGCCTTCATTGACGTCGGTGATCTTGCCTTCCGGACTGATGGTGACCAAGGGGTCGAGCGAGGCCTCGATCAGACTGCGCGCATACTGCGAGGCCTGCTTCTGAGCGGTGACGTCACGGGCCGCGGCGAACACGCCGAGTACATTGCCCTGCGCGTCCTTGTACACCGAGGCGTTGTACAGCACGTCGGTGAGGCGCCCGTCCTTGTGCCGGATCGTCAGTGGGTAGTCGGTGACAGCGCCCTTGGAAAAAACCTGCTGGTAGCCTTCGCGGGCCTTTTCCGGCTCGGTGAAGTAGTCGGAGAAGTCGGTCCCGATCAGCTTCTCGCGCGGGATGCCGGTGATTTTGATCGAGCCTTCGTTGACGTCGGTGATTTTGCCTTCCGGGCTGATGGTGACCAGGGGGTCGAGTGAGGCCTCGATCAGGCTGCGCGCATAGAACTGCGTGGCCTTGAGTTCTTCCGTCAGGCGGATTTCATCCGAAATGTCTTTCGAGATCAGCAGGAAGCCGATGGGCTTGCCGGTGACGTCGCGGCGCGGCGTGATGACCACGCGCGCGGTGAATCGCTCACCGCTATTGCGGCATCGCGAGAGGGTGCCTTCCCATTTGCCGGCTTGCAAGGCGGTGGCCATGATCTCGGCCGGCTTGCCGGCGGCAATGTCCTCGGGCGTATGCAGCATGGACGAGTTGGCCTTGCCAATGACGTCTTCCGGCTCGTAGCCATAAAGACGCCGTGCACCGGCGTTCCAGAGCTGGATATTGCCCGTGAGATCCTTGCCGATGATCGAATACTCGGTCGATGATTCAAGGATGTTTTGCAGGAAAGCCGATTGCTCCCCTTGCGGCGCTAATGGTGCGTCATTGCGCGCCGTCATCGACTTGGTACGAGCTTCCATCTGGAGTTCCTCCTGTAGGATTGGCGAACGAGCCGTGGTCGTCGCTATCGCGCTTCGATGAAAATACCTGGTGCCGCACCATCGGTTCGTGCGGCCGCGCGCGGGCACATTTCGGCGGCGTATGACGTTGGCGCTTGGGGGATGCCTGTGGGGGTGAAGAACGACAGTTCTGCACCGGCATGACATGCGCCACTCGCTGTCCTGGTAAGGCTATATGCTGCATTCAGCTCTTCCTTGCACAATTCGAATGCACCGTCAGCGAGCCCATGGCTATGATGGGCTCTCAGGGCTGGACCGCACTGGATTTCAGCTAATATTTTTGCATTATGGGCGCAATGTTGTGGCGCGTCTATGGTCAGATCACCATGGACATTCACCCGCCAACTATTGACGCCCAGCCAGGATCCGAATAATTCTGCTATCGAGGCAACTGCTCAGCCAGAAGCTGCGCCATTTCTTTCCTGCGTGGTGCCGGCAGCCGCGTGGTGATCGCCCCAAAGCTGATCGCGGCCAGGGTGGTCGGCGATGCCCAGAAAGTGCGGCCAACACCCGACACCCCTTGCGTGATGGTGTCGGTGATTTCCGCGTAGCCCGCATGCCGGGTGCGTTTCACGGCTTGTGCCATGCGCGTGGGCGTGAAGCCCGATTGGGCATATTCGGTCGCATGGCGCTCCATGGTGCGGCCGATTTCCGCGTCCGACAGCGCGGTCATCAAGACCAGCCCGCCGGCTCCAATGCCCAGCAGGCGGCGCCCGCCCACATCCGTGGTGAACACCTTCACGG
The DNA here is from genome assembly GCF_036676035.1 of Polaromonas sp. Lineage (GTDB taxonomy): Bacteria > Pseudomonadota > Gammaproteobacteria > Burkholderiales > Burkholderiaceae_C > Polaromonas. The sequence continues at coordinate 9,102 of NZ_JAKFDR010000001.1, forward strand.
GGAAGTGCCCCTCCTCGCGGTGCAGGCACACGCAGTAGTCGCCTTGGCGCACGACGAGAAACACCGTGTCCCCGGACATCCGGGCGAGCTTTTGCATCAGGGCGCGGCACGAGTCCACCAGCGGCACGCGGCGCATGGACGCAAAGCCCAGCTGCATGGCGTCGATGCCCAGCCGGTAGCCGCCCATCACCCGCTTGCACAGGAGAACAGGGTAGATCTGAGGCAGCTTGCGGACGAAATATTCGTGATGTTCTCTCGCGAGGTGGCCCCCGCCAACTATGACAACGTGATCGCCACTTTTAGTCGCGCTGGAATTCATCCAATAAGTGGAGAGACAACAATGAGCTACAGCCGCAGCAATTTCCTCCGGACGAGGTGAATATTGCCGCGCAGCGCATACAGTTCATCCGTGTAGGACAGCGGCACACTGATTTTTCCGGCCCGGTTTTCCAGCTGGTCCAGCTCTTCGATCAAGGCCTGGGTGTTGGGCGAGTCTTCCAGCCGGTGTTCAATGTCCCTGAGCTGGGCATACCACCTGAAAATGCGTGAGCGGACCCGAAACGCATACAGCGGCGGGACGATGCGCGACAGCGGCAGCAGCACCGCGATGATGATACCCATCACCAGCCACATGCGCTCTATCAGGTTGGCGACCCAGAAGGGCAGGTAGCGCTGCAGCAAAGGCGCGCCGCTTTTAATGTTGCGCTCGGCCTCCTTGGCAATCGGCAGTTCGTTGTTGTTGATGTTGGGGTACTCGCGGGCCCGCTTGAACCAGCCCGCGCCGCCATGAATCTGGCTGCCCGCCTGCGCAAAAAGCTGCAGCAGGGCCGGGTGCGTGGTTTTGCGGGTAATCAGGGTGGTGGTGGGGGCGACCAGGCGGACATCTTGCGGCGGAACATTGCCCGCCAGATCGACCACGCCGCGCGGCAGCAGCGCCGGGCTTAAAAACGAGAAGCGGCGCGAGTAGGCTTCGCTTTGCGCAAAATCCATGAGCTTGATACCCGGTGTCTGCAGCAGCATCTGCACCATCAGAGACTCCGGGGCCGAGGCAAACACGATCGCGTCGAGATCACCGGCCAGAAACGCCATGGTGGCGGGCGTCTGCTCCAGTTGCGACACCTGCAAGGTCTTGACATCGATCCGGTTGCTGTCCAGCAGCTTGCTCATCAGGCTGGGCACGCCGCTGCCGGGGGTGCCAATGTTCACGCGCAGACCCTGCAGCTGCGTCAAGGCACTGAGTGCGGCCCCGGTGTTTGGAGTCTTTGCCCTTGCGGCAAGTTTGCGCGCCGAGTCCTCTCGGTAAAACAGCCAGACCGGCTCGACAAACAGGCTGCCCAGGGACTCCAGGGTGTCGATGTCCTCTGGCCGCTCATCGCTGGTGCCACCTTGCACAAAACCCAGGTCCACCTTGCCTTCACGCAGCAGCTGCAGATTGGCCGCCGAACCTTCGGACGGCAGCAGCACCACTTGGATGCCGTGCTCCGACAGACTTTTGGCGTAGCGCTTGCCAAATTCTTCATAGGCGCTTTGGGCCGGGCCGGTGGCCAGCACCACGCGCTTGGGCGGGTTCGGGTCCAGCCACCAGTAGGCCAGCACCAGCAGGATGGCCGCCAGCAGCAGGAAGGGACCGGCAGAGACGGTCAGATCGCGCAGCGACAGCAGGGTGTAACGTATCGTTTTCGGCATGGTTGAACCATAGCATGAGCCATGGCTTGCCACCGCACGAAAGCTTTTCCAGTGGTAAAAAGTGCCTGCAACCCTTGATATATGAGCGCAGGAAGCTATTGAAAAGATAGCGAATTCATGGTCGTCGCTTGCCTTCCTTCCCTTATTGGGCAAACCGGCCAATGCCGGTGACCGTGAACTACCCTTCCACCTTGTCAGCAGCTCCTATTTGCTGGCTTCCATGGAGATGACGGTGAAAGCGCCATTGATCTTGTCAGCGGTGAATTTAACCTTGTCGCCCGCTTTGACCTTCTGGAGCAAGGCCGGGTCCTTGACCTGAAACACCATGCTCATGGCAGGCATTTCCAGGTTTTTGATTTCGCCATGTTTGAGGGTGATTTTTTTGGCGTCCATGTCGACTTTGCGAACTTCGGCTTCAGTGGCAGGCAGTGCGGCTTGCGCAAGAGCCGCAGCGGTCAAAAAGAAGCTTGAAACAGCAGTGGCAAGGTTGGTCGTAATTTTCATGTGAATTCCTTTGAAGCGTGTTTGAAATCAGATTCGGTTGTAACTTTGAAAAACGCGGGTGCTGAGGTCTTTGTTGATGAGCAGAACGTCATAAGGGTCACGGCGTTTCCCGTACTCGGCGCCATCCATGGCGGGCGAACCGACGGGCATGCCGGGCACGGCAATGCCTATGGCCGATGGGCGTTCCTTTAAAAGGCGGTAAATTTCCCGAACCGGGACATGCCCCTCGATGGCATAGCCACCGACCTGTGCGGTGTGGCATGAGCCCAGTTTTTCCGGCACACCCAGGCGCGCCCTGGCAGCCGTGTTGCCAGTTTCATGGACGCGCACTTTGAAGCCATTGGCCTCCAGATGCTGGACCCAGTCTTTGCAACAACCGCAGTTGGGGTCTTTCCAGACCTCTACCAAGGCTTGGGGCTGGGCCAGCAGCGGCACCGTCATGACAGAGGCGCCAGCACCGGCCAGCCCGGCCATTGCTTTAATGATGGATCGTCTCAGCATGGTGGGCTCGCTTTCAATTGAAACAGAATCATGGTGATCATTTGGAGGCCACTACCGTGACCTTCCCGAGCATGCCCCCCTGGTAATGGCCCGCGATCAGGCAGGCAAAATCAAAGTTGCCCGGCTTGTTGAAGGTCCAGATGATTTCACCTGTTTTACCAGGTCCTACATGGGCCATGTAGGGCTCCTCATGCTCCATGGTGGGAAACTTTTGCATCAGCGCGGCATGCTCATCAAGGTCTTTTCTGGTGCCAATCACCATCTCATGCATAACCTTGCCGCCATTTTTGATGACGAATTTGAGGGTCTCGCCTTGCCGGACGTCAATCTTGTCGGGCGTGAAACGCATGTCGTCAGTCATCGCAAACGTGATGGTGCGGTTGACGGTTTTAGCGTCACCGGCGATGCCCCATGCTTTTTGTTCTTTTTTGACGGGGCCTGCCTTTTTGGCGTGATCTTCATTGCCGTGAGCGAAGACGTGCATGCTGGCGCCGGTGACAAGAACAGCGAGTAGGGTGGAGGTCAGTTTCTTCATGGATTCCTTCTGTTAAAAAATTTAGGGTTGATGTTTGGAGTGAGGGTCGGACTGGCCGTAGCCACGCAGTTGCGCATAGCGGCTGACTTGCTGGGGCGTCAAAAAGCCGGTTTGCTGCAAATGCGTTTGCAGGTGCGAAGCGCGCAGCGCAGCCTGCAGCTGGCCGATTCGCTGCGTGTAGGCGGCAAGCTGGGCAGCATCTATCTGGCGGGCAGAAAAGGCGAAATCAAGCTCACGCTCGGCCTGAACGAGTTGAGCGCCCAGCGCACGTGCCTCAGCCTTGTGCTTGGCCAGGAGCTCTTCGGTGGCCAGCCTTTGCGCCGCACTGAGTTCGAGCTGCTGAGCCAGTTCAAGGGTGTGCATGGGGCCCGGGTAGCCATTGAGCTCGGCTGCCTTGGCCTGCTCCATGCCCTTGCCGGCCAGCAGATCCTGGGCTTGTGCCGCTGACAAGGCCTTGATTTCCCGTGTCTGCTGGCCTGCGTAAGGATTCGCAGGAGAGCTTGGCGGGTTTTGCGATCCATGCACCTGCCCAGGCCTGTGGGCTTGTTGTGAAAATACGCCTGCAGCCCCCGTTAACAGGGCGCAGACAGCTATCAATTTGAGAGTGTTTTTCGGGTTCATGATTTTCCTGCAGTGGGTGATCAATGGCCGGCATGGCCGGAGGGTTTGCGAATTTGAACTTCCATGGTTTGGCCGGAGGATGCCGCCGGCATGGCCGTGCTGCTGTCTGCCTTCAGGCGTGCCGGTGCGGGCACTTCACCGGTCCATTCAAAGGCTTGTGTGCCGGGGGGCTGCTTGTACCAGCCCGGGTCTTTGTAGTCCCCGGGTTTCTGGTCCTTGCGAACCTTGAGCGTGGTGAACATGCCGCCCATTTCGACCGGGCCGTAAGGTCCCGTGCCAGTCATCATGGGCAGGGTCTGGTCGGGGATAGGCATTTGCATTTCGCCCATGTCGGCCATGCCACGCTCCCCCATCACCATGTAGTCGGGCACCAGTTTCTGGATTTTCTTCACCAACCCGCGGTGATCAACGCCAATCATCGTGGGCACGCTGTGACCCATCGGGTTCATGGTGTGATGACTCTTGTGGCAATGAAACGCCCAGTCACCTTCTTCGTCCGCCAAAAACTCGATCTGCCGCATCTGCCCCACGGCGACATCAGTCGTTACCTCATACCACCGGGTGCTTTTTGGGGTGGGCCCGCCATCGGTTCCGGTCACATGAAACTCGTGGCCATGCAAGTGAATGGGATGGTTGGTCATCGTCAAGTTGCCCATCCGGATGCGGACCTTGTCGTTCAAGCGGACGTTCAGCGAGTCAATGCCCGGGAAGGCGCGGGAATTCCAGGTCCAGAGATTCATGTCCAGCATGGTGTTGACCATGGGGGTCGTGCTGCCCGGATCAATGTCGTAGGCATTGAGCAGGAAGCAGAAGTCGCGATTCACCTCATCAATCAGCGGGTGTTTTTCTTTCGGGTGCGTGACCCAAAAGCCCATCATGCCCATGGCCATCTGCGTCATTTCATCGGCATGCGGGTGGTACATGAAGGTACCGGGACGGCGTGCCACAAATTCATAGACAAAGGTTTTGCCGACCGGAATCTGCTTTTGGGTCAACCCCCCCACACCATCCATGCCGTTGGGCAGGCGCTGGCCGTGCCAGTGAATGGTGGTGTGTTCGGGCAGCTTGTTGGTCACAAAGATGCGCACGCGGTCACCTTCCACGACCTCAATGGTGGGCCCCGGTGACTGGCCGTTGTAGCCCCACAGCGTGGCCTTCATGCCCGGTGCGATCTCGCGGATCACCGGTTCGGCCACCAGGTGAAACTCCTTCACCCCCTGGTTCATGCGCCAGGGCAGCGTCCAGCCGTTCAAGGTGACGACCGGGTTGTAAGGTCTGCCGGTCTGCGGCATGAGGGGGGCGGCGGTATCGGGCTTGCTCATGGTCACCGGTTCAGGCAGGGCGGCCATGGCCACTTTGCTGACCGAGGCGGCGGCAACGGCCGTCATGGCCGCGCCGCTGAAAAATTTACGTCGATTCATTTGAAATCCTTGGGGAGTCGTCATGTGGGCGTCAATGCACCGTTAATGCGCCGCAGGGGCCGGGCCATTCGCGGTGGCGCCGGGCCTCAAGCCCGCCAGTGCGCCGGGCGAGGCGCCCGCGAGCAGCGTTTGCAGGTCGGCCTCGGCCAGCCAGAAGTCGCGCTGTGCCTCAATCGCGCTGTTCACACTCATCACCTGCGCCCGTGTGTCGGCCAGCAGATCCCAGACACTTGCCAGCATGCCGTTGTAGCGCAGCATCATTTCGTCGTTGATGAATTTGCGCAAGGGGACCACTTCGTCGCGGTAATGCCGGGCCAGGTCGTAGGCGGTACGGTAGCCGTGGTAGGCCTCGCGGGCTTCGCTGCGTGCCTTGATGGCCACTTCGCGCACCCGTGCCGAGTCCCGCATGCCATCCCACAAACCATCCGGGCCGGATTCACGGGGTTTGGCCTGCAGCGCCTGCCATTGGGCCGTGGCCAGGCGCACATCCAGCCGCTCTTGCAGCGCCCTGGCTTCGATGTCGGGAATTTCCAATGCCTGTTGGGGCAGATCGGGTAGCTGGTCGGGCAGCTCGAACCGGGTCTGCGCTCCCCACAGCCCCATGATGAGCACGAGTTTTTCGCGTTCACTGAAGGCCGTTTGCCGGGCGCGCGCCAGCTGGGCAGTTGCATCGGCCAGCAAGGCCTGCTCGCGCGCCTGTTGCAGCTTGCTCCAGTTCCCGACCCGTGCCATGCGCCGGGCCAGCTCACCGCCAGCTTCGGCCGCGGCTTTCACGTCGGCCATGTAGCGCGCGGTCTGGCTGGCGGCTACCGCGTTGACCCAGGCCTTGCGTGCCTGGGCTGACAACAGGGTGATGTCTTGCTGCGCCTGGCGTTTGGCCTGGTTGCTGGCGGACACCGCATCCGAAATGTTCACCCCCGAGCTGGCCAGCGCGACTTGCAGTCCCGGGTTGTTCAGCAGCGCCACGCGCACCGCTGCATCGGCTGTGAGCGGCGCTTTGAGCAGGTCTGCCACGGCTGCCGCCGAATCAACGCCAGGGCGGGCAATGCGGGCTGTGGTTGTGCCAGTGGCCGAGCCTATCGTTTTTCCGGCTGTCAGTTGCTCAAGATCGGCGACGCCGCCATCGGGGGAGACCGTGGCGCAGCCGGCCACTATCAGCAAAAGCATGGCGCTGCCGCTGCGCCGCAGCGTGCTGGAAAGGCAATGGGTGGAAGGCGTGTTCATGGACTGACTCGCTTAGCTGGTGCGCCGGGCGTGGCGGCCGGGTGTGTGGATTGGGTTTCTTCCCATTTCAGGATGTCGACATGCCCATTCCTGAACTGGCCCACTTCGGCGTTGGATTTTTTCCAGTCGTCGCCGGTTTGTTCCACGCCTGTCGATGTGTCTGAAAATACCGAGCGGTACAGCACCGCCGGAACGGGTGCAGCCGGGTCAGCGGCGTTGATCGTGGCCGCGAGATAGTTGAAAGGGCTGACGGGTGACTGCGCGCTGGCCGCAGTTGTCAGTCCCCATAAAAGTAGCCCCAGGGGTGGGCTTGAAACAAAGCGGAATTTCACAAAAATCTCCTGAAATACAAGCGGGTGCGATTGCTGCAAATCGCGGTCATCCGGGCGTCAAGGGTCTGCTGCAGACCCTGCCGGACGCAAGTACAGACCCACTACGGGCCTGGAGGTCAGGAGATGGGAGGTTTTTGGCCCAGTGCCGCTTCGGCACTGGCAAATCGGGCTGCCGGGGCGTGGGGCAGGGAGGGGGCGCTGAAAATCGGGGCCGTGTCCACTGCCGGTGAAGACAGCGCTACCGTGTTGCAGGCCTGACAAGCTGAGCAGGACTCGCAGTGGGCGCCAGCAGCATGGGATGTTTCACCCGGGGCATGTCCTGCGCAGTCACCAGCGGCTTGAGGCGCTTCAGCTTCAGATGGCATCGCTTCGTGGTGAGAATGCGCTGAATCACCCGCTACATGGGCGTGAGCAGCTATCATTTTTGTTGCCGCTTGCTGATGGGATGCATGCCCGGAGGCCATCTCCGTCGCCATGGCCCCACCCACCCAGCCGCGCAGGGGCAGCAGGGCGATCATGAGGACAAGGATAAGGTAGCGCACCGGTGAATGATAAGTGAAAGTTCAAGAAGTTCCGGCTTCGGATGATTTTTGGATGGCGGCTTGCGCGTTCAGGATCAGCGCTTCAATGGCGGGCTGTCATGTCAAGTTGATGCATGACGGGTGGCCTTCAGCTCATGGCTGGCCTGACGCAGCACGGTCCAGCCGCCGGTCATGGCCAGGCTTGCCATCACGGCCGCCACCGCCAGATCGGGCCAGGCCGCGCCGGTGCCAAACACGCCGAGTGCGGCCCCCATCACGGCCAGGTTGCCGATCGCATCGTTGCGCGAGCACAGCCACACGCTGCGCATGTTGGCGTCGCCTTCGCGGTAGGCGTAGAGCATGAAGGCCACGCCCAGGTTGGCCAGCAGGGCCAGTAGCCCGATGCTGCCCATGGTGAAGGCCTCGGGCGTGGTGCCCTGCGTGAAGGTCCACAGCGCTTTGCCCATCACAAACACGCCAAACCCCAGCATGCTGACCGCCTTGAGCCGCGCGGCGCGGGCCCGCCAGGCCAGGCCCATGGACAGCACGGCCAGTGTGACGCCGTAGTTGGCGGCATCGCCAAAAAAGTCAATCGCATCGGCCAGCAAGGCTACCGAGCCGGAGCGAAACCCGGCGCCGAGCTCCACGCCGAACATGGCCAGGTTGATGGCCAGTGCGAGCCACAGAATGCGGCGGTAATGCGGGCTGTGCACGGCTTGGGGTGTTTCGCTGGCGTGCTGATGGCAGTGGGCAGACATGCGCTTTCCCTTGGGGTTTTTAGATTGATGGCATCATTGGAAACCCTCTACCAACTTTAAGGTCAAGCGGGATGTCCGAGAAGCCTGCCAGCGACCAGGGATAAATGGCGGGAGTGGTGGGAATACCGGGAATGGTGTGGAATTGATGACCCCGGCGTTTCTCAAATGTCGTGACTACATGAAGGAACTGAACATGCAAACTGCAGGCTGGCATCCAGGCGTGGTGGCGGCTCTGAGCTCGGCTTTTCTGTTTGGAGCGGGCACGCCGGCTGCCAAATGGTTGCTTGACCAGGTCAATCCGTGGATGCTGGCGGGACTTCTTTATTTGGGTTCGGGTATCGGCCTGGGTCTTTATCGCTGGATGCGGGGCGCGGCCCGTCCGCGCTTAAACCCCGGGGAGCTGCGATGGCTGGTCGCTGCCGTGCTGTGCGGCGGTGGCATGGCCCCTGCATTGCTGATGTCTGGCTTGGCGATGATGCCGGCCAGCCAAGCTTCCTTGCTGCTCAATGCCGAAGCGGTCCTGACGGCGCTTCTGGCGTGGGCCGTGTTCAGGGAAAACGTGGACTGGCGCATCGCCCTGGGCATGGCCGCCATCGTGGCGGGCGCTCTTTTATTAAGCTGGCCACAGCATGATCTGCCATCGGGCGTGCCAGGCAGCGCATCGTTCTGGCCGGCTGTGCTGGTGGTTTTGGCGTGTTTTTTCTGGGCGCTGGACAATAACTTCACGCGCAAGGTGGCCTTGGCCGACGCCTCCTGGATTGCATCGGTGAAGGGCCTGGTGGCCGGCGCGATGAATCTGTGCCTGGCTTTTGTGGCGGGCGCAGTGCTCCCGGATGTGGCGAGGGTCTCACTGGCCATGCTGGTCGGTTTGCTGGCTTATGGCGTGAGTCTGGCGCTGTTTGTGTTGGCCTTGCGGCATCTGGGTGCATCGCGCGCAGGGGCCTATTTTTCGATGGCGCCTTTTGTGGGAGCCCTGTTTTCCGTCGTCTTCCTTGCGGAGCCCGTCACCTGGAGGCTGCTTGCTGCGGCTGCGCTCATGGCGCTGGGTCTTTGGCTGCATTTAACCGAGCGTCATGTTCATAGCCATCGGCATGAAACCCTGGAGCACGAGCATCTGCATGCGCATGACGAGCATCACCAGCATGATCATGCGCTTGCATTTGAGGGGCAACATTCTCATCGCCACCGCCATGAACCCATGATCCACACCCATGCGCACTACCCGGATGCCCACCACCGCCACCACCACTGACATGAGCACTGACACCCTTGCTTCTGCACCTTACCGCATCAGTCAGGCGGCCGCCTTAAGCGGCGTATCCGCCGCCAACATCCGTTTTTACGAGAAGGAAAAGCTTCTCAGCCCTCACGGAAGGGGCGATAACAGCTATCGTTTTTATAGCAATGGTGATGTGCACCAGCTGCGCTTCATCCGGCTGTGCCGGGCCATGGACATGTCGCTCGACGAGGTGCGCACCCTGCTCGGACTGGACTTGAGGCGCAAGGCCGACTGCGCCACGGCGCGCGAGGCGCTTGATGGGCATCTGGCGCATGTGCGCGCACGGCTGGCCGAGCTCAAGACACTGGAGAAAGACCTCAAGGCGCTGCGCGACCGGTGTGACGGCACCGATGCGCTTTGCCACACCATTGAAGCACTGCATGCGCAGGCAGATGCCTTGCCGCTGCCTGTGCGGCCCATTGCAGCAGGCCGGCGGCACGTTTAGCCGTTGAGAGAACTCAGGCTTGCCGGAGCTGCAGCTGCGCCTTGTCCAGCCACAACTGCAGGCTGTCCAGCAGGTCTTTCTGGCTGAACGAGCAGCTCTCTTCGGTGAACAGGGCGCTGGACTCCAGCCGGTCCAGCAACTGCAGCAGCACCTCGTTGTAGCGAGGCGGCAGTGCGGCGACAAGCATGGTCTGGCTTTGCGCCAGACGGGAAAAAGCGGCCACGGTCAGGCTGTCGCTGCGCAGTTGTTGCAAGGCCGCTTGCAGGCTGGAGAGCTGGTCTTGAGAAGTCATGGCTGCATTTTGCCCGCATGCAGGGTAATGGGAGCACCGGCCCTGGTAGATGCCACGCTTACTGAATCATCCCGAGAAACTGCTTCAGCTCAGGCGTTTTGGGGTTGGCAAATACCTCGTCGGGCGCGCCTATCTCATGCACCCGGCCCTGGTGCATGAACACCACGCGGTCACAGACCTTGCGGGCAAAGCTCATTTCATGCGTCACCATCAGCAGCGTCATGCCTTCGCTGGCCAGGCTTTCCACCACCTGCAGCACTTCGCCCACCAGTTCCGGGTCCAGTGCCGAGGTAATCTCGTCGCACAGCAGCACCGAAGGCTGCATGGCCAGTGCGCGCGCAATCGCCACGCGCTGCTGCTGTCCGCCTGAAAGCTGGTCGGGCCAGGCTTCGAACTTTTCTGCCAGGCCGACGCGCTGCAGCAGTGCTCGGGCGTGTTCTTCAGCGGACGCGCTGGCTGTTTTCTTGACCAGCGAGGGCGCCAGCATGATGTTTTTGCCCACCGTGAGATGCGGGAAGAGGTTGAAGCTCTGAAAGATCATGCCGACGCGTTGGCGCAGGTCGCGCATGACCTGTGGGTTGTCATGCAGCAGGTGCTTGCCGTCCACCCGCAAGGTGCCGCTCTGGAACACTTCGAGCCCGTTGATGCAGCGCAGCAGCGTGCTTTTGCCCGAGCCGCTCTTGCCGATGATGGCGATCACCTCGCCGGCCTTGACTTCCAGGTCAATGCCCTTGAGGACCTCGTTGCTGCCAAAGCTTTTGCGCAGCTGGTTGATCTCGACTAAAGTTTTTTTGGTGCCCACGGATGTGTAGTTCACGTTAACGTCCATTTCTTGCTTTCCTCTCAAGCTTGCGGGCGTACAGCGACACCGGAAAACACAAAGCGAAATACATCAGCGCCACGCAGCTGTAGACCACAAAGGGTTTGAAGGTGGCGTTGGTGATCATGGTGCCGGCCTTGGTCAGCTCGATGAACCCAATCACCGACGCCAGCGCGGTGCCCTTGATCACCTGCACCAGAAAACCCACCGTGGGCGGCACGGCAATCCGCAAGGCCTGCGGCAGCACGATGTGGCGCAGCTGCTCGCCAAAATTCAGGGCCAGGCTTTGCGCCGCTTCCCATTGGCCCTTGGGAATGGCGTCCACGCAGCCGCGCCAGATTTCGGCGAGGTAGGCGCTGGTGTAAAGCGTGAGCGCCACGGCAGCAGCCACCCAGGCCGGCACGTTGATGCCGAACAGGGCCAAGCCAAAGTAAGCCAGGAACAGCTGCATCAGCAGGGGCGTGCCCTGAAACAGCAGGATGTAGCCGTCCAGCAGGCGGCGGGTGATGAGCGGTGCTTTTTGCGAACCGGGCACGCCACGTGAGGCCGACAGCCTGCCGATGAGGAGCAGCATGCCGACAAGGCCGCCGCCGACAAAGGCCGTGAGCGACAGCACCACCGTCCAGCGGCCCGCCAGCAGTAGGTTCCTGAAAATATCCCAGATTGAAAATTCAACCACGGCGATTCCTTTGAGAATTGACGAGGCCATACGCGAGACCACGCCAGCAGGGGCCGCGGAACCGGCTTAGCCGGGCCGCAGGCGCAGCGGCCCCCTCGGGGGGCAGAGAGCTACACGCAGTGAGCGAACGTGGGGGCATATTCACCTACCAAACAGGAACTTCGGCCCCAGCCAGTTCAGCAGCTTGCGCGCCGCGATGGACAGGGCCAGGTAAATGGAGGTGGCCACGATGAAGGCTTCAAACGCGCGAAAATTCCGGCCCTGGATCAGGTTGGCTGCGTACGACAGCTCCTGGGTCGAAATCTGCCCGCACACGGCAGAGCCCAGCATCACGATGATGATCTGGCTCACCATGGCCGGCCAGACTTTCTTGAGCGCCGGTGGCAGCACTACGCGGGTGTAGATCTGCACGCGATTGAGCGCCAGACTCTCGGCAGCTTCAATCTGGCCGCGGGGCGTGGCTTCGACACCGGCGCGCACGATTTCCGTCGCGTAGGCGGCCAGGTTGATCACCATGGCCAGCACCGATGCCATTTCCGGGGACAGCTTGAAGCCCGCTGCGGGCAGCCCGAAAAAGATGAAGAAAAGCTGCACGATGAAAGGCGTGTTGCGTATCAGCTCCACATACATGCCCACCACCCAGCGCAGCCACAGCGGCCCGCTGGCACGCGCCCAGGCAAAGGCCATGCCCACGGAGACGCCGGCCACCGACGAGATCGCCGTCAGGCCCAGCGTCCAGGAAACGCCGGTGGCCAGCAATGGCCACTGCGACAGCACGGCCATGAAATCAAGCTCTACACGCATCTGATCACTTCCTGTTGAAAGAGGCTGCTGCTCCCGTCATGCCAGCAGCCGCCGTGGAACCGGCTTTGCCGGGCCACAAGCGGCGCCCCCTGAAAGGGGGGAGGCGGTTACGCGAAGCGAACCGCAACGGGGGTTAGGGTAAGTTCCCTGCAGGTCGGCCCAGCCATTTGGTGGCCAGCTTGTCGAGGTCGCCGTTTTTCTTGGCTTCGGCAATCACCTCATTGACCTTGGTGCGCAATTTGTCTTCACCTTTGGCCACACCGATGAAGTTGGGGCTGTCCTTGAGCAGCAGCTTGTATTCGGTGCCCAGCTGCGGGTTTTTGGCCATCATGTTGCCGGCTACCGACGCGCCCGTGGCGATCAGTTGCACCTGGCCTGCCGTGTAGGCCGACACTGTGGTGTTGTTGTCTTCAAAGCGTTTGATGTCCGCGCCGGCCGGGGCCACCTTGCTCAACTCCTGGTCTTCCAGCGCCGCGCGCGTCACGCTGATGGTTTTGCCGGCGAGGTCGCCAAAGGATTTCACGCTGATGCTCTTGGGGCCGAACACCGCCTGGAAGAAAGGAGAGTAAGCCGCGGTGAAGTCGATGACTTTTTCGCGGTCAGGGTTTTTGCCCAGCGTGGAAATCACCAGATCTGCTTTCTTGGTTTGCAGGTAAGCAATGCGGTTGGCGCTGGTCACGGGCACGAGCTCGATCTTGACACCCAGTTTTTGCGCGATGTAGGTGGCCATGTCCACGTCCAGGCCTTGCGGCTTCAGGTCGGTGCCGACCATGCCATAGGGCGGAAAGTCGGTGGGAATGGCGATCTTGATTTCCTTGGCCTTCATGATGTCGTCCAGCGCGGTTTGCGCATGAACGCCAGAGGCGGCCAGCAGGGCGGCTGCGGCCAGGCCAAGAGAGAAAAAACGTTTGCTCGATGTCATAGCAGGGCTCCCAGGTAGGTTGAGGGTTCTTCAGAAAATTCGCCCCCACGCTCGTCACTGCGTGTACTACGCTGCCCCCCGTGGGGGCTGGCCTTGCTTGGGGCGGCCCGGCGCGGCGGCCCATGGCCTTCATGCGCGCCGGGTTTGCGAACACTTGTATGCAACTCTTGTGCCGTTTTTGGCTTGGGCGGCGAAAGCGGGCTCAAGGCGTTTCGCAATTGCGCCAGCGGATCACCATTGGCGGCTTGCAGCTTGAGCGCCGCCTGGACACTGCCAATATGGGCTTGCATGAGTTTTTCGGCCAGAGCCAGGTCACCTTTTTCGAGTGCCTGGACAATCTGCACATGCTCTTCGCACGACTGGGCCGCGTCGTGCGAGGACTGGTAGAGCATGGCGATCAGGGTGGTGCGCGCCGTGAAGTCGCGCAGGGTATCGGCCAGCAGGCTGTTGCCCAGGCACTCGGCCAGGCACACATGAAAGTCGCCCAGCAAAAAGCTGCGCAAGCCCACGTCGCTGCCCTTGACCGCGGCTTTTTCGCGGGCGAGGTGGCTCTTGAGCTGCTTGATGGCCGCCTTGCTGACGTCGGGCGTGCAGCGGATCAGGCCCATCTCGATTACGCGGCGTGCCTCGAAGGCTTCGCGTGCTTCTTCTTGCGATGGCTCGATGACATACCAGCCACGCCGGCTGCTGACGGTAACGATGCCGCGGGCTGCGAGGCGGGTGAGGGCTTCGCGAACAATGGTGCGGCTGCAGTCAAACAGCATGGCCAGCTGCTGCTCGCCCAGGCGTGCGCCGGGCGCCAGCTTTTGCGCCATCACGGCTTCAATGATTCGGTTGCTGATGTCGGAAGCGCTTGTCATGCACGGAATAACGCATATCCCGTGCCAAAGGTTGCGTGGCCTGTGCGCGGGCCTTTGCCCGGCTCAATCAACTGGTATACAAGTTATGTGCACCATCGTGGCGTGCCGATGCATCAAACGGTGGCCTTTTTCACTCTGGCCGCACCAAGATGGTGAATGGGCGGCAAGGCTGTGACCGGCGCAGGTTTGCGTGCGGCCTTTGTTCCATGAACGGAAAGACGTTTTTGGCGAGAGCAATTCCGGAAGGTGACAATTAGGGCTCGTTCAGTAATATCTTGCACATTTGTCTCGCCAGCTTCGGGCGCGCTGCGTTGTTGCGAATCGCTTGTGTGGCAGAGCCACGCGGCACGCTCCGCGCCTAGCATCGCATCCCGAATCCGACGGCCAAATGCACAACATATTTCTGAACGAGCCCTTAGCCATGTCGCTTTCATTCGCCAGGCCCACTCACCAATGAGTCGCTTACTCTTCATCTGCAGTCAAAACCGCTGGCGCAGCCCAACGGCGGAGCAAGTATTTTCAGAACAAACTGGCGTGGAGTGCTCGTCTGCCGGCCTGAACCACGACGCGGAGAACCCGCTTACGCCCGAATTAATCGAGTGGGCGGAACTCATCTTCGTGATGGAGCGCGAACACAAGGCCAAGCTGTCTACTCGATTCAAAGAGTTTTTAAGAGGAAAACGCGTGATCTGCCTCGACATCCCAGATAACTACAAGTTCATGGAGCCTGCATTGGTCAAGCTGCTCAAAGCGAAGGTGGGTCGTCACCTTCCACATGCTTGATGAGATTTCGCGCTTCCCGTCGTTGCCGACCGCTGTAAGGCCGTGGCCAGTTCGGGGCGGGGAAGTGCCTTACATTTGCCAGACCTTCACAACAAAACCGGGAGGCATGCGATGGCCGAGGTCACAGGAATCGATCACATCTACATCACGGTTTCCGACCTTGCGAAGTCGGAACGCTTCTACGATCAAGTGCTCATTGAAGCGCTTGGGTTTCGCAAAAACAGGTTCACGCTTGCGGATGATCCCCACATCCAGTACTTCAACCGCCACTTTGGCTTTGTCCTGCGCCCGGCCCGGGTCCACGCAAGACACGAGCCGTATTCGCCGGGATTGCATCATTTCTGCCTGCGTGTGGATTCCACAGCCGAAGTCCACGCGGTGGCCGGGCAACTCCGCAACGCTGGAATCGATGCGACACAAGCCCAGCTCTACCCGCAATACGCTGCGGACTACACGGCAACCTTCTTCACTGACCCAGACGGTATTCGCCTCGAAGTCACGAACTACCGTCAAGAGCGCCGCGAACGCCATGACAACTGGATGCGCCCGTGATTTTGCGGATGTGTTTTGAGGCATTCCCGTAACCGAATCTGATCGTTGGCGTCGCTGAGGTGACAGCTTTTTATCGGGAGCTTCCCCGATGCACTGCCGCTGCAGCCGGGGTAGGCTGGAGGCCCGCCTGGCATGAACCTGGAGCCCGACTTGTCCGACCTGAAAACAGCTGCACCCGTAGCGACCGATAAAACAACCCTCCACACGCTGCACTACAAAGTCTGGCCGAAACGGCTGCCGCGCAGCATCACGCCGCCCGCTACTTCGCTGTGGCACAACCTGGCAGTCAGTGCGCTACGCTTTCCCGACAAGCCCGCGCTGGTTTTTTTCGGGCAGGTACTGACCTACGCCCAGGTGCAGCAGCAGGCCGAGTGCCTGGCGGCCACGCTTTGTAGTCTGGGGGTCAAAAAAGGCGACCGCGTGGTGCTCAACATGCAGAACTGCCCGCAATGGGTCATCGCCCACTTTGCCATCCTGCGGGCCAACGCCGTCGTGGTGCCGGTCAACCCGATGAACCGCGCGGAAGAACTGAAACACTACATCACCGACCCGGACGCCAAAGTGGCGATCACCACGGCCGACCTGGCGCCGGAGCTGGCCAAAGCCAACGCCCAACTGGCGCCGGCCGAGCAGCTGGCGCACATGGTCATCACGCACTACAGCGATGCCTTCGATGCGAATGGGCAGGGCGACGATGCCATGCCCGAGGCGTGGCGCGAGTGGCTGGGCACCCGGCATGCGCCACCGGCCATGCCCGCCTGCCAGGTGACCCGCTGGACGGACGCCGTGCAGGGTCCGGCTTCAGGTGAGCCGCCGCTGCCGGCGCACACCGCTACCCCGCAGGATCTGGCCGTGCTGCCCTACACCAGCGGCACCACCGGCCTGCCCAAGGGCTGCATGCACACGCACGCCAGCATCATGCACAACGCGGTGGCCAGTACCTTGTGGGGCAACAGCACCTTTGAAAACGTGACGCTGTCGGTGGTGCCCATGTTCCACATCACCGGCATGGTGTCGGTGCTGCATGCGGCGATTTACGGCGGCGGCACGCTGGTCATCATGCCGCGTTGGGACCGTGAGCTGGCCGGGCGCCTGATCTCGCACTGGCACGTGACGCACTGGACCAACATTCCCACCATGGTGATCGACCTGCTGGCCAGCCCCAACTTCGCGAGCTTTAACTTAAGCAGCCTGGTCTATATCGGCGGCGGTGGCGCGGCCATGCCGCAGGCGGTCGCACAGCGCCTGTGGGAACTGTACGGCTTGCGTTATGCCGAAGGTTACGGCCTGACCGAAACCGGCGGGCCGTCGCACAGCAACCCCTACGACGCGACCCGGCAGCAATGCCTGGGGGTACCTTTTGTCAGCACCGATGCGCGCGTGATCGACCCCGAGACGCTGCAAGAAATGCCGCAGGGCGAGCAGGGCGAAATCATCATGTGCGGTCCGCAGGTTTTCCAGGGCTACTGGAAGCGGCCGGACGCGACGGCAGAGGCTTTTATCGAGCTGGACGGGAAGCGCTTTTTCCGTTCGGGTGATCTCGGGCATGTGGACGAGGATGGTTATTTCTTCATCACCGACCGGCTCAAGCGCATGATCAATGCGTCAGGCTTCAAGGTCTGGCCTGCCGAGGTGGAAGCGCTGATGTTCAAGCACCCGGCCATCCAGGAGGCCTGCATCATCAGTACTAAAGACGCTTACCGCGGCGAAACCGTCAAGGCCGTGGTGGTGCTGCGTGCCGAGGCCAAAGGCAAGACGAGCGAAGACGACATCATCAACTGGTGCAAAGACCATATGGCTGCCTACAAGTACCCGCGCGTGGTGCAGTTTGTGGATGCGCTACCTAAAAGCGGCGCCGGCAAGGTGATGTGGCGCACCTTGCAGGAAGCCGAGAAGGACGCGGGCTGAGCCTGTTTCGGCCTGGCTTATAGGTCAAAATTGGCTTTAGCCCTTGGTAATATTGCGCAAGCAGCTATCAAAAATATAGCGAAAATACACTGACTTGGTACCCCGGCCTGAGGCGTTGGTCGGGCCGGGGGAGCCAGTTGCATGGCTGTAAAGTCGAACCCATATTGTCAGGAGTTTTAATGACCAGCGACGCACCCAGTATCCAATGGACAGAACGCATCGCCGCCGATGAGGCGCAGCGCTACGCCGGCTATGCCCGGCGCTTTGCCGAAATCCAGCAGCGCAAGTCGGCCAGGCATGGCGTGGGGCGGGCGTTGCACCGCAAGCAGCTGACGGCCGCGCAGGGCACGCTGCAAGTGCTGGCCGATCTGCCGGAGTTTGCGCGCCATGGCCTGTTTGCCTCACCGGCGGCGCACCCGGTCTGGGTGCGCCTGTCCAACGGTGGCATGGACAAGGCCAGAGACAGCATGCCCGACATCCGCGGCTTTTCGTTCAAGGTACTGGGTGTTCAGGGTGATTCGGCACTGGGTAACGGTCCGGCGCAAAGCCAGGACTTCACCCTGATCAACCAGGAGGCGTTTGCCTTTACCGGCAGCGCCGAGTTTGTGGACTTTGTCGAAGCGGCCTCGCATGGCCATGGCGTGCTGCTCAAGTTCCTGTTTCGGCGCTATGGCATGTTCGACGGCTCCAGGCTGCTGGCAAGAATGCTCAAACTCGCGGGCAGGCCCTTCAACGGATTTGCCTCCGAGCCGTTTTTCAGCAGCGTGCCCATCGCCTGCGGGCCCTATGCAGTCAGGGTGCGCCTGGCGCCTGCCAAAAGCAACGGCCTGGCCGACGCCGAAGCCAAAAAGGACTGGGGCGCCGACTTTAAGCGCCGGCTGGCGCAAGGCCCCTTGCATTACGAACTGCAATTGCAGCCGTATGTGAGCGAGCAACGCACACCGATCGAAGATGCGTCAGTCAACTGGCCCACGCCTTACACCACGGTCGCCCGGCTCACGCTGCCGCAACAGGACACGGGTTCAGACACTGGCAAGGCGCTGGCGCAGCAGGCCGAAGCGGGGGTGTTCGACCCCTGGCAGGCGCTGGCGGCACACCGTCCACTGGGTGATGTGCAGCGCGCCCGCAAAGTGGTTTACTTTGAAAGCCAGAAAGGCCGCGGCGCTGCCTGAGCGCCGTGATGCCGATGGCCCATTCCTCTTTCGACTAGGGCCTGTTCACACTAATATTGGAGGTGCGAAGGGGTTCCATCGGGCGCAAATCAAGGCGCCTGCTGCCGCCCGCACTGATGTGCGGGCAAGGTAGGCAACGCCGAGTTGCGCCCGATGGGACCCCTTCCCTTCGGGTTGCGA
>NZ_JAKFDR010000002.1:0-64919 GCF_036676035.1 Polaromonas sp.
AGGCGCAAAACGCCGTCGGGGTGGCGTTGCGCAGCGTCCGTGCGCGAAGCTGTACAGCGCAGCAACGCCAATGCCGCCCTTCGCCTGGTTCGCTTCGCAGACCAACGGCTACGGGCGGCCCCCGACAAGGCTTTGCAACGCCGCGCATGGCCTTTTTGATCGCAACCCGAAGGGAAGGGGTCCCATCGGGCGCAACTCGGCGTTGCCCACCTTGCCCGCACATCAGTGCGGGCGGCGGCAGGCGCCTTGATTTGCGCCCGATGGAACCCCTTCGCACCTCCAGAATCAGTGTGAACAGACCCTAGATTCAGACATGGATTCAGACACATGAACGCACCCGTTTCCTCCCGGCAGCAGCATCAGCTTGAAAGAGCAGAACGACAGGCCCAGATCGTGCAGGCCCTCCAGGCTGTGCTGCCTTCGCACGCCCTGCTCTGGAACCGGGAAGACACCACGCCCTATGAGTGCGACGGCTTGACGGCCTACCGCGAGCGCCCCCTGGTCGTGGCCTTGCCGGAGTCTTATGCCCAGGTGCAGGCCGTTCTCCGGGCCTGCCATGCGCTGGACGTGCCCGTGGTGGCACGCGGCGCCGGCACGGGTCTGAGCGGTGGCGCCATGCCGCACAAGCTCGGCGTGACGCTGTCGCTGGCCAAGTTCAACAACATCCTCAAGGTCGACCCCCTCAGCCGCACCGCCCTCGTGCAGGGCGGCGTGCGCAACCTCGCGATCAGCGAGGCCGCTGCGCCGTATGGCCTGTATTACGCGCCCGACCCCTCCAGCCAGATCGCCTGCACGATTGGCGGCAATGTGGCGGAAAACTCCGGCGGCGTGCACTGCCTCAAGTACGGCCTGACCGTGCACAACGTGCTCAAGGTCAAGGGCTTCACCATCGAAGGGGAAGAGGTCGAGTTTGGCAGCGACGCGCTCGACGCCGCCGGTTACGACCTGCTCAGCCTCATCATTGGCAGCGAAGGCATGCTGGCCGTGACCACCGAGGTGACCGTCAAGCTGGTGCCCCAGCCGCTGCTGGCGCGCTGCATCATGGCCAGCTTTGACGACCTGCGCAAGGCCGGTGACGCCGTGGCGGCCGTGATTGCCGAAGGCATTATTCCGGCAGGACTGGAAATGATGGACAAGCCCATGACGGCTGCCGTCGAAGACTTTGTGCATGCAGGCTACGATCTGAGCGCCGAAGCCATCTTGCTGTGCGAAAGCGATGGCACGCCCGAAGAAGTCGAGGAAGAAATTGGCCGCATGAGCGCCGTGCTGCGCCGCTGCGGCGCCACCGCCCTTGCGGTGAGCCAGGACGAGGCCGAACGCCTCAAATTCTGGAGTGGCCGCAAGAACGCCTTCCCGGCGTCCGGGCGCATCAGCCCCGACTACATGTGCATGGACTCGACCATTCCGCGCAAACGCCTGGCCGATATTTTGCTGGCAATTGCCCAGATGGAAAAGAAGTACGGGCTGCGCTGCGCCAATGTGTTTCACGCCGGTGATGGCAACCTGCACCCGCTGATCCTGTTTGACGCCAACGATGCCGACCAGCTGCACCGCTGCGAACTGTTTGGCGCCGACATCCTGGAAACCAGCGTGGCCATGGGCGGCACGGTCACCGGCGAGCACGGCGTGGGCGTGGAAAAACTCAACTCCATGTGCGTGCAGTTTTCCGCCGAGGAAAACGAGCAGATGTTTGGCGTCAAGCGCGCATTTGATGCCCGGGGTTTGCTCAATCCCGGCAAGGTGATTCCCACGCTGCAGCGCTGCGCCGAGTACGGAAAAATGCTGGTGCGCGGCGGGCAGATGGCGCACCCCGAATTGCCCAGGTTCTGACGCCTGGCTGCGCAGGCGGCCTGCGCCAAAAACGTGTTGCAACGCTGCGCGACAGGGCGCGCGCCGGACACAAAATAAAACAAAACAGACCGCAATTTTGCGGCCTTGCCGCCGGTCCTGGAGGTTGCCACACCACTGCCACCGTGGCAGCATACGGTCATGCCATCAACCGTCAACCGTTAACTCAAGGAGACATTCATGACAACGCAAGAGCTGGCAGTCGCCTTCACCGACCTGTGCAAGAAAGGCGAATTCGAAGAGGCGGGCAAACGCTTCTGGTCCGACGAGGTGGTGTCGCGCGAGCCCATGGCGGGCGAGATGGCTGAACTGAAGGGCCGCGCCGCGGTGGAGGCCAAGGGCGCCTGGTGGTATGCCAACAACGAGGTGCACGGCGTCAAGGTCGAAGGCCCCTATGTGCATGGCAACCAGTTTGTGGTGCGCTTCACCATGGACGTGACGCCCAAGGGTCAGGCTCGCCTCACCATGGACGAAGTGGGCGTCTACACGCTGCAGAACGGCAAGATTGTTGAAGAGCGCTTCTTTTACGGCACCTGATGCCAGTGTCTGCGTGGCCCGGGCGCTGGCCAGACAGCATCAAACACCGCAAGGCTTGCCCTGCGGTGTTTGATGGTGGGGCGGACAGGTCGCTTGAGAGTCAAACCTGAGCGTCAGACCGCCTGCAACCCAGGCTTGACCGCTTTGGGGCTGGCCAGGGCGCCGAACAGGATTTCACCGGCCAGTTGGCCGCCCTCTTCGATCACCAGCTTGCCATAACGAATCGTGCCGGTGACTTTGCCCGTCGAGTAGATCACCAGCTTCTGGCGCACCGTGAGGTTGCCATTGAACTCGCCGTGAATTTCCGCCAGGTCGATTTCAGCCGAACCCTTGAAGGCCCCGCGCTCCGCAATATGGATCACTCGCGAGTCCATGGTCGCCTCCACCAGGCCCTCCACCACCAGCGTATCGCAATCGGTGATCTCAACGCCTTTGAGCTTGATGTTGGGCCCTACGGTGAGCTTGCTGCCGCCTTCCTTCGCAGCCACCGCTGCCGCAGGATTCGTCGTGGCCGGTGGATTGACGGCAGGCGTGCTGGCCTGCGCCTGACTGGATGCACCGTTTGCACCCAACTGGTTGGGACTGCTGTGGCGCAGGGGAGATGAATCAATGTCGCGTTTTCCGAAGAATGGTGTTGCCATGAGCTTTCCTTAAAAAAGTTCATGGTACGGGCGAGCACTCTCACAAGCTCCACTGCCAATGCAAGATGAGTAACGAAATTAATTCTTACATTCGGCCTTGCTTGGTCACGGCGTTGGCTCGCAGCGCTGTCTTCAGCGTCTTCTTTTTAATCTCCCGAAACGAAGACCCGGCCGCCCGGGTGGTTCATGGCATGGGACAGTGTTTCCTGATTTCACCCTCTAGCAAATCATCGTCCCAGTCAGTACATTGGGGTTAGGGCCTGTTAACGCTATTTCCGGGGGTGCGGAAATAGTGTTAACAGGCCCTAAACAAGGAACTACCCCATGAAAAAACTTTCTTTTATCCAGCGCAGCAGCGGTAGCCACTGGGTGGGCAACGGATTTCCCGTGCGCAGCATTTTTTCCTACAACGACATCCACGAGGAAATGTCGCCCTTCCTGCTGCTGGACTACGCCGGGCCGACCCACTTTCCACCCACCGAGATGCGGCGCGGCGTGGGCCAGCATCCGCACCGCGGCTTTGAAACCGTCACCATCGTCTATGACGGCGAGGTGGAACACCGCGACTCCGCGGGCGGTGGCGGCCTGATTGGCCCGGGCGATGTGCAGTGGATGACAGCAGCGTCCGGCATCGTGCACGAGGAATACCACGGCGCGGCATTTGCCCGGCGCGGCGGGCCTTTCGAGATGATCCAGCTGTGGGTCAACCTGCCGGCCAAGGACAAGATGGCGCCACCTGGCTACCAAGGCATTACCGATGCCCAGATTCCCAGAGTAGAGCTGCCTGCGGGTGCCGGCCTGGTGCGGGTGATCGCCGGCAATTACAACGGCACCCAGGGGCCGGCGCACACCTTCAGCCCCATGAATGTCTGGGATGTCCGCGTGAAGGCCGGGCAACGCGCCGAATTTGCATTGCCGGCGGGCCATACCAGCGCACTGTTCATTCTCAAAGGTCGCCTGCGGCTGGCCGGCGGCGAGACCGTGCAGGAAGCGGAGCTGGCCGTGATGGCGCGCGAAGGTGCAGAGCTGGCTTTCGAGGCCCTGGAAGACACGACGCTGATGCTGCTCGGCGGGCAGCCCACCTACGAGCCGATCGTGGGTCATGGGCCGTTTGTCATGAACACGGACGCCGAGATCGAGCAGGCCTTTGTCGACTTCCAGAGCGGCCGGATGGGGCAGATCGCGCCGGCGGCCTGAATCGGCCCAACGCAGGCGACCGGGCAGGCCCTCCGTTCCGGTATAAACACCGGATCTTTCGAAAGACTTCACGATGAGCATCCAGATCACCCGGGACCGGTCGGCCGCCATGCGGCACATCATCCACATCAACGGGCAAGCCATCGCGGCCGACGCGACACTGGCCGAGGGCGGCGAGGGTTCGGGCGCCAGCCCGCACGACCTTTACGATGCGGCGCTGGGGGCCTGCAAGGCGCTGACCGTGCTGTGGTACGCCCAAAAGCGCAACATTCCGGTGGAAGACATCGGCGTCACGGTCACGCGTGACGACTCCGGCGAGCGCGCCGGCATCTATCGCCTGGACACGCAGCTGACGGTATCGGGGGCCCTGAGTGAGGAGCAAACGGCTGAACTGCTGCGCGTTGCGCGAAAATGCCCGGTCCACAAGCTGATGACGGAAGTCAAAACCGAAATCACCACCTCGCTTTCGCTGTCGAGCCGTTAAAGCGGGCCCGGGCGCAGAGTTCAGTGGCTTTCGGGCCACAAATTACCCGACATTGCACATTTCACACGGAAGTCTATACTGGATTTCCCTTAGCTCTTGAAGACGGAGGTTCCTATGGACACCCTCAACCGTTGGCAGGACAGAATCGAGATCGGGGCCGGGCTCTGGTTATGCATCTCGCCCCTGGTTCTGGGACTGCCGGAGCCAGCGGCCTGGAGCGCTGTGGTGGTGGGCATTGGCGTCATCCTGCTGGCCACTGAAGACCTGCTTCTGCCGACCCAGATTGACGACTGGGGCAATACCCTGCTGGGCATAGGCCTGATGGTCTCGCCGTGGGCTTGGAGCTACACCGACCACCAGTACGCCATGATCAACGCCCTGGCCGTCGGCTTGCTGATCACCCTGATGTCGGGCTGGGCCCTGGAGCGCGTGCTGTACGCGAAATTCAAAGACTGGAAAGAACATCGCCACGCCCATGGCTAGGTGGCGGGTTCCCGGCTCTTTCGCCTTAATCGCAGCCTAAACCGCGCATTACTCAGCAGTCCGTAACGAAGGTGACGCCACCCATGCTGTCATTCTGAGCAAGGCGAAGAATCTTGCCAGCAGACCGAGATCCTTCGCTGCGCTCAGGATGACAAAGTATGTCGCACTACTTTCGGACCGCTGAGTAACGACGGCGCGACCGTGAACTGGTCGCAGGCCGGATGGCCTGTTTCAACACCCGCAGCCTGAGGCTTTTCGGCCACGGGTTGCGGGGCATCCCGCCAGTTCGTTTAAAGGTAGAGGCAGGACTCCAGATGTCCGGCGAGCTCTTTTTCGCTCGCCTTGGTGTAATCCTTTTCAAAGTGGTCGCTGACCAGGCTGGCGGTCTGGCCGTCCAGCTTGTCGTTGATCAGGCCCATGAAAGAGGGCGGGGCGATCAGGATGGCGCGTGCGAACTGATTGGTGGTGCGACCATGGTTGAACTCGCGCGCCAGTTCCTGGGCGAAATGCCGCGCGGCGTTGAGCTTGGGGTCGGTCTGAGGCTGGAAGGCACCGTGGCCGTTGCCGACGCTCTGCATGTGCCCGGGGCGGTCGGTGACCAGATCGGCATTTTTTTGCCGGCTCTGCGGGTGTTCGATCTCCTTCAAAACTTCGAGCCCCTTCCTGGGGCCGTGGTTGGCATAGATTTTGGCGAGGCTTGCGTTGGCGACCAAAATCCAGGTGGTATTGGCCATGTGTGTCCTCCTTTGAAGTAAACAGGCAACCAGTCACGTTGATTTATTACTTTACGCCCGGCGCTGCTGAATGCAAGCGGGCTGACAAATCAAGCCCCATGCCCATCTTCCCAATGGGGCCGCAGGCCCATCCGGCAAGGGCCGGAGGCCGGATTACGTGCCCGAAACCTAGGCTGCCATCCGGCGTCTGGCGATATAGCTGACCGCATCGACCATCCCCACCAGCACAATCATCGCGGCCAGCACCGAGCTGGTCTCGGCCATCTGGAACAGGCCGAGGTGAAAGGCCAGCATCTGGCCCAGACCGCCCGCGCCCACCACGCCCAGCACGGCGGCGGCGCGGATGTTGTTCTCCCAGCGGTACAGCGCATAGCTCATGAGCTGCGGCAGCACCTGGGACAGCGTCGCGTAGAGGAACACCCGCGTTTCGTCCACGCCGCGCAGACGCAGCGCGAAGGCGGACTCCTGGGGCGCGTTTTCCAGGCTTTCCGCGAACAGCCGACCCAGCACGCCGCTGGTGTGCGCGGCCAAGGCCAGCGTGCCGGCCAGGGGGCCCAGCCCCGCAGCGATCAGCAGCAGGGCCGCCCATATGAGTTCGGGCACGCTGCGCAGCGCATTGAGCAACCAACGGGTGGCACGACGCCAGCGCGCCGGATCGGCGCTGTGGGTCTTGCTGGCCGGCAGCGCCAGCAACAGGCCGAACAGCGTGGCGAGCAAGGTGCCGACCACCGACATCGCCAGCGTCTCCAGCGTGGCCGGCAGCAGCTTACTCAGGAACGCAGCCTCGGCGTTGGGCGCCAGCAGTTCGCCGACAAACCTGCCCATGCGCTGCAGCGAATCGACCGAGACAAAGCGCGCCCACTGCAGGTCCAGCGACCAGAAGCTCAAGCCCACCAGCACCAGCACGGCCACAACGAACCAGCAGGCGCGGCAGCGCGCGTCGAACAGCGGCGGCGGCAGGCGGAAGACCTCGTTGGCGGCGGTTTTGGGCGGCGCGCGGTTCATCCCGCCTCCCGCCGAGCCGCCTCAAGGGAGGCGGCGGCCCCCTCGGGGGGCAGCGAACGAATGTGAGCGTGGGGGCTCATGGTTTGTTCCTCAGGCCAGCACGCGGCGCAGCCAGGCGCTCAGACGGTCGGTGGCCGCGACCAGGGCCACGAAGACCAGCAGCATGGTGCTGACCTCCGAGCCGTTGAACATCTTCATCGACGAGTCGATCTGCTGGCCCAGGCCCCCGGCCCCGACAAAACCGAGCACTGCGGAGGAGCGGATCGCGCATTCCCAGCGGTAGACGGTGTAGCTGATGAGCTCGCCGGCGTTCTGCGGCAGCAGGCCGTAGAAAAAGGCCTGGATGCGGCCCGCGCCGTTGCGCAGCAGGGCCGTGGTGGCATGGGTTTCGCCGCTGTCCAGGATTTCGCCGTAGACCTTGCCCAGCATGCCGGCGTAGGTCAGCGCGATGGCCAGCACGCCCGCCGTGGCGCCCAGCCCCACGACACGCACGAAGACCAGGGCCCAGACCAGCTCGGGCACGCTGCGCAGCACCACCAGCATTGCGCGCACCGCAAAATGCAGCGCTGCCGGCAGCGCCGCCATCCGGCCCGCCAGGCCGGAAATCGACAGCGCGCGCACCGACAGCAGGGTCAGCGGCAGCGCCAGCACCAGGGCCAGCGTGAGGCCGGCGGTGGCGATCGCCACGGTGCGCCAGGTCTCGCGCGCCACCAGGCTCAGGAATTCAAGGTCCAGGCGCGGCGGCACAAAGCCCGCGAGGAACTGCAGCGTCGGCTTGAGGCTTTGCGGCGCCAGCAGCACCCAGGGCTTGAACTCGGCCAGCACCAGCAGCGGCCACAGCACGACCAGCGCGGCCAAGGCCCAGAACACCCGGCCCGCCCAAGCGGGGTCGCGCCGCGCGGGCAGGGTCGAGGCGGCGACCAAAGCTTGCATGGCTCAGCG
Organism: Polaromonas sp.; assembly: GCF_036676035.1. Lineage (GTDB taxonomy): Bacteria > Pseudomonadota > Gammaproteobacteria > Burkholderiales > Burkholderiaceae_C > Polaromonas. Next base: position 7,872 of record NZ_JAKFDR010000002.1, read on the forward strand.
GCAGGAAATGGGCACCGGGCGCGGCGCGGGTGTGGGTTGCGGCTCGGCGGCGGCGCCCGAGCCTTCCAGTTCCGCCGGGCTCTGCGCATACAGCTCGCGCAGCAGCGAGGGTGTTACGGCTTGGGCCGGCAGGTCGAACAGCAGCTGCCCCTGGCGCAGGCCCACGATGCGCGGGAAATGCTGCAAGGCCATGGCCACGTCGTGCAGCGTGGTGACCAGCGTGGCGCCGCTTTCGCGCGCGGCCTCGGTCAAGGATTCCACGGCCTGGCCGGCACGCGCCGGGTCCAGCGCCGACAGCGGCTCGTCCACCAGCAGCAGCCGCGCCTGAGCCAGCAGGGCGCGCGCCAGGCCCACGCGCTGGCGCTCGCCGCCCGACAGGCGGTCCACCCGCGCGAACAGCTTGTCGCTCAGGTCGAAGCGGGCCAGCGCGGCATCGGCCTGGGCAATGCCAGTCGGATAGAACAGGCTGCGCAGGCTGTGCAGCAGGCCGATGTGCGGCAGGCGGCCCGCCAGCACGGCTGTCACCACGCGCTGGCGCGGCGGCAGCGGCGGCACCTGGGGAGCCAGAAACAGCTCGCCGCGCAGGCGCTGCAGCTGCTGCATGGACAGCCGCCACGGATCGCGCCCGTCGAGCTTCAGGCCGCCCGCGGCAGGCTTGAGCGCGCAGGCCAGCAGGTGCAGCAGGGTCGTCTTGCCCGCGCCCGAGGGGCCGATCACCGCCAGCTGCTCGCCGCTATCAATCTCCAGGCTCAGGCGCTGCAGCGCGGCCGGCGTGGCGCTGAGCGCCGCCGGGTGCCGGCCCGAGATCGCCTCCAGCTCGACTCTCATGACGAAATATGCCTCCAGTCCATGTGATACGGGCGCTATGCGCTATTATTTTTATAGCAAAATCACTTCAGCAGCCCGGCGCTGCGGGCCGCCGCCTCGATGCCCTTGTAATTCTCGGCCCGGGTCGGCACGAAGCGGGTGGCGCGCTGCAGTTCCAGTATCTCGCGGCCCTCGGGTGTGGCCCTGCTCAGATCCAGGAAGGCCTTGGTGAGCTTGTCGCGCTGGGCCGCCGGCATGTCGGCGTGCACCGTCCAGTTGTAGTCATAGTAGGGTGGCGTGGTGTAGAAGATGCGCACTTTCGTGGTATCGACCTTCTTGTCGGCCACCAGCTTGTCCCACACCGAAATGTTGAGCGCGCCGGCGTCGACCTTGCCCGAGGCCACGGCGGCCACCGTGGCGTCGTGCGCGCCCGAGTAGGCCACGCGCCTGAAATCGCGGTCGGGGTCGATGCCGGCGGCCAGCAGGAAGCTGCGCGGCATCAGGTGGCCCGAGGTGCTGGACTGCGAGCCGAAGCTCACGTTGCGGCCCTTGAGGTCGGCCAGCGACCTGATGGTGGTGTCGGTCGTGATGAAGACCGAGCGGAACTTCTCGTCCTCCTCGCGCTGCACCAGCGGCACGGCCTTGCCGCCCGAGCGCTGGCTGGCCTGCACATAGGTGAATCCGCCGAACCAGGCCAGGTCCACCTGCTTGTGGGCCAGAGCCTCCACGGCGGCGGCGTAGTCGGTGACGGGTGTGAATTCGACCTTGGTGCCGAGCTTTTGCTCCAGGTACTTCACCAGCGGCGCGGCCTTGCGCGCCAGCTCGGTGGGCGACTCGTCGGGAATCGCGGTGAGGCGAAACACGGACTGGGCCGGGGCCTGGGCGGCCAGGACCAGCAGCGCACAGGCGGCCAGCGCCTTGAGGGTGCGTGAAATAGACAGACTGAACATGGGGCATCTTCCTCGGGAACGACAGACACCCCGGATTAGACCCGAAGAAGCCGATGCCCGCCACGCGGCCTGCGTTCGTTCGCGCTCTGTTGCACTCGGGCCGCCTGCACGGCTTGAACCGGAGGAGCTATCCCGTTAAGCTGGCAATAGAGTCGAAAGTGACCGTCGATGGAACTCCCTTTCCACGCGCTGCTGTACCGGTATTTCTTCTTCGCCTGGCTGTTCAAGGACCTCAACCAGCGCGACCTGCTCGCGCGCGCGGCCGCCTGGCGCTACAACAAGGGCCAGGCTCATTGGCTGCCGCTCTACATACGGCGCTACCTGGTCAGCGGCGCCCTGCTCTTCGCGCTCGGCTGGCTGATCGAACAGGCCAGCCCCCTGCTTTCCGCCTTCTTCTACCTGCCCAGCGTGATGTCGGTCCCCTTGGCAGCCGTCGCGGGCGTGGCGTGGATTGGGTTTCAGGTCTGGGATTGAGGGCGCCGGGCCATCAGGAGGGCGGTATCGCGCCTCTGGGGCAGTGTGCGGTGCTCCGCAAGGCCAAATCGGCCCCGCAATGCATGGGCGCTATCGGCCAGCTGCGGTCATTCGACCTTCTCGATAGCAGTCGTTTAACGTCTGAATTAAGGGGCGCGCTTTAGCGCGTCCCGCTTGAATGATGGGTTAGCGGGAGGCAAGTCGGCGAAATACACTGTCGTCTATCTCGAACGACTCAAGAAAATCGGAAAAAGCCTCAGCGTTCACAACGAACACCGTATGCTCTTTGGCGCGCACTAGATGGCTTAATCCATCTGAAAAGTTGGGCTTCAATGGTTGGGTTGAAAGTTGTTTCCTGAACCTGACATACGGGACGTCTTGGAAGGACGACGCGGAGACCTTTCCGTCAAATAGGGAAATTTCTTTTGGATCAAAGGTGCAAAGCTTAAGGCGGGCGGTTGTAACAATAACGCTGAAATACATGCGAATAGAATCTTGGCGGCGAGCGTGATAGGGGTTTTCTTCTTCCGCTACTCCTTCGGTTGCGAAAACTAACTCGGCGCCGACCCGCTCAAGCATAGGCTTTGACTTCGCATCCTGCCCAAAAATCACGCAATACTGCGACTCTGGACAGCTAGGCTCAAGGGTTAAATCTGTCCAACCGAAGCAGCCAGTACTGCCGGATATGTAACAGGTAACCCATGCCTTGGCTTGCCTCCGATTCTTTACGCCTGTGTCTGCATTCAAGAATACCCACGAGGATTCCAAGACGCGCTTGCATTCCACGATCATCACCGATGTACCGTGCTCATCCTCTAAAACGATATCGATGAATCCGTCAGTGTTACTTGCAGCGTTCTTCCATGAGTGCTCCGTGTAAAGCACCTTCCATCCATGATTCGCGCTGGTTTCCCGAACGTGGTGCGCGACCCCAATTTGAAGCGGAAAACCAGATTGGTTAACGATGTCAGATAACTTGTGTTCGTTCATGTCGGTAGTAGAGATGGTGGCCTCTAACGACAAAGGTGGGGAAGCCCTTGTAGTGAAGATGACCGGACCACCAACACCAGCGGCGAAGCCGCCTTCTGCTGTTGCGGGTCCGCGTCGATTGACATGTTAGAGCTCACTTTGAAATGCGTAGCGTGTCAGCCGCGCAGAGTGCGCATGGTTCCGACGATGTCGAGGGCGTACTGCCCGATCTTCTTCGGGTCGTACTGCATCTTGACGCGTGTGCCCAGGTTGCTGAGGAAGATGCCAACCATCTCTTCGCGCTGCTCCGGTGAGGCCGCTTCCATCGCCGCGTGAACATCTTTTTCCAACGAAACTGCAACGTGAGTTCCGACGTGATGGGGATCTGCGTTCCCTTCGATGGGACCTCGAAACAGCAATCCGCCATCTTCTGACTGAAAGGGTTTCACGGTCGCCGCAAACGTGCCTCGCAGTTCGTCTGCCATCCGGCGATTGAAGTCGCCGAGGTTTTCTGTCAGGTTCATGTGTGACCTCTCGCGTGAGCTCTAACGTTTGAGTTCACCCGCGGACGGAAGCGGGCGAAGCCCGCTGTAGGCCGTCGGGTGCAACGAAGGGTTAGGCAGCACTGTTTGGACTTTCGAAGGCCTGACGTGTTTGAACCATGTAGACGGCCGGTCCGTCCGGAGTGGTGATGATCTTCTGCTGCACAAACCCGGCCTTCTCGTAGCAGCGGATCGCGCGATGGTTGTTCGGCTCCGGGTCGGTCTGAATCTTCGTCACCTGCGGGTCTGAGAAGAGCAACTCAACGAGCGCACGGACGAGCTTGGTGCCAAGGCCTTTGCCCAACTGCGTGGGATTGGCAAGCGACTGATCGATTCCGCGAACTCCAGGGTCGGTCTCGTCCTCCCACCAACCGTCTCCGCTTCCAAGAGCGACGTACGACTGGGCATACCCAATCGGTTCGTCACCAAGCATGGCGATGTAAGGCGTGACGGACCCTCTTGCGAGAACTCCGGGCAGGTAGTGCTCCCGCACTTCAGCAAGTGTTGGTCGTGCTTGTTCGCCGCCCCACCACTCGACGATATGGGGCCGGTTCAGCCAATCGTGGAGCATGGGTAGGTCGTGCTCGGACATGAGGCGCAGGCTGACGGTTTGGGTGGTTCCGGGCACGGCAGTCGTTCCTGTGCTGCCTAACGTAATTTATACCGCAAGGTGCTGCGGTATAACGTGGCGACATCAACTACAAAAACTGGCATTTAGGCTTGCCCCGCATGGATAGTTTGCTCCATTAAAAATAGCGACAAACCCGGCAACTTGTAAGAAATGGCTCGTTCCGCATTTGGAGCGATTCTCGACTAAACGTTGTGGTTTGACCATCCCCCATGTGAGGGAGGCTGCCGAAAGACCGCTGCTGCAATCCAGTCCTTCATATCTGAATCATCGATGACTGCAACGGGTCGTAACCCGCCGATGACCAGCCTCAGGCAAAGGCCAGCCGCGACGGGGCGGTTGCCGGCCACGGGGATCACGCCGCATCCATCCGTGCACTCAAAGCGTCATGCCTGTCGTGGCTCGCTGCTTGCCGCGCACCCCGGATCTCGTCCATGCTGTGGACATACCCCACAGACAAGACTCGTTCTTGCCAGATCAATGCCTGCTGTTGTACCCTTGCTGTCGAACGCTCCTGTCTGTTCAAGTGGCAAGTGCTTGCTACGCAGCGCCACTGTGGCGCATCGCGATGCCATTGAGGGTGGGGCGTCCATCCGATTGCTTACCTTCTACTTTGCACGAAGGGGACATTGCGACGTTGCGCTGACAGGCGCGTCGCGGCGCTTGCCGCACCGCGACGACTGATGCACAGTGCCGCGGTTCCCGGGGGAGCCGGTCATGCAGTTGCTGCATCAGGCGGTGGGGCTCGGCGGGTTGCTGCTGCTGGCGTGGCTCGCGTCGGAGAACCGGCGCGCGATCGCGTGGCGGCCGGTGGTGGCCGGCTTGGCACTGGGTTTCGTGCTCGCCGCCGCGCTGCTGAAACTGCCGCCGCTGCAGCGCGCGCTGGACGCGCTGAACGACGCGGCCAACCAGCTCGCGGTCGCCACCATCGCCGGCACATCGTTCGTGTTCGGCTACCTCGGCGGCGCGCCGCTGCCGTTCGCTGAAACCGGGCCCGGCTCGAGTTTTGTGCTGGCGACGCGCGCGCTGCCGCTGGTGCTGGTGGTGGCGGCGCTGTCGGCGCTGCTGTTTCACTGGCGCATCCTGCCGGCCATCGTGCGCGCGTTCGCCTGGCTGCTGCAGCGGACGATGGGCATCGGCGGCGCGGTCGGCGTGTCGGCGGCGGTCAACGTGTTCGTCGGCATGGTCGAGGCGCCGCTGTTTGTCAAGCCCTACATCGCCCGTATGTCGCGCGGCGAACTGTTCATCGTGATGAACTGCGGCATGGCCACCATCGCCGGCACGGTGCTCGTGCTGTACGCGACCGTGCTGGGCCCCGTGGTGCCGGGGGCGCTGTCGCACCTGCTGGTGGCCTCGTTTGCCGCCACGCCGGTGGCGATCGCGGTCGCGGCGTTGATGGTGCCGGGGCCGCTGGCCGACGACGGGCGCGTGGAGCTGCCGCGCGAGGACCCCAACAGCGTGGCCGCGCTCACGCGCGGCGCGCAGGAAGGACTGCAGTTGCTGCTGTCGATCGTCACGCTGCTGGTGGTGTTCGTTGCGGTGGTGGCGCTGGCCAACGCGCTGCTGGGCACGCTGCCCGCGATCGCCGGCGCACCGCTGGCGCTGGAGCGCATCTTCGGCTGGCTGTTCGCGCCGCTCGCGTGGCTGGTCGGCGTGCCGTGGAGCGAGGCGGTCGCCGCCGGCAGCCTGCTCGGCAAGAAGGTCGTGCTCAACGAACTGCTGGCCTACCTCGACATGGCACGGATGCCGCCCGAGGCGCTGGCGCCGCGCAGCCGGCTGCTGCTCACCTACGCGATGTGCGGCTTCGCCAACTTCGGAAGCCTGGGCATCATGCTCGGCGGCATGGGCGCGATGGTGGCGCCGCAGCGGCGCGGCGAAGTCGCGCAGCTGGGCCTGAAGTCGATCGGCGCGGGCTTGCTCGCCACCTGCATCACGGCGGCGATGGTCGGGCTGCTGGTCTGATTCTTTCGCGGCGCGGTCGCGGCGCCGGCGCCCCGCACCCCAGACCACTTCCATGCTGTGGGCATACACCCCACGCTGGACCGCGATCTCGCGCTCGGCCATGATCAGGGCATCTCCGCTCCCCAGTCACGAACTCAAGCCCGTCGGGTGGGGCCAGGGCTTGGGTGCGGCTGTTCTTCAATCAAAGCTTGTAGCCGATTTGTCGCAACAGATTCTTGCGCCACGCGATGTCGCCCTCGTCCTCGATCCCTTGGGGAGGAAAGCCGTCCACCACGCCCAGGATGCCGCGCCCCTGCTCCGTCTCTGCAAGAATCACTTCGGTTGGGTTGGCTGTTGCGCAGAAAATACGGCAGACCTCCGGCACCATCTTGACGGTGTTCAACACGTTCAGCGGGTAGAAGCCGTCCCCGAGGAAAATGATGAAGCTATGGCCGGCAGACAGGGCTTTTGCGTTGCTTTGGGCCAGTTCGATCATGGCGGGATCGGTGCCCGACCATCGCACCAGGCATTTGCCGGAGGCTTCGCAAAAGGCCAGCCCAAACTTGATGCCCGGCACGGCGGCCACCAGCGCTTCGTGGATGTCCTCGACCGACTTGATGAAGTGCGTCTGGCCCAGAATGAAGTTGGTCGCTTCCGGCTTGTCGATTTTCACAGTGATGAGTTGCATGGCGAACTCCTGCTTTGCCTGAGTGCAAGTATCGTAGCCCTTGGCCCATCCGGCAAGCGCCGATTCCCGTTTGCGAAACCTGGTTTTCTGCGGAGCGGCTTGCAGACAGCGTCACAGGCCCCGCGCGCTGTACATCGTCATCTCCCACTCGCCCGATGCTTCATCGTGGCGCAGGATGTAGGTGTTGCCGTCATCCCCCTGTACCTTGAAGTAGCGGTGGTCCGGCGCAAGCCACCGGTCCAGGATGGCCTTCACCTCGATGCGACGCTCGCCGAGATGAAAGGCGCGCGGCTCTTGTTCGCCGCGGTAGCCGGCATAGCACTCCACACGAATCCCCATCGCTTCATAATAAACGCATACCGTTTCAGGCTGCATTACTCAGCAGTCCGAAAGTAGTGCGACATACCTTGTCATCCTGAGCGCAGCGAAGGATCTCGGTATGCTGGCAAGATTCTTCGCTGCGCTCAGAATGACAGCATGGCTTTATTTGGGGTCGCGTTGCCGACGCTGGCCTTGCCCAGCGTGGCCGCCAACTTCATGAGCCATCCACGTTCCATACCGCCCCCGCAGTGCCCGCAGCGAACCAGACGTCGGACCTGGCCGCGTTGACCGGGCGATTGCAGGCCCACGTTCGCCATCTGGCGGGCGAGATCGGCGAACGCAACGTGTTCCAGGCAGCCCTGGCGCGAGTCGTGATGGGACTGCAGGCTGCGCTGACCGCCATGGCGTCGCGGCCGGACCGTTCCCAGTGAATGGCGAAAAACTGACCTCATTTTGGCGAGCGCTTCCTATAATGAAATTTACGGGGCCCATCCCCGTTTGCCGGGATGGCTCCCGTGCCCTGCGCACGGTCCTGCGAGTGCGCTCACCACAGCACAACGGAGGTGTTCCATGGCAAGTTACGTGATTCTCAGCCGTTTCTCTCCGGACGCATTCCGCGATCCGGGCGAATTCAAACAGTTGGCCGCGACAGTGGCCGAGAAAATCAAGAGCGGATGCCCCGGCGTCACCTGGAAGGAAAGCTACGCCACGCTGGGGCGCTTCGATGTGGTCGATATCGTGGAGGCGAGTGACATCAAGCAGGTTGAGAAAGCCGCCATGATCATCCGCGCTTACGGGCATTCGACGACCGAAACCCTGCAAGGCACACCGTGGAACGAGTTCCTCGGTACGCTGTAGCAGGCAAACCCTCATCCTCCTTGGGAAGACGAAACATCACCGGAGCCTGAATCGAGGCCAGGGAGCGGGCATGGCGGAGGGGGAAACGAGGAGCTGATCAGCCTGCTGAGCGGGGATCCTGGGGCGCCGTCCGACCGAACCAGCGGTTGAACCAATGCACGGCGTGGTGCGCCGCTTGCTCGAGCGTGCCGGGCTCCTCGAACAGATGGGAGGCGCCGGGCACGATGGCGAGCTCTTTCTCGCAGCCGCCTGGCCGGCCGTTTTCACTGCCGATCAGCGCGTACGCCTGGCGGTTGAGCTGCAGCACCACGTGGTCGTCGCCGCCGACGATCAGCAGCGTCGGGCTGACCAGGCGCCCCAGCGACTCGGGGCCGGCGAGATCAGGACGGCCGCCACGCGAGACGATGGCGCGAACCTCGTCGCCCAGCTCGGCCGCCGCGCAGATGCAGGCCGCCGCGCCGGTGCTGGCACCGTAGTAAGCGAGTGCCAGGCCCGCGCATTCCGGCCGTTCCTTGAGCCAGGCAGTGGCCACCAGCAGGCGCTGCGCGAGCAGCTCGATATTGAAACGCGCGTCGGGGTGCTGGTCTTCCTGGCTCGTCAGCAGGTCGAACAGCAGGGTGGCGATGCCCTCGCGCTGCAGCAGGCCGGCAACATAGGTGTTGCGCGCGGAGAGGCGATTGCTGCCGCTGCCATGCGCGACCGCGACCACGCCGCGGGGATTGTCCGGTAGGGTCAGCGTGCCCGGCAGCCGCGCCTGGCCGGCCGGGATGTTTGCCGTGATCTCTTGTTGCCGCATGTTTTCACTCGGAATATTGAGCCACCGGCCTCACGCCTTGTGCGCATGCACGCGCACCGGGATCCGCCGCCGGCCGAACTGACCCGGGGAAGCCGCGTAGCGGCCGGGGATCGCCGTGCCGCAATGGCCGCAGCAGCCGCCGGCGGTCACTTCGTAGGCGCGGATCTCGTGCCAGTCGCGCACAATCAGCGGTTCGCCGCAGCCGTGGCAGAAGGTGGTGCCGCCCTCGCGGTCGTGCAGCACGTTGCCGGTGTAGACGTACTGCAGGCCGTTGGCGAGTGCGATCTCGCGCGCCCGCGTCAAGGTCGCCGGCGGTGTCGGCGGCGTGTCCAACATCTTGTAATCCGGATGGAAGGCGGTGAAGTGCAGCGGCACGTCGGTGCCGAGCTCGCGCGCTATCCAGCGGCATTCGGCCTCGATCTCCGGGTCCGAATCGTTCTTGCCGGGGATCAGCAGGGTCGTGATCTCGAACCAGACCTCGGTCTCGTGCCTGAGATAGACCAGCGTGTCGAGCACCGGCTGCAGCCTGGCCCCGCACAGGCGGAAGTAGAAATCGTCGGTGAAGCCCTTCAGATCGACGTTGGCCGCGTCCATCTTGGCGTAGAACTCGCGTCGCGGCTGGTCGTGGATGTAACCGGCGGTGACCGCGACGGCGGCGAGTCCCTGCTCGTGGCAGGCGTCGGCCGCGTCCATCGCGTACTCGGCGAAGATCACCGGGTCGTTGTAGGTGAAGGCGACGCTCTTGCAGCCGAGCCGGGCGGCGGTGCGCGCGATCGTCTCGGGGCTCGCCCGGTCCATCAGCGTGTCCATCTCGCGCGACTTGGAGATATCCCAGTTCTGGCAGAACTTGCAGGCGAGGTTGCAGCCCGCGGTGCCGAAGGAAAATACGCTCGATCCCGGATAGAAGTGGTTGAGCGGTTTTTTCTCGATCGGGTCGATGCAAAAGCCCGAGCTGCGGCCGTAGGTGGTGAGTACCATGCGGTCGCCGGTGCGCTGGCGCACGAAACAGGCGCCGCGCTGGCCCTCGTGCAGCCGGCAGTCGCGCGGACAGAGGTCGCACTGGATGCGGCCATCGTCGAGCATGTGCCAATAGCGTCCCGGGTAGTCCATTGCATTCCTCTCCTTGTGGCCACCACGGATAGGAAATTCAACCTAGAAACCGCAGTTGGACGCGCCCGAGTGGGCCGCCATGGGGTGGGCTGGCAAGGCGTGACGACGCTGCGGACTCCTGTCCGCAAGGAGGAGCAACGCCGCCAGCGCGCGCCAGGGCGGCTCAATCGGGTGCGTAGCGCTGTCACCCACAAGATGAACTCGCGCGTGAGCGAATAAGTGTGTGTTCATGCGATCTTGCCAGCGGTTAATGAGCGGTCAACTGCGGTTTCTAGGTTCAACCGTCTAAGTGTAAATATCGTAGCCCTTGGCCCATCCGGCAAGCGCCGATTCCCGTTTTCGAAACATGGTTTGTGCGAGACAGCGGCAAGCCCTGCAGCCCCATGGCCCGCGGGTGATGGTTTGTAAAGTTGTGTGAGCGGCGCGGCGGTGGTTTGCGGCCGGGTTCGGAGCCAAATCGGCACTGCGCCCACGATTATCAAGCGTCATTAGCTATCAAAACAATAGCATTTCTCAGCTTGACCTGAAGCCCGGGTGGCGCAGGCCGTGGCGGCGGCGAAGATACAGGCCGGCTTGCGCCGACAATCAGCAGCCCAATCAACAATCAGCAAAGGGTGTTCGTGTTCAAGAACGTGATGGTGTATCGCATCGGGGCCGCTTGGGCCCCTTCCGTGGCGCAGGTGGAAGACGGCCTGGCCCAGGCCCGCTTCGTCGAATGTGGGGCCACCCAGGAAAAATCGGTGGGCTGGATCGCGCCGCGCGGCGAAGCCCATGGCGCCCTGGTCGAGGCGGTCGGCGGGCATTGGATTTTGAAGCTCATGATCGAGAGCAAGGCCGTGCCCGCGGGCGTGGTCAAGCGCAAAGTCCAGGAGCGGCTGGCCCAGATCGAAGCCACCGAGGGCCGCAAGCCCGGCAAGAAGGAAACCCGGGAAATCAAGGAAGACGCCAAACTGGTGCTGCTGCCTATGGCCTTCAGCAAGCAGGCCTCGGTCACCGTCTGGATAGCCCCGGCGGCCCAACTGCTGGTGATCGACGCCGCCAGCCAGGCCAAGGCCGACGAAGTGGTGACCTGCCTGGTGAAGTCGCTGGACGGCATGGCCGTGACCCCACTGCAAACCACCAGTTCGGCCGCGGCCGCCATGTCGCAGTGGTTGACCAGCCAGGAACCGCCCGCAGGCTTCAGCGTGGACCGCGAGTGCGAGCTCAAGGCGAGCGACGAGTCCAAGGCGGCCGTGAAGTATTCGAAGCACCCGCTCGACATCGACGAGGTGCGGCAACACATTGCAGCGGGCAAGCTGCCGACCAAGCTGGCCATGACCTGGAACGACCGCGTGTCCTTCCTGCTGACCGAGAGCATGCAGCTCAAGAAGCTCGCGTTTCTGGACGTGGTATTCGAAGGCGCTGCGGCCCAGGAAGACGATGGATTCGATGCCGATGCCGCGATTGCGACCGGGGAGATGAGCCGGCTGATTCCCGAGTTGATGGAGGCCTTGGGCGGTGAGGTGGTGCTGGGGTGAGGTCCTGGTTGAGCAGGGGGCCAGAGGGCTGGATTCAATGGCTGTGCGCCAGTAGCGCAGAGGGGATCCGCTGGCGCGTGAGGCCGCCGCGTTCGAGCCAGTGCTGCGTCTGGTCGGCCGCACGCTCGATCAGCTCGCCGGCCCGGGAGAAGTCGTAGGGCGAGGACGCCAGCGGGCACAGCGGCGGCACGGTGATGATCTCGGCTTGCTCGCGGTAGCGCTCGACCTCCATGACCAGCTGATGCGCGATCAGCAGGGTGACCGCGTGCAGCGCGCTGGCGATGGCGCCGCGCGGCGGTGACTCAAGCGCGCAGGCGAAGCCCGTGGGCAGCACGATCACGCGCCTCGCGCCAAGTTCAACCGCGACGCTGACCGGCGTGTTGCTGGCGATCGCCCCGTCGATCAGGTAGCGCTCGCCGATGCGTACCGGAGAGAACACAGCGGGAATCGCGCAACTCGCGAGCACCGCGTCGACCACCGGGCCGCTGGACAGCCGTACCGTGCCGCCGTCGAGCAGATCGGTGGCCACCACATGCAGGGGCACGGTGGCGCGTTCGAAGGTCTGGTACGGCAGGCATTGTTCAAGAATGCGGCGCAGCCCTGAGGAATCGACGGCACCGCTGCCGTTAGCCAGCAGTCGCAAGACGCCGCGCCAGGCGATAGGGAAGACCTCGCTGCGGCGCAGGCCGCGCCAGATCGCTTCGAGCCGCGCGACGCCGTCCGCGTTGGGCGCGCCGGCGAAGTAGGCGCCGTTGATCGCGCCCACGGAGGAGCCGATCACCAGATCGGGCGCGATGCCGTGCGCGACCAGCGCGCGCAGCATGCCGACCTGCACAGCACCGAAGCTGCCGCCGCCGGCCAGCACCAGGGCTGTGGCTTGGTTCGTGCTCTTGTCCATGGGGCTATGTGAACGGGTAGGAAATTCAAGCGCCTGAATGCAAGTATCGTAGCCCCGAACGGACCATTCGGGCTACCATTGAACTCGAAGCCCAACGTAAAGCGGTCAAGCGCAGATCCTGAATCTTTGACGGGAGGCAACGAGGTGAATTCCGATCACGCGGCGCAAGTCCTGGTCATAGGCGCCGGCCCGGCCGGCTGCGCTGCGGCGATGACGCTGGCGCGGGCGGGAATCGACACGGTCCTGGTGGACCAATCCCGCTTCCCGCGCGACAAGGTGTGCGGCGACGCGCTCATCCCCGACGCGCTGCGGGCGCTGGACAGGCTGGGCTTGGCACGCGAGGTGCTGTCGGCAGCGCGGCCGCTGCAACGCGTGCGCATTTTCGCGCCCAACGGCAGCCATGTGGAACTCGACGGCCAACTCGCCAGCCTGCCGCGGCTGCGGCTCGACGATGCGCTGCGCGCTGCCGCGGTGGCGGCCGGGGCGAGGTTTCTTGCACCCTTGCGCCTTGCCCGCTTCATGGAGTCGGACGGCGCCCTGCACGGCGCCTGCTTCAAGGCGCCCGGGGACCGCACCGAGACCACCATTCGCGCCGAGCTCTTGCTGCTCGCCACCGGCGCCGCCAGTGCGCCGCTGGAACTCGCCGGCGTCTGCGAGCGCAAGGAAGCGAGCGGGATCGCCGTGCGCGGCTATTTCCACAGCGAGACGCTGGCGCGCGAACTCGACGCCCTGTGCATTTCCTTCGACCGCAGCATCTGCCCCGGCTACGGCTGGATTTTTCCCGGCCCCAACGGCGTGTTCAATGTCGGCGCCGGCTATTTCTTCGATGCGCCACGCCGCCCCGCCGTCGGGAACGTGCGGCAGGTGTTTGCATCCTTCGTGGAGCGCTTCCCGCTGGCGCGCCGGCTGCTCGCCGAGGCAGCACCGCTGGGAGAGCTCAAGGGGGCGCCGCTGCGCACAGCGCTGAAGGGCGCGCGCCTGGCACGCCCCGGCCTGCTGGTCGCGGGCGAGGCGGCGGGCAGCACCTACTCGTTCAGCGGCGAAGGCATTGGCAAGGCATTGGAAACCGGGATGCTCGCCGCCGAGCACGCCTTGGACTTCTTTGGCGGCAAGTTCACCGCCACGACACTGGTCCCGGCTTACCAGCAATCGCTGACCGAGACCCTGGCGCCCCGCTTCGCGGCCTATGAGACGGCGCAGCGGTGGCTGTCCCACCCGGCGGCCTGCGATTTCATCGCCGCCCGCGCGCGCCGCGGACGCTACGCCAAGGCGCAGCTGGAGGGACTGTTGGCCGAGTCAGGCGAGCCCGGCGAGCTTTTTTCGTGGCGCGGGCTGCTCAAGGCGCTGGTGGCCTAGGCCTGCGCCTTACGCCAGCAAGGCCACATTGCCACCGGCCGCCGTGGTGTTGACCGTGACGGTTTGCTCCGCGCAGAAGCGGTAGAGGTAGTGCGGCCCGCCGGCTTTGGGGCCGGTGCCGGAGAGGCCTTCGCCGCCAAACGGCTGCACGCCGACCACCGCGCCTATCATGTTGCGGTTGATGTAGATGTTGCCCACATGCGCCCCCGCCGCCAGCGCCTGGGCACGCGAGTCGATGCGGGTCTGGATGCCCAGCGTGAGGCCGTAGCCGAGGGCGTTGATCTGCCCAATCACCGCTTCCGGCTCCTTCAGCGCGCCGCTGCCCCAGCGCACGATTTGCAGCACCGGACCAAAGATTTCCTCCTTGACGCCGGCCAGGCTGGCTACTTCAAAGGCACTCGGCGGAACGATATTTGCTACCGATTTAATAGCTGTCGGCGCAGATTTGGTACCGGCCAGCAGTGCTTTTGACTCTGTAGTCAGGCGCTGAACGTGTTGCCGGATGTTGTCAAAGGCTTCGCGGTCAATCACCGGGCCGACGTCGGTGCTCAGCTCGGAAGGCTGGCCGGCCACCAGTTCCTGCGCGGCGCCCTGGATCATTTCAATCACGCCGTCGGCGATGGCCTCATGCACGCACAGCAGGCGCAGCGCCGAGCAGCGCTGGCCGGCAGAGCGGAAGGCGCTTTGCACCACGGCGTCGGCCACCTGCTCGGGCAGCGCAGTGGAGTCGACCAGCATGGCGTTGATGCCGCCGGTCTCGGCAATCAGCGGCACGATGGGGCCGTCCTTGGCGGCCAGCGCGCGCTGGATGATCTTGGCGACCTGGGTGGAGCCGGTGAACACCACGCCGGCCACCTGCTTTGCTGCCACCAGTGCGGCGCCCACGGTCTCGCCAGGGCCGTGCAGCAGTTGCAGCGCCTCGGGCGGCACGCCGGCCTCATGCAGCAGTTTCACGGCCTCCCAGGCCACGCCGGGCGTCTGCTCGGCCGGCTTGGCCAGCACCGTGTTGCCGGTGGCCAGCGCGGCGGCGACCTGGCCGGTAAAAATCGCCAGCGGGAAATTCCAGGGGCTGATGCAGACCCAGACGCCGCGCGCGGTCAGGCGTAGCTCGTTGGTTTCGCCGGTGGGCCCGGGCAGGCTGATGGGCGCCATGATGCGCTCGGCCTCGAGCGCGTAGTAGCGCAAAAAATCCACCGCCTCGCGCACTTCGGCCACCGCGTCGCCCCAGGTCTTGAAGGCTTCCTTGACCAGCAGCGCGCAGAACTTCGGCATCTGCTGCTCCAGCGCATCGGCCGCCCGGCGCAGGATGGCGGCGCGCTCGGCCACCGGCTGCTTGCTCCATTTTTGATAGCTGCTCACGCCAATTTGTATAGCTTCAGCGGCCAATTTGGCATCAAACTCCGGCACCACCGGCACCCGGACCGTTTCCAGGGCCGCCAGCAGCGGCGCGCGCATGGCGTGCACCGTCAGGTCCAGCCCCGCGCTGTTTTGGCGGCTCGCGCCGTAAAGCGCCAGCGGCAAGGGCAGCGAGGGCTGGGGCTCCAGCCGCAGCGGCGATATCAAGAGTTCGTCCATGCCCACCGATTCGTCGGCCAGCTGGTGCACAAACGAGGAGTTGGCACCGTTTTCCAGCAGGCGCCGCACCAGGTAGGCCAGCAGGTCGCGGTGCGCACCGACGGGCGCATAGACGCGGCAGCTGATCAGCGGGTTTTTGAGCACCTCGCGGTAAATGCCTTCGCCCATGCCGTGCAGGCGCTGCAACTCAAAGCTCGAACCATTGCGCGCCGCCATCTGCAAAATCGCGGCAATGGTGCCCGCGTTGTGCGTGGCGAACTGCGGGTAGATCGCGTCGGGTGCGTCCAGCAGCGCGCGCGCGCAGGCCAGGTAAGACACATCGGTGTGGTGCTTGTGCGTGAACACCGGGTAGTGCGGCAGGCCCAGCTCCTGCGCGCGCTTGATTTCCGAATCCCAGTAAGCGCCCTTGACCAGCCGGCACATCAGGCGCAAGCGGTATTTGCGGGCGATCGCGGTGATGTGGGCAATCAGCTCCAGCGCACGCGTCTGGTAGGCCTGCAGGGCCAGGCCAAAGCCCTGCCACTGCGGGTAGTGCCGCGCCACCTGGGCGGCCAGCGCCTCGAACACATCGAGCGAGAGCTCGAGCCGGTCCACCTCTTCGGCGTCAATCGTCAGGTTGATATTGGCCTGGGCGGCCAGTTCGCACAGCCCCCAGACGCGCGGCACCAGCTCGGCCATCACGCGCGCATGCTGCGCGTCTTCGTAGCGCGGGTGCAAGGCGCTGAGCTTGATGGAGATACCATCGTTTTGCTCGGTAGTCGCCGTCACATTTGCACGAGAAGCTATTGATTTGATAGCATTCATGTAGCTGTCGAGATAGCGCAGCGCGTCGGCATCGGTGCGTGCGCCCTCGCCCAGCATGTCATAGCTGAAACGCAGATTGGCAATTTTCTTGCGGGCGTCATCGGCCTCGGCCATGGCATCGCCAATCGTCTGCCCCAGCACAAACTGCCGGCCCAGCAGCTGCACGGCGCGCAGCGTCGCGGCCACCACGGTGCGTGCGCCCAGCTTGGCCATCAGACCGGGCTCATGGTCAGCTTGTCCCGAGCCTGCCGAAGGGGGCAAAAACTTCTTGGACATGGCAATCGCCGACGAGGACAGGCGCTGCAGCACGCCATCGCCGGCCGCGTCGAAATCGGCGCGCCCCAGTTGGTCGGCGGTCAGGGCAATCGCGGTCTCGGCGTCCGGCACGCGCAGCAGGGCTTCGGCCAGCCGCATCAGGGCCAGGCCTTCGGCGCTGGAGATGGGGTACTCCTTGAGCAGGCTTTCCATGGCCCAGAACGGCGGCGGGTTGTCGCGCACGGCCTGCACCCAGGGACGGGCGGCATGGGCGGCAGCGGCCCAGTCGAGCGCGCCTTCCAGCGATTTCAGGCGGCTGGAAACGACCTGGTCTTCGGGCCGGTAAGGAAAAGGCAAACGCATGATGATCTCCATGTATTAAAGACAATACATCTATGATTAATTAAGCAATATAGATTTATTCACTATATTTTGTTGATTTATCAGATAAAAATTAGCCCCATCCAACCACCAGGCACCCTGTTCACCCCGCCACGCCCGGAAAGGCACGGCGCAGTCCGGAAATCAGCATGTCCACGGCCATCGCCGACAGCAGCAGACCCATGAGGCGTTCCAGCGCGACCAGGCCCGACTTCCCGAGCCGCCGCGCCAGGGTGCTGGCCGACAGCAGGACCAGCCAGACCAGCCCCATCGACAGGCCGATCGCGGCCGCCCAGGTCCAGCCCCGGTCGGGCTGGCGGGCGGCCAGCAGCAGCACGGTGGCCAGCGCCGACGGGCCGGCGATCATGGGAATGGCCAGCGGCACCAGCAGCGGCTCCCCGCCCTGATCAGGGTCGGAAAAGCTCACACCCATGCCTGGGAAGGCCATGCCCATCGCAATCAGGAACAGGATCACTCCGCCAGCGATCTCCAGCGACGCATCGGTCAATCGCATGGCGTGCAGCAGCCGATCGCCGGTCACCATGAAGACCAGCAGGACCAGCATGGCAAACAGGCACTCGCGCGTGATGATGCGGACACGGCGGTGCCCCGGCACATCGCGCAACAGACTCAGCACCACCGGCACGTTGCCCAGCGGGTCAAGCACGATCAGCAGGACGATCAAGGCCGAGAAGAAGTCATGTTGCACGGCAGGCTCCGTTCAGGATGGGGTCGGAATCTAGTACCGCAACCCGCGCAGCAGGACCGGCGCGCCGCCCGTCCCACCGGGCGGGCGCGCACGGCCCGCGTTCCGCTCAGTTGAAGTAGTACTTCGCAGACAGGTTCACACGCGACAAATCACCCTTTTGGCCGCTCAGCGTCTTGCGCTGGCCAAACACATACTCGGCGCCGAAGTCCACGTTCTTGATCGGGTTGTAGATAAAGCCCAGGTGCGCCTGATAAACGCTGCGATTGATGCCGAACTGCCCCGTGTCCAGGCCGTTGGCACGGGCAAAGGCGGTGTAGGCGTTGTCGTAGTTCTTCTGCCAGCCCAGCACGAAATTGGCGCGCAAGGTGTCACTCGCCTTGTACTGGTAGCCCACCACCACACCCAGCGCCTTTTCCAGCAGAATGTCGTTCGCCGCCGGGTCGTGGATGGCGCCTTCGATGTAGTTGAGATAACGCCCGATGCCTTTGCCATAGGTCAGCGCAAAGCTCGCGAAGTCCTTGGCGTCACGCATCTTGACCAGGGCCGTCGCGCCCAAGCCGCTGCCACGCCGGGACACATTGACCCCGGCGCCGTCGTTGATGCGCAGCTCATGGCTCACCCCGCGCAGGCTCATCGCGCCCCAGCCGAAGCTCTTGTCCCAGCGGGCGATGAAGTCCGGCACCCGGGAAAAGCCGGCCGGTGTCACCACACCCGTGTTGTCAAGCACGTAGCTCGCCGAATTTTCGGCCGCCACCGTGAACGTGCCCATGTCCTTGGTGTTGTAGGCATAGCGGACCTGTGGCTGGCGAATGAAGGTCGAGCCGATCGGGCCATTGAAATCCACCGTCTCCGGCGAGTTGTCGACGTCCATGAACGTCGACCAGGTCTGCCCGACCAGCAGCCCGCCAAACTGGCCGTAGGCGTGGCGCAGGCGGAAGTTGTAGGAGTTGGACGCCTGCTGGGTATAGATGTTGCCGACCGTTCCATACACGGCACTGTTGCCGGTGCGGGGTTCATTGTTGAAGTCCCCCTCGACCTTCACCGCCAGCGGACCGTAGGGGGTCGGGGTGGAGGCTTCGATGCCGATGCGGGACGTGCGTGCATGCAGGTAGGTCTGGCCGGTGCGTGTGGTCGATCCATTGATAGGCGCGTACGGGGCAAATGTCGAGTAGTCGTTGCCCGAGTTGTCGCCCTTGAACTCATGCACGCCGTTGAGTTCTGCAAAACCATACAGGCGCAGCGAAGTGTCCGAACCCGGCAGCCGGAAGCTGCCGGGAATGTCACCCAGCACCACCGCATCCTTTTGCTTGAGCTCCAATTGCTCGATGCGCTCGGTGGTGGCGCTGCTGGCCGTGGGCGCGGCGGGCGGCTGGGCCTTGAGTTGGTTGAGTTCCTGCCGCAAGCGCAGGAGGTCCTGGCGCAGTTCCTCGAAATCCTTCGGGGTCTGGGCCAGGGCCGGCAGGCTGAGGGTGCCGGACGCCAGCAGCATCAGGGTGATTGCAGATCTTTTCATGTTGTCTCCTGTTAAAAAATCAGATGAAGTTGACCAGCGGGTTCGCGCGGCGCGCGCCCGATGGGAGTCGATCGGAGTCGATCGGAGTCGATGGGGGTCGAGGGGCTCGGTGCCCCGGCTAGCGGATCACTTGCCCCAGAAAGGCCCGGATGCGGGGGTTCGCCTGCGCGCCAAAGAACTCGGCCGGCGGCGCGTCCTGCGCCACCTGCCCCTGGTCG
This sequence comes from Polaromonas sp., assembly GCF_036676035.1. Lineage (GTDB taxonomy): Bacteria > Pseudomonadota > Gammaproteobacteria > Burkholderiales > Burkholderiaceae_C > Polaromonas. The sequence continues at coordinate 27,182 of NZ_JAKFDR010000002.1, forward strand.
ATGAACAGCACGCGATCGGCCACTTCGCGGGCAAAGCCCATCTCGTGCGTGACGATGATCATGGTCATGCCCGACTGGGCCAGCTGTTTCATGACATCCAGTACTTCCTTGACCATTTCCGGGTCCAGCGCCGAGGTGGGCTCGTCGAACAGCATCACCTTGGGCTGCATGGCCAGCGCCCGCGCAATCGCCACGCGTTGCTGCTGGCCGCCGGACAGCGCAAACGGGTACTTGTGCGCATGTGCTTCCATGCCGACCCGCCTGAGCAGCTCCATCGCCTGGGCACTGGCCTCGCTGCGCGGCGTCTTGCGCACCCGCCGCGGCGCCAACGCCACGTTGTCGAGCACGGTCAGGTGCGGGAACAGGTTGAACTGCTGGAACACCATGCCGAGTTCGCGGCGCAAGGCGTCCAGGTGCGTGAGGTCGTCATCCACCTCGATGCCATCGACCCGGATGCGGCCCGAGTCGTGCCGCTCCAGCCGGTTGAGCATGCGCAGCAGCGTGCTCTTGCCCGAACCGGAGGCGCCGACGATCACGGTGACCTGGCCGGCCTCGAAATGCGTGGAGACGTCGCGCAGCACATGGTGGGCGCCAAACCGCTTGTTAACCTTCTCCACGGTGATCAGGCTGGCGCTCATGTGGCCCCCACGCCCGACGATGTCGGGCTGCCCCCCAAGGAGGCGCGAGCTTGCTTGAAGCGGTTCTGCGCGGGCGCTCATGGCTGGCGTCCTTCCACGTCGTAGCGGCGTTCCACCGCGCCCGAGATCTGGGTCAACACGGTGGTGAGCACCAGGTAGATGATCGCCGTGGTCACCAGCGTGGGCAGCGGCTGGAAGGTGGCGGCCTGAATGCGGTTGCCCACATTGGTCAGTTCCACCACGCCGATCGCATAAGCCAGCGACGAATCCTTGAGCAGGGCCACCGTGTTGTTGACCAGCGGCGGCAGCGAGATCTTGAAAGCCTGCGGAAAAGTCACGTCGATGAAGGTGTACCAGCTCGACAGCCCCAGGGAGCGGGCGGCTTCGATCTGCCCCCTGGGCACGGCAAGAAGGCCGCTGCGGATGGCCTCGGCGTTGTAGGCCCCGGCGTTGAAGGCCAGCGCCACACAGGCCGATGCGAAATCGCTCAGCTGCAGCGCCGGCACCAGCGTCGGCAAGGCCAGAAAGACGAACAGCACCTGCACCAGCAGCGGTGTGCCGCGCACCACCCAGATGTAGAGCGAGGCAATCCAGCGCAGGGGCGGCACCCGTGATATCTTGCCCAGGGCCGCCAGCACACCGATGACAATGCCGACCAGCCCGGCGATCACGGTGAGCTGGACCGTGACGCGAGTGCCTTCGGCGAAGGACTGCGCGTTCGCGCCTATGGGTTCGGGCGCGAGGGCCAGCGGGATGGCCATCAGCCACAGCACCACCATCAGCACCACGGTGGCCAGCACCATGGTCGCGCTGCTGCGCTGCTGTCGGCTCCAGTCACCGGGCCATTGGGGAAACACAAACTTCATGGGGTTCTCCGGCAACCAGCTGAGCGACCGCATGCGCTTACTTGCAACGCACGTCTTCATTGAAGTACTTCTTCGACAGCACGGTGTAACTGCCATCGGCCAGCACGTCCGCCAGCGCCTTGTTGTAGCCTTGCGCCAATGACGCATTGCCCTTGCCGACGGCGGCCGCGATGCGCTCGATGAAGACAAAGTCGCCCAGCTTCATGCCGGCACCGGGGTTGGCGGCAATCGCGATAGCCGCGACAAACTTGTCGGTCACCCAGGCGTCGACGCGGCGTGACACCAGGGCGCTGCGCGCATCGGTGTCCTGCGGGAAGTTCTTGACCTCCTTCACGCCTGTCAGCTTCTTGACGTTCTCGAGGTAGGTGGTCCCGGTCTGGACCGAGATCACCTTGCCGTTCAAATCGGCGGCGGTGCGAATCGCGGGGTCGAGCGACACAATGGATCCGCCCGAACAGTAATGGGGGTCCGCAAACGTCACCGCCCGGGCCCGTTCGTCGGTGACACCGTGGGACGCGATCACCAAGTCCCAGCGGTCCTGGCGCAGACCCGCCAGCAGCGCATCGAAGCCCAGGGCTTTCCATTCGACGCTGACTCCCATCTTTTTGGCCACCAGTTCAGCCAGCTCGACCTCAAATCCCGACAATTTTGAGCCCTGAAAGTAATTAAAGGGCGCGAACTGCCCTTCGGTGGCAATGATGATCTTGCCCTCCTTCTTCACCTCATCGAGGCTGCGTGCCTGTGCCGTGATTGCCGCCAGCAGCGTCAGGCCGAGCAGCGCCCACATCTTGAATCGTTTCATCAAAGTCTCCTTTTATGGTTAAAACAGTCGAAATTCATTTTTAAAAAGTGGCGCTGGCGCCGCTGTGCTTTCCGGTCTGTAAGCCCGCCGCCCAAGGTCGTGCGGACGTGGGCCACGATGTCGGAGGTCGAGAAATCGCCATCGAGACGGAGGCGCCCATCGGTTGGCGCACCGCTCAGGCAGACACCCTGCACCGTGGCGCGGGCGCTCATTGGGCAACCTCCGCGCTATGCGCTGCGGTATTCGCCTTGGGAACGGCCCGGCGGCTCATGCGGCCAGCGGCAGGAAGGGGGTGGCTAGGGCAAAGTCATCGCAGACCCTGCGCCGGGACAGGTGTTGCGCCAGACCCATCCGCTGCACATCGCTTTTGATCCGGATCTGCGGTTCGTAGTCAACGACACGGGCGGCATCTTGCGCACTCAGGAATTGGGTTTCGGGGGTCGAGGGACGTTTCATGAAGCGCTTGCTCTGTTGGAATGAAAGCAGTGTCCCAAGGCGGCATTTCAATAGAAATCGTCAACATTGATAGTTTTTTGTCATATTTCTATCAATTCGCCATCAAAAAATGGCAAAATAGCAGAATGGATGCACTCGATCAGCAATTGCTTTCTCTTTTGCGCAAGGATGCGCGCATGAACGTGGCCACGCTGGCCCAGAAGTTGGGGGTGTCGCGTGGCACGGTCACCAATCGCATCACCAAGCTGGAAGACGCCGGCATCATCGTCGGCTACACCGTGCGCCTGCGACCGGATGCGCAACCCAATGAGATCAAGGCCTGGATGAGCATTGCCGTGGAAGGCAATGAAGCACGCAAAGTGATCGCCAGCCTGCTCGGTGAGCCCGGGATCGCCATCCTGCATGACACCAATGGCCGCTGGGACCTGCTGGCCGAACTCCGGGCCCAAAATCTGTCCGAGCTGTCCAAGGTGCTGGAGCGGATTCGCCTCATCCGGGGCATCAGCAACACGGAATCCAGCATCCACCTCGAAACCTACCGGCTGTCGTGAAAGTGGCTGCAACGGGTCCGCGAATCCGGCGCCAGGGCTGCCTTGATTGAATTGCATGAGCGAACCAAGCATTGACATCGACCGCATTGACCTGAAAATCCTGAATGTTTTGCAGCAGGACGGGCGCGTCTCCAACCTCAAACTGGCCGAAAGCGTGGCGCTGTCGCCCACGGCCGTGCTGGCCCGCGTGCAGCGCCTCACGCGCGATGGCTACATCCTGGGCTACGAGGCCCGGCTGAACCCGCTAAAGCTGGGCGCCGGCATGATGGTGTTTGTGGAGGTGCTGCTGGATCGCACCACGCCGAATGTCTTTGAAGCCTTCAAGGCGGCCGTGCAGGTTCACCACGAAATCATGGAATGCCACATGGTGGCCGGCGGCTTTGACTACCTGCTCAAGACCCGCATGGCCGACATGGCCGCCTACCGCCACTTTGCCGGCACGGTGCTGTGGCAACTGCCCGGCGTGCGCGAAACCCGCACCTATGCGGTGATGGAAGAAGTCAAAAACACCACGCAACTGCCTTTGTAACTGTCTCGCAAGGAAGTCAAAAAGCTTTATCTGCCGGCCGTTTGACATCACAATGTGGCACCACAACTTGGCACCCCCCATCATATTTTTGAGGAGCTTTCCATGAACCCGAACATCACATTGACGGCTGCCGCGCTCACGCTGGCCATGGCCGCTGGCGCTAGCGCGCAAACCATGAAGCCCGGTTTGTGGGAGATCCACAACAAAATGCAATCGGGCTCGGGCGAGATGGAAAAAGCCATGGCCGACATGCAAAAGCAGATGGCCGGCATGCCGCCTGAACAGCGCAAGCAGATGCAGGACATGATGGGCAAACAAGGCATGGCCATGGGCCAAGGCGGCGCCGGCGGCATGAGCGTGAAGATGTGCATGACCAAGGAAATGGCCGAGCGCAACGAAATGCCCGCGCAACAGCAAGGCGACTGCAAAACCACGCATTCACCGCGCAGCGGCAACACCATGAAGTTTGCCTACACCTGCGCCCAGCCACCGTCCAGCGGCGAGGGCCAGATCACCTATGTGAGCGACACCGCCTACACGATGAAGATGGTGACCACCACCACGGTCAAGGGCAAGGCCGAAAAGATGAACATGGACGCTTCGGGCAAATGGCTGTCGGCGGACTGCGGCAACGTCAAACCCATCGCCTCTCCGAAAAAATAGACCGAAGAGCTCTCTTCACCAGCAGGGGCCGCGGAACCGGCTTTGCCGGGCCGCAGGCGCAGCGGCCCCCTCGGGGGGTAGGGAGCTACACGCAGTGAGCGACCGTGGGGGCCTATCTCTTTCCGAAGATCGCGGTGCCCACGCGAACCATGGTGCTGCCGGCATGGATCGCCGCCTCCAGGTCGGCCGTCATGCCCATCGAGAGCGTGTCCATCGCCTGCGGCAACACACCCGCTGCATTGATCTGGTCAAACAGGGCCTTGGCCCGGGCGTGGACTGCGCAGGCAGCTACAAAATCGATAGCAGGCTCCGGAATGGACATCAGGCCGCGCAGCCGCAGCCGCGGCAGGCCCGCGACTTCGGCGGCCAGCGCCAGCGCCTCGTCGGGGGCGACGCCGGACTTGTTGGCGCCACCGTCGATATTGACCTGCAGGCAGACCTGCAGCGGCGGCAAATGCGCCGGGCGCTGCTCGCTGAGCCGCTGCGCGATTTTCAGGCGATCCACCGACTGCACCCAGTCAAAATGCTCGGCCACCTGCCGGGTCTTGTTGCTTTGCACCGGGCCGATGCAATGCCATTCCAAAGGTCCGGACAGTCCAGTCACATGGTTACGCACTGCAACAATCTTCTCAACACCTTCCTGAATGTAGTTTTCGCCAAACAGCCGCTGGCCATCCGACACGGCGGCCATCACCGCCTCCGGGCCAAAAGTTTTGGACACCGCCAGCAGGCGCACGCTGGCAGGGTTGCGCCCGGCGGCCACGCAGGCCGTGGTAATGCGGTCACGGACAAGCTGGAGATTGCGCACAATCATGGTCATAATCGAACTGTAAACCCAGACTCAAACCCTCAGGCTTTTAACCTCGACTTCCAAGGATTCCCGGGATGGACATTACCCAGCTGCTGGCTTTTAGCGTCAAGAACAAGGCTTCTGATTTGCATTTGTCGGCAGGCTTGCCGCCCATGATCCGGGTGCACGGCGATGTCCGCCGCATCAATGTCGAACCGCTGGACCACAAGCAGGTGCATGCCATGGTGTATGACATCATGAACGACACCCAGCGCAAGGCCTACGAAGAGTTTCTGGAAGTCGACTTCTCGTTCGAGATTGACGGCCTGGCGCGTTTTCGCGTCAATGCCTTCAACCACAACCGTGGCGCCGGCGCGGTGCTGCGAACCATCCCGTCCAAAATCCTGACGCTGGAGCAGCTCAACGCACCCAAGATTTTCGGCGACCTGGCCCTGAAACCGCGCGGCATGGTGCTGGTCACCGGCCCCACCGGCTCGGGCAAGTCCACCACGCTGGCGGCCATGGTCAACTTTTTGAACGAAACCGAGTACGGCCACATCCTGACGGTGGAGGACCCGATCGAGTTTGTGCACGAGTCCAAGAAATGCCTGATCAACCAGCGCGAAGTCGGGCCGCACACCCTGAGCTTTAACGCCGCGCTGAAGTCCGCGCTGCGCGAAGACCCGGACGCGATTTTGGTGGGCGAGATGCGCGACCTCGAAACCATTCGCCTGGCCATGTCGGCCGCCGAGACCGGCCACCTGGTGTTCGGCACTCTGCACACCTCCAGCGCCGCCAAAACGGTGGACCGGATCATTGACGTGTTCCCGGCCGAAGAGAAGGAAATGATCCGCGCCATGCTGTCGGAATCGCTGCAGGCGGTGATCTCGCAAACCCTGTGCAAGACCAAGGACGGCCAGGGCCGCGTGGCGGCGCACGAGATCATGCTGGGCACCAGCGCCATTCGCAACCTGATCCGCGAAGCCAAGGTGGCGCAGATGTACTCATCGATCCAGACCGGCAACAGCGTGGGCATGCAAACCCTGGACCAGAACCTGACGGACCTGGTCAAGCGCAACGTGATCTCTGCCGCCGAAGCGCGCGGCAAGGCCAAGATCCCTGAGAACTTCCCGGGGTAGAAATGGGCGACACTCGCAACACGGGCTTGCTCCCAGCAAGCAGGGGCCGCGGAACCGGCTTCGCCGGGCCGCAGGCGCAGCGGCCCCTCGGGGGCAGCGCAGTACACGAAGTGACAAGCGTGGGGCATCAATGATTAAAGGAGCCGTTCATGGAACGCGACCAGGCCAGTAAATTCATCAATGACCTTTTAAAGCTGATGCTCACCCGCAATGGCAGCGACCTGTTCATCACCGGGGATTTTCCGCCGGCCATGAAGGTGGACGGCAAGGTCACGAAGGTGTCGCCGCAGCCGCTCAACGCCGGGCACACCCTGGCGCTGGCCCGCGCCATCATGAACGACAAGCAGGCTGCCGAATTTGAGCGCACCAAGGAGTGCAACTTTGCCATTTCGCCGCCGGGCGTGGGGCGCTTTCGCGTCAATGCATTCGTTCAGCAGGGCAAGGTTGGCATGGTGCTGCGGGTCATCCCCGCCGTGCTGCCCACCATTGACGGCCTGGGCGTGCCGCAGGTGCTCAAGGATGTGGTGATGTCCAAGCGCGGGCTGTGCATCCTGGTGGGCGCCACGGGCTCGGGCAAATCCACCACGCTGGCCGCCATGGTGGACTGGCGCAACGAGCAGTCTTATGGCCACATCATCACGATTGAAGACCCGGTGGAGTTTGTGCACCCGCACAAGAACTGCGTGGTGACGCAGCGCGAAGTCGGGCTGGACACCGACAGCTGGGAAGCCGCCCTCAAAAACACGCTGCGCCAGGCGCCCGATGTGATTTTGATGGGCGAGATCCGCGACCGCGAGACCATGGAGCACGCGATTGCCTTTGCCGAAACCGGCCACCTGTGCCTGGCCACCCTGCACGCCAACAGCGCCAACCAGGCGCTGGACCGCGTGATCAACTTCTTCCCCGAAGAGCGCCGCGCCCAGCTGCTGATGGACCTGTCCCTCAACCTCAAGGCCATGATCTCGCAGCGACTGGTGCCCAAGCAGGATGGCAAGGGCCGCGCCGCGGCCGTCGAGGTCATGCTCAACTCGCCGCTGATTTCCGACCTGATCTTCAAGGGCGAGGTCTCCGAGATCAAGGAGATCATGAAGAAAAGCCGCAACCTGGGCATGCAGACCTTTGACCAGGCGCTGTTTGATGCCTATGAAAGCCACGTGATCAGCTACGAAGACGCACTGCGCAATGCCGACTCGGTCAATGACCTGCGACTGCAGATCAAGCTCAATTCGCAGCGGGCCAAGTCGACGGACTTGGCCGCCGGTACCGAACACTTCGCCATCGTTTAGAGGGCTGCTGCGCGGGCTTGATGCGTCGTTGGGCGGTGCTCGCAATCCTCACGTACCTGAAAGTACGTTCCGGTTGCTGCGCTCCGTCCGCCTAGCCTGAAGCCCGCTCGCTACGCCCCGACACCTCTCTTTTCGCCCTGAACATCATGCGCAATACCAACCCCAAAACCTACGAGCCCACCCCTTCCCGAAAAGTCGCTTTTCTCGGCCTTGGCGTCATGGGCTACCCCATGGCCGGCCACCTGGCGCTGGCCGGGCACCGGGTCACGGCCTACAACCGGACTGCTAGCAAATCAATAGCATGGTGCGCAGAATTTCCGGGCGCTGGAAGCTCAAACCATGCGGACACCCCGCGCCTGGCCGCTCAAGACGCCGACGTCGTGTTTTGCTGCGTCGGCAATGACGATGACCTGCGCAGCGTCACCCTGGGTGCCGACGGTGCGTTTGCCGGCATGAAACCGGGTGCCGTGTTTGTCGATCACAGCACGGTATCGGCCCACGTCGCGCGCGAGCTCTACGCCGTCGCCAAAAACCTGGGGCTGCAGTTTGTCGACGCCCCGGTCTCGGGCGGTCAGGCCGGGGCCCAGAACGGCGCGCTCACGGTCATGTGCGGCGGCGACGCGGCGTCCTTTGAGGCCGTCAAGCCTGTGGGCATGGCCTTTTCGAAGGCGTTCACGCTGATGGGCGCCAGCGGTGCCGGCCAGCTCACCAAAATGGTCAACCAGATCTGCATTGCCGGCCTGGTGCAGGGCTTGAGTGAAGCGGTGGCGTTTGGCCAGAAAGCAGGTCTTGATGTCCGCCAGGTGCTGGACGTCATCGGCAAGGGCGCCGCGCAAAGCTGGCAGCTCGACAACCGCGGCAAGACCATGCTGGCCGACCAGTTTGATTTTGGCTTCGCGGTGGACTGGATGCGCAAGGATCTGGGCCTGGTGCTCGATGAAGCCAAGCGCAACGGCGCACGCCTGCCCGTGACCGCGCTGGTGGACCAGTTTTACGCCGACATACAAGCCATGGGCGGGCAGCGCTGGGACACGTCCAGCCTGATCAAACGGCTTAGATAATCAGGCCCCCACGCTCGTCACTGCGTGTACTTCGCTGCCCCCCCGAGGGGGCTGTGCTTGCTTGGGGCGGCCCTGCGCTGCGCACGGCCTTCTACACACTTTTCATATCTCCGCTCGCCCTGAGCTTGTCGAAGGGTCGTCCTGAGGTATTCCCGTTCGTCCTGAGGTATCGAAGGATGCCCCCTGAGGGGGTTGTGCTTGCTTGGGGGGGCGTCGAAAAATGGCGCCTATCAATTCGCTGGCGATTTGGCGGCATCGGGCTGCGGTTTGGCCGGTGAGGGCAGCATGCGTGTCAGCTCTTCCTCGCTGATGATTTCAAAAATCCGCACGACTTTCTGAACCCCCGGCGTGCCCCGCACCACCTCGGTCCCGCGGTCCGCTTCGCGCTGGGTCACGCGCCCCATCAGGTAGGTCGTTCCGCGCTCGGTCACCACCTTGAACGAGTTGGCCTGCAGATCCCGGGCGTCGATCAGCATGGCCTTGACGCGGCCGGTCACCAGCACGTCGGAGGAGCGCTGGGTCAGCGTGGAGTTGCCGCTCACGACCAGCTCATTGACGGTGGACGCCACGTTTTCAACCCGCGACACGACCTGCTCGACCAGCTGCTTGTCCTGGGCGCTGGGGACTTCACCCGTCAGCAGCACTTGCCGGTTGTAGCTGGTGACATTGATATGGCCACGCTCGCCCACATTGTCGCGAAGACGGCTGGCGGCGCGCAATTCAATGCCTTCATCTTCCAGCTGCATGCCGGAGGTGCGGCGATCGGTCGCAATCAGCACGGAGCCCCCTGCCGCACCGCCCACCACGAGGGGCACGCAGGCCGTCAGGGCGCCGGTCAGGGCCGCGGCGGCACAGGCCGCCCAGGTCAGTCGTTTCATCACGCCATGTTTCATGCAGAGGTCTCCTGATCACCCAGTAACTGGGCATCCACACCATCACAAATACAGTGGAGCACCAGCAGGTGCACCTCCTGAATACGGGCCGTGCGCTCATGCGGCACACAGATATGCACATCGGTTTCGCGCAGCGCATGGGTCATCTTGCCGCCACCCCGGCCGGTCAGGGCGACCACGGTCATCTCGCGCTCGTGCGCCGCTTCAATCGCCGCCAGCACGTTGGCGGAGTTGCCGCTGGTGCTGATGGCCAGCAGCACGTCGCCGGCGCCCCCCAAGGCACGCACCTGCTTGGAAAAAATCACGTTGAAGTCGTAATCGTTGGCGATCGCCGTGAGGATGGAGCTGTCGGTGGTCAGGGCAATCGCCCCGAGCTCGGGACGCTCGCGCTCATAGCGCCCGACAAACTCGGCCGCAAAGTGCTGGGCATCGGCGGCCGAGCCCCCATTGCCGCAGGCCAGTACCTTGCCGCCACTGGTCACACTGGCCAAAATGGCCTGCACGGCCGCCGCAATGGGCTTGGATAAAACCTGCGCCGACTGGTATTTGAGGTCGGCGCTGTCGATAAAGTGCTGTTCAATGCGTTGTTCAAGCATGGGCCAATGATAGCGGGTCAGGGTTTCCGATAGCCGCAAAAGGGGCTTGCACCCCTTGATACGCCATACATCGTTACAAATTCCAGACTGAAAACCGTCCTCAGGACGCATCAAATGCGGCGCGCAGCCATTCCAGACTGACGCCCCCGGGCTGCGCCGGCGAGCCCTGCACCAGCACCACATCAAACCGGCAGGGCGGCGGGCTGGCAAAGCGCATCAGGTAATGCCGGGCCGCCAGCACAATGCGCTGCTGCTTGGCGGCGCTGATGCTGGCTGCGGCACCGCCATGCGACTGGCCGCTGCGCTGGCGCACCTCGACAAACACCAGCGTGCCATCCGGCGCGCCCATGATCAGGTCAATCTCGCCGCCGCCGCGCCCGGGTGTCCGATAATTGCTCGCGATCGGCTTCAAACCGGCCCTGACCAGGTAGTCGCGCGCAGCCCGCTCGGCCGCATCGCCCAACCGCTTGGTGGTAACCTGCTCCTTCCCTGCGGCGCTGGCGCTACTTGGCGGCGGCGATTGCGCAACCTGTTTTCTGGAAAACCACATTGAACGCTTCTTTCGACTTGGCACTGGCTGCGGCACGGGCCGCAGCAGGCATGCAGCATTATCCGGAAAGCGCGCTGTATGTGGTGGCCACACCGATTGGCAACCTGGCCGACATCAGCCTGCGGGCGCTGCATGTGCTGCAGCTGGTGCAGGCCATCGCCTGCGAAGACACACGCCACACCCAAACCCTGCTGCGCCAGTACGGCATTGAAAAACCGCTGCTGGCCGTGCATGAACACAACGAAGCGCAGGCCGCCGGGCTGGTCATCGAACGCCTGCAGCGCGGCGAGCGCGTGGCCTACGTCAGCGATGCCGGCACCCCCGCCGTCAGCGACCCCGGCGCCCGTCTGGTGGCGGCCGTGCGCGCGGCAGGGCTGGCCATCATGCCCCTGCCGGGCGCCAGCAGCGTGACCACGGTCCTCAGTGTGGCGGGCATCACGGGCGGCCCCGGTTTTGTGTTTGCAGGCTTTTTGCCCAGCAAGGCTGGCGAGCGCGATCAGGCCGTGGCAGCGCTGCACACCGAGCCGCGCGCCGTCATCCTGCTCGAAGCGCCGCACCGCATTGAAGCGCTGGCGCGTGCGCTGGCGGTGCTGGCGACCCGGCCCGTCACCGTTGGCCGCGAGCTGACCAAGCAGTTTGAAGAAATCGCCACCGTCGCCGCCGCGGACCTGCCGGCCTGGCTGGCCGCCAACCCCCAGCGCACCCGCGGCGAATTTGCGCTGGTGCTGCATGCCGTCACGCAAGCCGGCCCCCGGGAAGACGGCGTTCATGTGCTGCAACTGCTGCTGGGCGAGCTGCCCTTGAAAACGGCCGTGAAGCTGGCGGCCGAAATCACCGGAGCGCCCCGCAACGACCTCTATGAAGCCGCCCTGAAGCTCAAGAAAGAATGAACCCCAACGCCGCACAACTCTGGCGCGCACCGCGCTGGGCCCTGGCCGCCCTGCTGGCCGTGCTCGGCATGCTCGGGCCGTTTTCGATCGACACCTACATCCCGGCGTTTTCCGGTATCGCCCAGGCGCTGGGCGCCGCCCCGGTGGAGATGCAGCAAACGCTGTCCGCCTACCTGTTCGGCTTTGCCTTCATGAATTTGTTTCACGGTGCGCTGGCCGATAGCTTTGGCCGGCGCCCGGTGGTGCTGTGCGGGCTGGCCATGTTCACGCTCGCTTCGGCCGGGTGCGCGCTGTCGCAAAGCATCAGCCAGCTGGTTTTCTTCAGGGCTTTGCAGGGCTTGTCCACCGGCGCCGGCATTGTGGTGTCGCGCGCCGTGATCCGCGACATGTTTCCACCCGCCCAGGCCCAGCAGGTAATGAGCCAGGTCACCATTTATTTCGGCGTAGCCCCGGCCATTGCGCCCATCATCGGCGGCTGGCTGTTTGTGCACGCCGGCTGGCACAGCGTTTTCTGGTTTCTGACGGCGGTGGGCGTGGCGCTCTGGGTCGCCAACTACCGGCTGCTGCCCGAAACCCTGCACACCAGCCAGCGCCAGCCCTTTGAGGTCAGGCACCTGATGCGCGGTTATTGGGAGCTGGGGTTCAGCCCCCGGTTTTTGCTGCTGGCGCTGGCCAGCGGCGTGCCTTTCAACGGCATGTTTTTGTATGTGCTGGCGGCCCCGGCTTTTCTGGGCAATCATTTGTCCTTGCAGCCGACCGAGTTCTTCTGGTTTTTCATCCTGACCATCAGCGGCATCATGGCCGGCGCCTGGCTCAGTGGCCGGCTGGCGGGCAAGATCGCCCCCAAGCAGCAGATCCGCCACGGCTTCGTCATCATGCTGGTGGTGTCGGTCATCAACCTGATGGCCAATCTGTTTTTCACGCCGCACGTGTCATGGGCTTTGTTTCCGATTGCCGTGTTTGCGTTTGGCTGGGCCCTGATGGTGCCGGTCATCACGCTGCTGGTGCTGGACCTGAACCCCGAGCGGCGCGGCATGGCATCGTCCCTGCAGGCCTTCATCGGCTCCACGGCCAATGGCCTCGTGGCCGGCGTGATCGCGCCGCTCATCATGCAGTCCACGGTCGGGTTGGCAGTGGGCTCGCTGGCCATGATGTGTGTCGGCCTGCTTGCCTGGCTTTACCTGCACCATCGCTGGCCGGAAATCGGCCGCGCAGTGTCGCGGGAATAGCGGTCCGCTCAGTTGTCGTCCTTCCTTCTGATGCGAATCTCACGAAACTCAAATCCTTGGCCAGTGCGCTGCACCACATTGCCCGCATCCAGATAGACCCAAAAGAGCTTGTCGGCGCCCGCATCATGCCAGCGGTAGTTCATGATGTCGCCAGACCACGATGCCACGCGATCTATACGGGCCGGGCGGCCGAACTCGCGCTCCACGTCGGCGCGCGTCCACTTGCCGACTTCAATTTTCGAGAATTCTGCCAGCGTCAATACCTCGCGCGCCCGCACCACCTTACCGGCAGCGTCCAGATCAACCATCACAGCGGTCTGGCCCGCGGGTTGCCCGGAATATTGCAGGCGGGTTCCCGCCCCCAGCGGCAGCACGCGCGATGGCGCGCCAAAACGGGAAATGACGTCTTCGCGTGACATGCCGGGCTGCGCCATCTGCACAGCACAGGCGGTTGTAAGCAGCACGGAAACAAGAACACCGGCAGCAGCTTGAAGGGCTTGCATGGCGCACTCCTGTGAAATTGACGGCCTCGATACCCTTCGACACTGTTTGCCCCGCAACGTTCCCGCCATGTAGCGTCGGCTGCGTCTTACAACTGCGCCCAACCGATCGTTCCCGCACGGCTAGAGTAGCGGCTTTTCGCATCGTGCCGCTCCCACTGAAGCCGCACAGCCCGCCCGGCGTACACAGCCTCTTTGAGCCACGCGCATTCCGCCTGCAAGGCCTCGTCACTGCCCAGCCGCGTGTGCCAGAACTTGCCTGTCGCATCCCAGCGATAGCCGCGGGTTTTGAGCAGGTCTTTGGCATCAAAAGGCGCGCCCGTGGCCTGCAGGCGATAGCTCGGGGTTTGGGTAGAGGCGAGCAGGCGCGCCAGTCCGCTCTGCCCCAGGCCGGGCAGCTCGGCCATCAGCACCGTCAACAGCGCATGGCAGTCCACTTCAGCCCGGTGCGCGTCATAAAACCAGCCCAGTTCGTTGGCCAGGTAGCTCAGCTTGGCAGAACCACGCCCTTCCGACTTCCAGTCAATGTCTGCAAACGAACAGGCCCAGTTCACGTTGGCAAACTGCGGCAGGCGGGCTTCGACAAACGGCCGGTCAAAACCGGCGTTGTGCGCCACCACCAGGTCAATCCCCTCGAGCATGGCCGCAATCCTGGCTTCATCGAGCTGCTGGCCTTTGACCATCTCGTCAGTGATGCCCGTGATCTCGCGCGCTTCTTTGGGAATGGATAACCCCGGGTCCTGCAGGCCATCGTAAACCGTCACCGCGCCGGTGGGCAGCCCCGTCGCGGTGTCAACGTCCACACGCAGCAGCGCCAGCTCGATGATTTTGTCGCGGCCGTGGTCCAGCCCGGTGGTTTCGGTATCCAGGATCAGCAGGCGCGCCACCGGGCCCAGCGCCTGATGCGCAAACGCCTGCACCGGCACCAGGCGGCGCAGCACGCGGTAATCGGGGTGCTGTTCCAGCTGCCGCGCCATGCCCTCGGCATCCTGGCTGGCCACGCCGGCGGGGACCGGCGAAGCCGGCGCAAAGACGCCAAGATCAAGCATGGGAGTGGCAAGAGGAGCAGGCGGCAACGTGGATTTGGTTTTGCGTCGTTTCGGCGCAGCTGCCGGAGCTCCTTCAATCGGGTCGTCAAAACCAAAGCCAAGCTGGCTGGCCATCGAATTACTCATGTGATGTTTTCTTCCTGAAGCTGGCCTGCCAGCCAGAAAAAACCGCCACCCGAAGCATCTCGCCGGTGGCAGTGGCTGTCAAGTTTGGCCAAGACACCTGATGCCTTCAGCGCAAACGGGCATGAAACGCGAGTCAATAGGCGATTCAGCGAGCCAACTTCCAGAGAGTTTAACCGGCGAAAACCCGGGCGGAGAGTGCCACGGGTTTCATATCAACCCGTAACACTCTGTTGTTCGGCACGACTGCCAGCAGGTGGTCGCGCGAGGTCGGTTAATTCTTGTCAATCAGCCGTTGCCAAAAAGTCCGATACCGGCGGCCCAGGGTCGGAGCCGGTGGATTAAGCACTTGGGTTCCGGTAATGGCGCCCTGGTAGTTGCGGCCATTGATGACCACTGAAATGGGCACCGGTGTAGGTGGATAGCCACCGCCGGCTCGCGTGTAAGAGCGATCCACCGAGGTCAATATACCGTTTTGATTCTGGTCAATCGTAGCGGAAGCGTTGAGATAATTGAGACCGTAGATACGGGCTTCTCCCAGGTTGCCCACACAAGCATTGGCCGCCACTGAAGTGGGTGTATTGGTGCCGAAAAAGACGGTGCCCGCCAGCGTGGTCGAGCCTCCCACAATCTTCTCGCCACTGCCCAATGTGACATACCATCCGCTGGCAATGGAGAAGGCTGTTTTGGCAGCCCCAATTTGCGCCGATGTTCCTACTTGAACGAGATTAGAGGTAGCGTCGTACAGGGTCCCTGCAACGCCAGTCGTCGATCCGGCTGCCCCCTCGATGATCGGTGTCACTCGGGTCGCTGTCAGGCCATGATCGTCCTTGATCATGTAGTAGCGATTCTGGATGCTGGTGTCGAACGGATGCTCCCTGTCACCCGAGCCGATCAACAGCGAGTCGAAATTATTGGTCGGATCCGCCGGAATGATGTCCGGTGGAAAGAGAAACTTGCGCGCATTGGCACCCGTACCGCCTAGCAATGCCAGCTGGTTCACCGTCCAGTTGGTCGGATCGGCGTCGTTGACATTGATGCGCCAGACATTGGCACCGGTATCTCCGGTGTAAATGCGGTCTATGTTGCCGTCCCCGTCGGAATCGTACAGTGAAACTGCAGCGGGAATGGCATAGGCCATGCCGGCGACCGTCTTGTTATAAGTGGCGCCTGCGGGCGCTGGGCCGGCCTGCCAGATCGGACTGCCGGTCGTGGCATCGAGCACCATCACGCCGCGGCCCATGGTGGCTGCGCCTTGAATGGTCGGGTCGTTGGCACCGGCGTCATAGCCCAGGCCGAAGATCAGCACCGGATTGGCTTGATAGCGCAATTTGGCCACCCGCATATCCGACCAACTCTGGCCCAGCTCACCGAATCCGGTGTCGGCATTGCTGCGTTTCCAGAGCAATTTGGGCGTCAGGGGATCACTCACATCCAGGGCGTACACAAAGCGGCCACCACGGCGCATGGTGATGAAAAGATAGGCTTTGTCGCCGCGAGTTGAATCGATCTTGCCATCGTTGACGGTCGAATAGGTGTAGACCGTCGGCGAGCCATCCATGAAATACGGTTTGGTATTGCTGGACGAGATGGTCGGTGCATGATCACGCATCCGTTTGAACTGCGGAAAATGTTCCGCCGCAACAAACCCCCAGAGCTCATTGCCGTCCCCGTTGGCCAGCGTCTGGCCGCCCTTGACGGCATGCAGGATGCCATCGTTGGCGCCGTAATAAACCACGATATCGTCAGCGTTTCGGTTGTAGTTGATCACCGCAGGACGGGAGTGCAACACATCGCCGTGCAAGAAGCCGCGCACATTGGTTGTCGCGGACGAGGCGTTGGCCGGATTGTCGAGGTTGACATTGCCGCCGCGCACCCAGTTGATGATGGCGTCCCGCTCTGTCGTACTGGCCGCGCCCAGGGAGGCGCTTGTGATCGAAGTATTGGTGGTGCTGAATGGGGTGGACGAGAGGGGCGAGCCGCTCGCGCAGGTTCCCGTGCAGCTGTAGAGGTTGCGCGCTGCCTGGCTGGTGGCGAAGGTCGTGCGTATGTATTGCGCGGCGCCACCCTTTTCCACCAGGTCACCGTCCGGCGAGTCTGAACTACCCCCGATACCCTGAGACGAGACGTAGTACAACGGATCCCAGAAAGTGGAAGCCTGCGTCCAGTAGCTGATGGCGCCTGGGTTGACGAAACCCGTGCTTGGGTTTTCCGCCGGTGCGCCCGTGCTGTCCGCCAGGAACAGGGTGGGCGGGGTCACCGTGGTGTCGACGCCGAGTTTGTACTGCTTGAGGTTGCCCACCCAATTGGGCTGGGCGACAGGGTCCGGCCGGAACACGCCCAGATAGACCTGGTTCAGGTAGGTGCCGCGCACGCTGACCGACACCGGCAGCGAAGCGGATGCGAAAACCGAGTTCACCGCCTGGATTTGATCCAGGATATTCCTCAGGGCCGCCTCCAAATCGGTATCGCTTCCTGCCTGGTAGTACCGACCGCCTCCGCTCAGGGCCATATTCTTCAAAATATTCGTGTAACTCAGCGTCTGCTGGCGGTTGTAAGCATCAATGGTGAAGGTCGTCACAGAGCCATTCGCGGCTGCAACACTGCCTAGCGGCAGGTCTGGCCGCAAACGAAGAAACCGGGCCCACGCCGATTGAACGTCAGGCGTCGAGGGATAACTATAGGTTGAGAGCGTCGTAACGGCGGGGTCTGTGGCGGCCGGTCCAGCGAACGACGCATTGGGGCCGTTGTTGCCGATGAAAATAATGTATGTTTTGGCGCAGTCGACGCCAAGAGGACTGTTGTATAGGGAGCCGGCACTTGCCCCTTGATAGGCGAAGCCGCTGGTTAATCCCTGGTTCGCGGCGGTGAGGGAGGCCGTATTGCCTGCGTAGTCGGCCTTCGCATCCATGCCTGCCCAACTGCTGCTGCCGTTCAGATAGCGCCATGTTTCGTAAAAGGTGTTAGCAGCGTTGCCGCTGGACGCGTTGACTTTCTCGGCGCTATCGGTCACGGTAATCGAGGCGACAATATTTTGCAGCGCCGTATTATTTGCGGCCACGCTCATGCTGCGAATCCCGTAACGCACATAACCCCCGGTATGTCCCTGGACTGTGTACATCATCAGCCCGACATTGGCCGGTTTGGTCAAACCAGCGACGAAGTTCTTGATTGCTTTAAGTTCCGCAATCCCTTGTTTTTCGGATCCCACCCATTGCTGCGAGGCCCGATCCCAATTCGCTGTGTTGTCCAGAATGAACAAAATATTCGGCGCCGGCATGGTGGCGCCCGGCGGCTGGTTGAAAAGGTCCGTGTCGTCTGCGCGGGCCAACGCAGCAACGAGCACCAGGCCTGACAGAAACACCATGTGCAGCCATTTGGATAGTTTCATTTCGTACCCCTGAGGATGTGTGCGACACGGGAAGTAAGAATTTTTAACAGGTGGCCGTTGAATCCATGCGGACCCTGACACCCTGATGCAGGGTGGCGGAGGCGCCGGTGCGGTTGTCGGTCACCACGGCCTTGATGTCCCAGTAGGTGTCCTTGGGAGCGGACGCAGCGAATTCGACGCTATAGCCAGGAACAGCAACCAGTTTGAGGCATTCGGCCGCCGATGTGGCGACCGTGTAATCCGCCACAGCATCGCCGTTCACGTCGACCGAGACAGTGCTTGCGGCGGGCGTATAGAAGTTGTTCACGTTACTCATGACTTGCTCAATAGCCTGCTGCGCAGCGGCAGTGGCTTCATACTTGACCTGCATGTTGCCCACCGTTTTGAGATTGGTGTTGCTCATGCGGATGGCCGAAACAACCAGCAAGGTCAGCACCACCAGCATCACCAGACTCAGCAGCAAACTACTGCCTTGTTGTCGGCACACGGAGTTCACATAAGGATGTTTCACGCTCACTCCCTCTGTCCGCTGGGGTTGATGACGCGCACATTGGCGCTGTAAACGTGGCGCTTGTAGGGGCTGGCAGAAAAGGGCCCAACGGTTCCCCCTGCGCCCATGTTGTAGATCTTCGTGCCGTCATCATGGCCGCTTGAAGGTTCGGTGTTGCGCGCCAGCAAGGTGACTTGAACTGACATGACATTGGGCCAGTTGGCAATGGTCGGTGCCGTGATATACGGCGTGGCAGGTGTGCCATCTCCGGTGGCATCAATACCGTAGTCGAGTTGCAGGTTTTCAATGCCCTCCACCAACGGCACGGTGATCAATGCCGTAGCGCCTGCAGTCACTGACATCTCCAGACGCTTGAGGGTCGGAATGGGGCGGCCATTGTCTGCCGCCGAGGTGCAGGCAGTAGCGCCAGAGGCGTAGACATTGCAGGGACTCAGAAAGTAAATATGTTCGACGAATCGGCGCAACTGGGCTGGTGTCGTCGCATCCTTCTGCTTCAAGGTATAGACGGAAGGAGTGGCGGGCGTTGGGTCGGGCCCGAGCGCCGTCACTTTGTCACTGGGGGTCGTCTGCACATAAATCTGGCCAGCAACCAAGGTAGCGATCGTTGGCAATGCATCAGTGGCCTCCAGGCGCCGGATCACGAGGATGTCAGTGCCAGGGATGTGGTTCGCGTCGGGCAGGCAGGTTGACAGCGGCGCAGGCACCGAAGCCGGTGCATCGTAGCCTTGCAGGAGCATGGCGAGTGCCGCATCGATGTCCGCGGCGCTTGTGGAACAAGGGTCTGGCAATGCCGCCAACGCCGGGAGCGCCCCGATGTATTGGCCGTAAAACCCGGCATGCTGGATATCTTCCTGCAGCAGCGTCAGCGCATAGCGGCCGTTTTCAATTTGGCGGTTGGTTTTTTCGAGCTCGGCACGGCTGCTGCTTTGGCGGGCAATCAGTGTCGCGATGCCAGCAACGAGAATAAGCCCGATGGCCATGGAGATCATCAGCTCAACCAGGGTCAAACCAGCCTGGCGACGGCGGGCTGCGACAGGTGGCGTTTGCAAGAAGTGCATGATGTCGGTCATTCCAGATTTGCGATCTGCACGGGCAAACTCACAACACGACGCAGTTGCTCGTCTCCATACAGATTCTTGCCGCATGTCAGACCAGAAACTGGCGCCGTAGTGGGTGCGATACCCTGCCAGGCAACGGTTACCAGATAAACGCCCGTCACGGCGTCGACGCTGACGCAGCCGCGGGCTCCGACCATGGCGCCGGCATTTGATCCACTAACTGTTTCCGTTGTCCCGAGGAGCAAATTGTTCCAGGCGGTTAAATCGCTGTTGGCGAGTGTGTAGGCTTGTACCGTTCCCAATCCGCACGCGGGCACGACAGTTGAGCCCGTGCCCATGGAGGGCGCCCCATTCGCGGTATCGGTAGTAATGGCATAACACGAGGCCACGCGCCGGTTGGCATTGATGCGTCCCACCATGTCCTGGAGCAGCAGCAGTGCCTGGGAGCGTTGATAAGACTCCGTCTCGGCGCGCTGACTGGCCACGATCAAGCCTACCAAGCCAAGCAGCCCCACCAGCAGGATCAACAGGCTGACCATGACTTCAATCATGCTGAACCCGGCTTGGCGGGCGCCAAAGGAGTCGCTGCGGCGCTTCATCAGCATGCTCCCGCCTTGCTGGAGGGCAAGCCGCTCAGATCGACCAGGACGCAGCGAGGCGCCGCGCCGGCACTTACGCTGCTACTGATCGCGAAGGGAGCCACGGCTGCCGCCAAGCGACCACTGCTGTTGTAGGTGAGGCCGGCGGCCGGGCCGGTGATTGTCAAATCAACAAATGGCTCGTGTTGCGCGATAGTGGTGGCGCCCGTCGTGACGGTCCAGCCATTTTGCCAATTGCCACTGACCGGTGCCAAGACAACATTGAGGTTGCGCTTGATGGCCTCACTGCGTGCACCGGTCAAGGCGTAGGAAATATCGTAGGAGGCTGTTTTGATGCGTTGGCCCGCGATGAAGTCGCGGAATGAGGGGGCGGCCATGGCCGCAAAAATGGCAGCGATCGCAATGACAAACAACAATTCAATCAGCGAAAATCCAAAGTCCTGCGTCTCCAGGAGTTGCCGCGAGGTTGTTGGGTGCCGCTTCATTTTTTGGCCACTCGCTACATGTGTGTGGGCCTACCAGCATGTGCTCACAGTGCCTGTGCCACTGATACTTTTCACCCCTATCTGATTGATGCTCAGAGTCCCACACTGGGTGTCCTGCGTCAACTGGGTGCCAATCGGGGTGGCGGTGATGGCGTAAGTGGGGGGAGCTACGGTGTTGTCCGCCGTCACAGCCACGGTGTAGTGGTTCGACACCTCGGTTGGTATCGTGGCCGCTCCCAGCGATGACAGCAGATTTGTGTACCGACGCGCGTCAAGGTTGTACTGCTCCTGTTTACTGGCCAGGTTCATGACGAAGCTGATAGCTGCCGCGCGGTTGGAGCGGACGACGTACCGTGTATAGGAGGGATAAGCCACAGATGCCAAGATAGCCACGACGGCGACCGTGATCATCAGTTCGATCAAAGTGAAGCCGCTATCTTGTTTCATTTCACCCCCGACCTTTCAATCCACCATCTGGGCAGATATGAAGCATCCAGGCTAAATTAGAAAACCATCTTGACTAACCATATCAATACAGCCGTCAAAATTTTCATCGATCGCGTGCATGAGTAGCGTTTTCTGAATGCTCCCCACGCAAGATTAGATTACGCTTAAAAAAGTAGTTTTTTGAGCTATCCCGATGAACGATAGGTTTTTACCGACAAGTGGTCAAGCATGTTGAATTGCGCTGAAGTCTGACCCATAACTGGATCAGTTTTCGACGGAATTCAACAGACAAGACTTCGACCTCTTTAGAAGGTCCAGTCTTCTTTTTCCATGAATCCTTCGAGATCAAGATAAGGCACCCTGAAATGCTCGCAGATGTTCGGGATCTTCACGGCATTGGGCTTGAGCTTTTCTTTGGTCACGACCGTTCCGCCTACAACAAAGGCACGAGCGATGATGAAGGCATCCGCGTTGCGCCCACCCCGCATGATTTTCTGCCTTTCGATGTTGGCTTGGAAGTGCGGCACCGAGTAAATCTTGGTGACGAACGCGCCCTCTTTCGCATCAGGTGTAGCAAAAAGCTTGGCGTTGGCCTTAGCCCAATCAGTGTCAGCACCCGCACCATCGTGAAGCTCGTTGTAAGCCTCGCGTGTTGAAGTGACCTTGCCAGCTGCCACAAGCTCATCAAAGTTTTTCCACAAGGACACGAAGCGCGAGCGGTAGTAGTGCTTATGCAGGTGCGAAATTACGTTGGTGTCTAGGACATACATCAAAGTCCACCTCCAGCGAACTTCTCTGCGAACGTCTGTAGATTCTTCGGCTTAAGGTTCAGGTAGTCGGCCAGCTGCAGTTCGTCGAAACGTTGCTGGTAGTAACGAGTGAAAGCGAGATCGATGTAGCGCGACCCGAGATAGGCATACCGGCTGTTGTAGAAATTGCCGCTCGACTCCTTGGCAGGCTTGACCTGGCTTTCCCAGAGCTTGGCAGCCGCGCTGTACTCTGCCGCATCGATCAGGTTGCGATCGAGCAACTTGCGGTAAATCACTTCGCGACTGACGCTGAAATATGCGGCCAATTCGGCTGCCGTGTCGCGATCAGCCTTCCTGCTTTTCAAAAGTTTGTCGAAGACATCGTCGGGAACCAGCAACCGAGCCGCTAGGCCATTACAAATAACTTCAATCTTCTGCTCGTTCTCCGGCAGGTGCTTAATGAAGTCGTCATCGAGAACGTCGATGCCGCTCGTGTGGAACAGCAGATGTCCCAGCTCGTGGAAAAGCGTGAATATCTGACGCGATTTAGGGCAACTGTTGTTGACATAAATGATTGGGAACTCATCGTCATAAAGGCAGAAACCAAAGTAGGTCTTGGTGTGGAAGGCGTCTTTGAAGACGTAAATGCCCACTTGCGCGAATGCGTCACGCCAAGCTTCCATCGCCTTGCCCTGGGTCAAGGTGCCGGTCTTGTCGAGCGCCAGCACCTTGAGCCGGTACGCCTGTTCCATGTACAGACCGCCCTTGACCAGAATGCCGCGCCGTGCCGCTGCCGTCATGCCGGACACCACCGAAATCGGGGTCGACAGCACCAGCGCGCAGGGGCATGCAATGACGAGCAGCACCAGGGCGCGGTACGCCCAGGTCAGCCAGTCGGCGCCGGTTGCCAGGGGAGGCAGGATGGCCAAGCCGATGGCGAGCGCAAACACGGCGGGGGTGTAGATCCTGGCGAATGCATCAATGAATCGCTGCGTCGGCGCCCGGGTGCTTTGCGCCTCATGAACCGCCTTGATAATGCGCGCCAAGGTGGAATGGCTGGCGCTCGCGGTCACGCGGTACTGCGATTCGCCGTTCTGGTTCAGCGTGCCCGCAAACAAGGGGTCACCTGCCGCGTGCACACACCGACCAACTTGGCGAGCCGCGCGAATACCGACCACCGGCGGATCGTGTCATCGAGGGCGATGTCGTATGCTGCAACTGGGACGTCAATAGTGCGAAAGACGGCAAAGTCCGCGCGGGGTTTTCGAGTCCACGGTGGGTGTGAACCACTCCATCAAAGGCGAAACGTGGGAGTTCTGCCTGATCCTTTCCAGCGTGGCGGAGGTTACGGAGCAAGGTCAACCGACCTTGACCTACAGGGCTGGCGGCTGCTTCATCATGAAGCCCGGCTACATCGGCACTTGGCGCACCATCGAAACCGTGCGCAAGGTGTTGGGGGGGGCGCCGGTGGGAAGGGGCACGAGCGGCTGCGCGATTTGACCCGCTCCTTACTCCCTCAATTTCCCGACAAGTTAAGCGACTGACGCGCCGCGCTGGCACCTCCGGCGCGTTTTTCATTTCGGGCGAACTGCGGACGGCTTACCTGGTTCCTGGTTCAGCTCTCCAAGCCCTCCATTCGAATGCTGGCCCCCCATGGACGGACCTGGGCTGGCCTGCCAGCGCACCAAGTCTTGGTGCGCGCATACCGCCTAGCGCGACGCCGTTGTCAAGCGGCGTCTGGCGCGGCACTATTGCTCTTCGCGCAGATCAAGTTCGAGACTTTGTGTTGCCGTCATCTTCCGCAACAGCACTAAATAACGCAGCACGTCCTTACTATTGCCTTACGGCCCGCGATGTCTCGCGGGTCGGATCACTCATTACAACGAAGGAGACAAAACATGAAGGCTTGTGCATACCTGCGTCTCGCCATGGCTGGCGCGACTGCGTTAGCGGGCCACGTCGCCTGGGCTCAGTCCCAAGGCCCAGATCGGACCTTGTCCGTCGTCGCGCCCTGGGAGATTTCCAACCTCGATCCGTCGAAGGCCGGCTACGTCTTCACGCGGCTGGAGATCGCCGAGACGCTCGTGTCCGTGAACAACGCCGGCGCACTGGCTGGCGGATTGGCGGCGAGTTGGGAGACCTCGCCGGACCAGCTCAAGTGGCAGTTCAAGCTGCGGCCTGGTGCCAAGTTCCACGACGGAACCCCCGTCACGGCCGAGGCGGCAGTCAAGTCGCTCGAGCGGGCCCTGACCCAGCCGGGCGTGCTGAAAAGCGCGAACATCAAGAAGATCTCCGCTGCGGCGGGCAGCGTCGTCATCGAGCTGGACAAGCCCTTCGCGCCATTGCTGGCCTACCTCGCGCACAGCAGCGCCCAGATCCTGGCTCCTGCTTCCTATGGAGCCGACGGCTCGATGAAGGCCGTGATCGGCTCCGGTCCGTACAAGATCAGCAAGCTGCAGATCCCGCAACGGATGGATACCGAGCGCTTCGCGCAGTACGACGGCAAGGCGCCGGCCATCGAGAAGGTCAGCTATCTCGCCGCCAGCCGGGGCGAGACGCGCGGCATGATGGCCGAGAGCGGCAAAGCCGATCTCGTGTTCACGCACGACGCCGTCACGATCGACCGCTTGAAGGGCAAGTCGAGCGTGCAGTTCCACACCATTTCGATGCCGCGCACTGTCTCCCTGAAGGTGAACGCCGGAAATCCCAAGTTCGCCGACGTTCGGGTGAGGCAGGCGCTCAGCCTGGCGATGGATCGCGAAGGCATTGCCAAGGCGATCCTGCGTGAGCCCACGGCCCAGGCGACGCAGATGTTCCCGCCGTCCCTCGGCGATTGGCACGTCAAGGGCCTCAAGCCGCTGGAGCACAACCTGGCGCAAGCGCGCGAGCTGCTGAAGGCGGCGGGCTGGCAACCGGATGCCAGCGGCATCCTCCACAAGGACGGGCAGCCTTTCAAGGCGACGATCCGCACGTTCTCCGACCGGCCGGAGTTGCCCCGCATAGCCACCGTGCTGCAGGCACAGTTCAGGCAGGCCGGCATCGATGCCGCCGTCGCCATCGTCAACGCGGGCGAGATCCCCGCGGGGCACAACGACGGGACGCTGGAGCTCGCGGTGGTGGCGCGCAGCTACGCGCTGGTGCCCGATCCGATCGCCACGCTCCAGCAGGACTACGGCCCGAAGGGCGGCGACTGGGGCGCGATGGGATGGAGCAGTCCGAAGCTGCTGGCGGCCCTCGATTCCCTGATGACCGGGTCGGACGAGAAGGCCCGCCCGCAGCTGCGCTCGACCATCACCTCGGTGCTGCAGACCGAGCTGCCGGTGATCCCGATCGCCTGGATCCAGCAGACCTCGAGCGCGAGCGGGCGCATTGCAAACCTGAGCTTCGACCCCTACGAGACGTCGTATCGCATCAGCCAGCTGGCCTGGAAGTGATGCCCCAGGCTCAACCCTAAGGACTCGCCATGTTTCGAATTCTATTTTCCGGTGGCTTGCGTGCATTGACCCAGGCAGGCTTCGTCGCCGTCGTGGTCGGCATCCTGAGCTTCTTTCTCACGCGCTCACTTCCCGGCGATGCAGCCTTTCGCGTCGCCGCGGGGCGCTACGGCTATGACAACGTCAACGCCGCGGCCGCCGCCGCAGTGCGCGCCGAACTGGGCCTGGACCTGCCGGCCTGGCAGCAATTGCTGATATGGATCGGCGACCTGGCCCGCTTCCGCCTGGGCACGTCCATGGTCTCCGGCGAGTCGGTGTTCGAGCACCTGACCCCTACGCTGGGCGCCACGCTCCATCTGTCGCTGGCTGCCTGGGTGCTGGCGGTCGTGCTGGGCGTGGTGCTCGGCACGATCGCGGAGGTGCGTCGCGGCTGGATCGCGCATGCGATCGACAAGGTGTGCACCGTCCTGCGCGGCAGCCCGCCGTTCCTGATCGGCCTGTTGCTCATGCTGGGCCTGGCCGTGCATCTGAAATGGCTGCCGGTGGCAGGCTATGGTGACACTGAGAACGTCGTGCTGCCGGCGCTCACGCTCGCGCTGGCGCTGTGCGGCGGCATCGCGCAGGTCGTGCGCTCGCGGCTGGAGCAGGTGCTCGCGTCCGACGCGTTCGAGTTCGCGCAGATCAAAGGCCTGCCGCTCGGCGCCGCACTGTGGCGCCATGCCGCGCCGGCCGTGGCGCTGCCCACCCTGGCCTATTCGGGGGTGCAGCTGATCCTGCTGATCGAAGGTGTGGTGGTCGTCGAGACCCTGTTCGCCTGGCCGGGCGTCGGCCACGCGCTGGTGCATTCGGTCGTCGAGCGCGACGTGCCGGTGATTCAAGGGGCGGCGTTGCTCATGGGGCTTCTGTTCGTGGTGCTCAACACCCTGGTCGACACCATCGTCAAGCTGCTCGACCCCCGGCAGCGTGAGGGCAACGGCGCCGTGGCGTCAGAAGGAGAATTCGCATGAGCCATGTTCTGTCTACGGCTAACAGCGCGCAGCCCCCGGTGCTCGCGTCGGCCCCTCGACCCGCAAGTCCGTGGCGGCCAGCGGCCATCCTGCTGGCGCTCGCGGCTTGGGCGGTGGCCAGCATCTGGCTGGCCCAGAACCCGCACAACCAGGATCTCACGGGCATCCTGTCCAGCCCGGGAGCCAGCCACTGGCTGGGGACCGACCATCTCGGTCGCGACGTACTGGCCAGGCTGGCCGAGGCCGCGCGCGTCTCGCTCGGCCTGGCCGTTGCCTCGGCCTCGCTGGCAGTGTGCGTCGGCGCGGCCCTGGGTCTGCTGGCCGCCTGGTGGGGCGGCTGGGTCGACCGTGCCTGCAACTTGCTGGCCGACGCGATCGCCGCCATTCCGGGGCTGCTGTGGGTGCTGTTGATCGGCGCCCTCGCACCCGGACAGAAGTGGGCCCTGTACAGCGGCCTGGTGCTGACCGCCTGGGTCGAGTTCTTCCGCTTCATCCGGCCCACCGCGCGTGGGCTGCTGATGGGCGACCAGGTCCAGGCGACGCGCATGCTGGGCTTCAACAGCATGTATGTCCTGCGCTGGCACATCTGGCCGCCGCTGTCTGGCAGCTTGCTCAAGCTGTGGAGCTATGCCGTCGCCAACGCGGTGCTGGCGCTGGCGGCACTGGGCTTCATCAACGTCGGCGTGCGCCCACCATCCGCCGAACTGGGCCAGATGATGACCGAGGCCTTGCCTTACTACGGGGAAGCTCCCTGGCTTCTCGCGGCTCCCGTGCTGCTGCTCGCTGCCACGGTGCTGGTGTTGCAATCTCTGTCTGTCGCCATCGCTAAAAGGATCGAATCATGAGCAAGGAAGTTCTACTTCGCGTGAAGGACCTGCGTGTCCGGCTGAAAGCGACGGGCGCATTGCTGTTCGAGGGCGTCGACCTGGAGCTGCACGCCGAGCAGCGCCTCACCCTGATCGGTGAATCGGGTTCGGGCAAGTCCATCTTTGCGCAGGCCATCATCGGCATCCTGCCGGACGCCTTGCAGACTTCCGGCTGCGTGGAGATCGCCGGCCACCGTACCGACGGCCAGCGCAGCCGCACACAGCCCCTGTGGGGCAACACCGTGGTGATGCTGCCGCAGGAGCCCTGGAGCACGCTGAACCCGCTGATGCGCATCCTGCCGCAGGTCGCCGAGAGCGCGCACTATGTGACCCGGGCCAGCTGGCCGCAGGCGCGGGCCGCGGCGCTCGCAGGACTGAAGCAGCTGGGCGTCGATCATGCGGCGCACCAGTACCTGCATCAGATCTCCGGCGGCATGGCGCAACGCGTCGGCGTGGTCGCCGCCGGCATGGGTGGCGCGCGACTGCTTCTCGCCGACGAACCGACCAAGGGTCTGGACGACGATTCCCGCGAGCAGGTGGCCCAGCTGCTGGCCGCCGCGCAGGGCCGGGGCCAGGCGCTCCTGACCATCACGCACGACCTGGATCTCGCACGCCAGCTGGGCGGCACCCTCATGGTGGTCCAACGCGGCAACGTGGTGGAGATGGGCGATGCGGAGCAGGTGCTCTCGAACCCGCAGCATGAGTACACACGGGCGCTGGTCGCCGCCATGCCCGCCAAATGGTCGCCGCTGGTGCAGCCGCTGAAGCCGAAGCACGGCACCGCTGTGATCCCTGTGATCCAGGGACGCGGCCTGTCCAAGCGCTACGCCACCCGGCGGCTGTTCGACGACGTGAACATTTCCATCGCGCCAGGCGAAGTCGTCTCGGTGTCCGGCCACAGCGGATGCGGCAAGACTACCTTGGGGAACATCCTGCTGGGAGTCAAGTCCGCGGACCGTGGCGAAGTGCTTCGCTCCTCCGTGCCCCGCTGGAAGTTCGGCAAGCTGTACCAGGACCCGCTCGCCGCCTTCCCGCCGCAGCGCCGCTTGCGCGACGCCCTGAACGATCTGGTGCGGCTGCACGGCCTCGACGGGTCGCGCATCGGGCCGCTGATGCAGGAGCTGAGCCTGCGTCCCGAACTGCTCGACCGCCTGCCGAGCGAGGTCTCCGGCGGAGAACTCCAGCGCATTTCCCTGATGCGGCTGCTGCTGCTCGAACCCGCCTTCATCTTCGCCGACGAGCCGACCTCGCGCCTGGACTTGATCACGCAGCAGGACACGATGCGGCTCATCTGTCGCGCCGCGCAGCAGCACGAGTGCGCGGTGCTGCTGGTCAGCCACGATGCGTCGCTCGCGCGCGCCAGCAGCCATCGCCAGATCATGATGGCCCAGCACTGACAGGTGGTCCCGCAGGAGGCCGACGGTTCAGCCGCGCTATTGCGACGAGCCACGTCGGCGCTCTGGCGGGGCCCCGGGACGTCCTGCCGCCGCTGGCCGGCTTCCGCGGCACTCCGCCAACATCGACCGACGGGAACTCACGTTCCAGCCCGTGAACAACCTGGCCGAACTGGAGAGCCGGCTGGGGGCGGCCCGGGGCCAGTTCGTGATGCTGGATTTCTGGGCCGAGTGGTGCGTGTCGTGCAAGGAGATGGATCGCTTGACCTTTGCCGATCCGAGGGTGCAGACCCGCTTGAAGGACGCAGTCCTGCTGCGCGCAGACGTTACCGCCAACACCCCGGACCATCGCGCGCTGATGCAGCGGTTCTCGTTGTTCGGACCCCCGGGCATCGTGTTCTTCGACAAGCAGGGCCGGGAAGTGGCCTTGCGCGTGATCGGGTACCAGGCCTCGGAGCAGTTCCTGGCATCGCTGGACCGGGCGCTGGGGCCTTGAGCTCGGCTGGAACAGCCCGTTCCCGCTGCTGTCAGCTGCAGAAAGCCTTTTCTCATCCGCATCGGTGGCCCCTCCACCGATCCGTAGGCGCAGAAAACGCAACAATCGCCCGGTTGGTGGCTCTGTAGGGCCTTGCAGCGCTCGCCCAGAGCGTCGCCTCATACTGATTTTCGGGGGCGCCCGTGTTGATTCCCCTTCCGGCCCGGTCCTGAAAACGGGCATATATCAATCCCGCGTCGAATTTTCGTAACAGAGCCGTTGCAGATTACAAATTTGAAATTTTCTGGTTTGCTGGTTGAAACGCGCTGCTTGCTAAGCTTCGCTCATGACTCAGTGATCTTCTTCGGAAGGACATCACTACAGCAACTCCCGCAAACCAAACTCCTTGGCGGTAAGGTCGATGCGCTTGCCCGCGCGGGTAACCCGGCGGCGCAGCAAGTCCAGCTCCAGATCGGCGACCTGCAGGGTGGTCGGCTCCATTCCGGCGTAGCCGGCCTCGCACAGCCCCAGGCGGAGGTAGTCACCTGTCTTGGGTTCGTCTTCGACAATCAGAATTTTCACATGCTCTCCTGAACGTGATTTTCGCTGCCAGCGGCGGTTCGCAACCGAGCCTGACAACTTTGTAATGCAATCGAAAGGTTCGCGACGGGGGCCCTTTTGCAAACTGCGTGCAGCTTGAAACGATTGAACAGGAGCAAATCAGTGATTCATCGACGTTACTCCTCCCCAGCACTGCGGGCCATCGCTCTGGGTGTGCTGGCTCTTCCCTTGGCGGTGTCTGCCCAGATTGCACCGGCGTCCGCCGAGAAGAACTGGCGTGAAGCCAACGACGCCGTGGGGCAGTACAAGCGTGGCCATGCCGACATTCTCAAATGGGAAAAAGAAAACGTACCCACTGCGCAAAGCCAGGAACAGGCAGCCGCCAGTCTGAGCTTGATGTCGTCAGAAGACGCTGTGCGCCAAGCCTGGATGGCGCACCGTGAACTGGTCAAGCCCATGAACCAGATCGGTGAAGCGAATGTGGATCTGATCGCCAAAGGGCGGTGGACAGAGCTTGATCCGATCCTGCAGCGCCGGGTGGACGATCTGGACGAACTGCTGGAAGTCGCAGCACAGGGCCGCAAGGCGTGGTTTCAAGCCGTCGCTGCCCGCCAGGCGCTCAAGCAACACCGCGATGCGCAGGATGCGGCCGAGGCCGGTAACGAGTTGGGTCGCCGGATGGTGAGCGTGGGCAACTGGAGCAAGCTCCAGCAGGCCCAGGTTCAGCTGGCGCAGTCGTCCGCCCAGATGAATGTGCGACGAGCGCAGTACGCAGCCACGCAGGCAGAGGCCACTCTCATCAAGACATTGCAACTCACAGGTATGCACACCGCTGTCACCCTCCCTGAGCGCTTGCCAGACCTACCGGCCCAGGCCCTGTCGCCACAGGTTCTGGATGGGCGGGCTTCTGCCATTGCGGCACAACTGCCGCGCGCAGAGGGCATGCGCAATGGAGCCAACGCCCGCATGGCGCGCCAGGCCTACCTGTCCAGCCACGCCTTGGCCATGAGTGCGCGTGAGGAAGTGCGGAAGGTTCGCGAGTTCATCATGGAGGAAACCGTTCTTCATTACAACGGCATGCTCAAGAGCGTGTGGGACTTGTTGGGTGAGGTTTCCAGTCAGTCACAAGCAGTGGTCAGCGCCATCGATGCGCAGCGGGACTTCTGGATCGCAGAGACCGACCTGCAGTGGGTCCTTCAAGGTGGCGCCCCGGACAGTTTTGTCTCCCTGGGTGGTGGTGGTGAGCCTGCTGCCGCCGCTGGCCACTGAAAGCATTGAAAGGAAAGTAGCATGAGTCTCCTCAATTCACGTCGTCAATTCTTCGCAGGTGCCGCAGCTTCGGTGGCTGGGCTGGCGGTCGCGCGGTCTGCAATGGCTGCTTTGCCCGAACCCGTCTACCAGACATCCGTGGACACGGCACCCCCCTTGGTGCCGACCACCGGCCGACCCTACAACCCGGTGGTGACGCTCAACGGATGGACCTTGCCCTGGAAGATGAACAACGGCGTCAAGGAATTCCACTTGGTGGCCGAGCCGGTGGTGCGCGAAGTCTCGCCTGGTTTCAAGGTCAACATGTGGGGCTACAACGGCCAGAGCCCCGGTCCCACCATTGAAGTGGTGGAAGGCGACCGCGTGCGCATCTTCGTCACCAACAAGCTTCCCGAGCACACCAGCATTCACTGGCACGGCCAGCGCCTGCCCAACGGCATGGATGGTGTGACGGGCCTGACCCAGCCGGCCATTCCGGCAGGCAAGACTTTTGTCTACGAATTTTTGGCGCGCCGACCCGGCACCTTCATGTACCATCCGCATGCCGACGAAATGGTCCAGATGGCCATGGGCATGATGGGCATGTGGGTTACCCACCCCAAGGCCAAGCACCCTCACATCAGCGAGGTGGACCGAGACTTTTGCTTCCTGCTCAATGCGTTTGACGTTGAGCCCGGCAGCAAGACGCCCAAAACCGCCACGATGAGCGACTTCAACATCTGGTGCATGAACAGCCGGGTGTTCCCTGCAATCGATACGCTCAACGTGCGTCTGAACGACCGCGTCAGGATTCGCGTAGGCAACCTGACGATGACCAACCACCCGATTCACCTGCACGGGCACGAGTTTCTGGTGACCGGCACCGACGGCGGCCCGACGCCACCGAGCACGCGCTGGTACGAAGTTACGACCGACGTGGCCGTCGGCCAGATGCGCCAGATCGAGTTCCTCGCCGATGAGGAAGGCGACTGGGCCATGCATTGCCACAAGAGCCACCACACTATGAACGCCATGGGCCACGACGTGCCCACCATGATTGGCGTGGACCACCGCGGTCTGGTCAACAAGATCCAGAAAGTGGTGCCCGACTACATGGTGATGGGCGAGCGCGGCATGGCCGACATGGCCGAGATGGAAATGCCCATACCCGACAACACCGCCCGAATGATGACCGGCGAGGGCCCGTTCGGCTCGGTCGAAATGGGCGGCATGTTCAGCATGGTCAAGGTGCGCAAGGATCAGAAGCCCGGTGACTACAAAGACCCCGGCTGGTACAAGCACCCCGCAGGCGAAGTGGCCTACGAATGGACAGGCTCACTGCCTGAACCGACACGTTTGCCGGCGCGCTTGGCATCCGGGGGCGGCCAATCCATGAAAGCGCAGAACATGCCCATGAAAGAAGTCGAAGTTCAGGTCCGCAAGCCCGTCATGGGCACTATGAAGCATTGAGTCAGTTTTTTTACCACCACCCTTGAAAGGTATTTCATGAAATCACGCAACATCCTGCTCGCCATCCCCGGTATTTTGCTGGCCATGTCGGCCATGGCATCCGGCAACCACGCAGGCGGGCATGGCGCTGACGCCATTGGCAAGCCCGGTGTCGCCTCCAAAGTCACGCGCACGGTCACCGTCGACATGACCGACGACATGCGCTTTCACTCGTCCAACATTGCGGTCAAGCAGGGCGAAACGATTCGCTTTGTCGCCAAAAATTCCGGCAAGGTCAAACACGAGATGGTGCTGGGCACCCTCAAAGACCTCAAGGACCACTATGAAGTGATGAAGAAAAACCCGGAGATGGAGCATGCCGAGAACAACATGGTCACAGTTGCACCAGGTAAAAGCGGCGAGATCATCTGGCAGTTCACCAAGACAGGCAAGGTCGATTTCGCTTGCCTGCAGCCTGGCCACTATGACGCTGGCATGAAGGGCCTGGTGAATGTGGCGGCAAAATAGGCCGCAATGAAAACAGAAGATGGCCATGCCGATGACCAGCATTAGCGCTGTTTCCCGCCGGTCGGCCTTGCGCCTGCCGGTGGCGATAGTCGGCGTCGCGATCTTCAGTCAACCGCTGCGCGCGCTGGCTCGCAGCGACCCAAACCAGATCACGGTCTGGAAAAATCCAGACTGTGGCTGCTGCCGTGAATGGGTGGCTCATCTGCGTAAAAACGGTTTTGCGGTCGTGACCCACGACGTCAAAGACACGGCACCCATCCGTCAGAAGCTTGGTTTGCCAGACAAATTTGGCTCCTGCCACACGGCAAGCCTGGGCGACTACGTGATTGAAGGCCATGTTTCGGCGCAGGAGTTGCGCCGGCTGCTGCGCGAAAAGCCCAAGGCACGCGGACTTGCC
This sequence comes from Polaromonas sp., assembly GCF_036676035.1. Classification (GTDB taxonomy): domain Bacteria; phylum Pseudomonadota; class Gammaproteobacteria; order Burkholderiales; family Burkholderiaceae_C; genus Polaromonas. The sequence continues at coordinate 60,392 of NZ_JAKFDR010000002.1, forward strand.
GTGCCCGGCATGCGCGTGGGCTCGCCGGGCATGGAAATGGGCAACGCCCGCGACGCTTACGACGTGCTGCTGGTGCTGACTGACGGCAGTTCCCGTGTTTATCAATCCTATCCCTCGAAATCTCCTGCTAAATCCTGAAAGAAACCATCATGAAAAACCTCAAAACCCTGTTGCTTCTCACTGCCCTGCTGGCCGGCGCAAGCTCTGCTTTTGCGGCCTCGCATGCAGGCGCACCCATGGCCATGGGCGATGCCAGGAAAGAGACCGCCACGGCGGCCGCTGCCGATATGGCCGACGGCGAAATCCGCAAAGTGGACATGGACAGCAAGAAAATCACCATCAAGCACGGCGAGATCAAGAACCTGGACATGCCTGGCATGACCATGGTGTTCCAGGTCATGGATCCGGTCATGCTGGATAAAGTCAAGGCCGGTGACAAGATCCGCTTCAAGGCTGAGAAGGCAGGCGGTGCCATTGTTGTCACCGATATTCAGCCAGCCAAGTAGGTCCTTTGTGGGGGCTGCCGGGGTGGACGGGCACGCCTCCTCGGCAGTTTCTGCCACGACGCAGAAGAATATGCTCTCATGTTTGGGATGATGCCGGATGCCTCATGAATTTCGGAACCTGCCCAATGCTTCGCACGAAACGCTGACGACAGCGCTTATAGCGGGAGGTTCGGCTGCTTTGCTGCTTTTGGTACTGATCGGCTATCTGCTTTGGCGAGACCGAAAACAAAAGAAACAGGGGCGCATGACCAGGGGCCATCCGCGACGCGCCCGCAGGAAACGACCTCGATGAATTGAGATTGGGCCTGCTGCCAGTCAACTGAAAGGTGTCTGCCATGGAAAAACACGATCATCACCAGCACAGTCACGGGGCGCATGGGCAGGCGTTGGCGGATCAGGTGGCAGCGCCAGGCCATCTCAAATATCCGGTGTGCGGCATGGCTGTGGCAGCGCAATCACCCCATCGGCATGACCACGCGGGCAAGCCTTACTACTTTTGCAGCGCCCACTGCAGGGAGAAGTTCATCGCTGGGCCGCACACTATCTGCAGCCTAGCCAGCCGTTCAGGCATGTGCTGGGCGTGGCACAGCTGCATCGCTGGCATCACAGGCAAAAGTATGGGGACGCGCAGGTGAACTTTGGGGAGTTCTGGCTGGTCTGGGATCACCTGTTCGGAACGTACTTCGAGCCCAAGACTCGCTCGGTGCGATTGGCGTTGAAGGCGATCCGGTACCGCACGGCTACACGCAGCAACTGGTCTACCCGTTCCGAAAGCCGCCGGGCTGAACCGCAACCAGAGCAGGCTCAGGTTAAGACATCAGTTGCAGCGCATCGATGCCAAGCCATTGGGAAGGTGTGTTGTTGCGGATGCAGCACCGGGCAGCAGACCGCCCGGTGCACTCATTGGCTCATGCGGCAGGCGGGTAACCGGCGTTGGTCAGTGCCGCGGCGAAAGACTTGCGGTCTTCAGTCGACTGGACCTTGCCCTTTTTTTTTGTCCAGATCGACATCGACCTTGGCGTTGGGGTCGACAAGCTTGACGGTCTGGGTGACAACGCCGACGCAGTGGCCGCAGCTCAGGGTATTGATGGATGGGCCGGGCGGCTTTCACCCGGCACGGCTTAGTTAATGCTAAGGTCAGTTGCCTTAGCGACCCCGGTACAGGCTCCGCTCGGCATCCGTCATAGCCAGATTGGTGGGCTTCGGAGTGTCATGCGCAATGCTGTCTGTGTGGACCAGCTTGCCGTCCTGAAAGGCATAGCTGTGCTGGGGGGGGGATGTAGCGGGCATCGCGGCCCACCAGCGTGCCACCGTCAGCGGTCACCGGGTTCTTGCGGAAAGCCTCCAACTCCTTTTGCACATCGGCGCTACTTTTGGTGCTTTGCCCTGCATGGAACTCAAAGCCTCGCTCGCCGCCAATCCAATTGCTGCCGCTGTTGGCGAAGGCGGCGGGAAGGGCCGCACCAGCCAAGGCCAGGGCAAATACAGTTTTATGAAACAACATGGTCAAACTCCTTTAACATCGTCTTTAAGGTGTTGTCCTAATGCTTAGGACAACTGCGCTGCAACCTCTGCATCACGGTTCTCACTGTAGAAGCCTGGGTGCAGCCTCACGCTGACCCGCAGATTGCGAATACGTTATGCACGACAGAGGTCTCTATTGAAAATTCTGCTGATCGAGGACGAACCCAAGGCTTCGGACTACCTGCGCCAGGGCTTGGCCGAGAGCGGCTATACCGTCGAGGTGGCTTACAACGGCACGGACGGCTTGCATGCGGCCGCCAACGGCGACCATGATCTGGTGATCCTGGACGTCATGCTGCCGGGCATTGACGGGTTTGCGGTGCTGTCGGCGCTACGCACCTCCAAGCAGGTGCCCGTGCTAATGCTCACGGCGCGTGGCAAGATCGACGACAAGATCCGTGGATTCGACATGGGGGCCGACGACTACCTGGTCAAACCCTTTCAGTTTCCGGAACTGCTAGCCCGGGTGCGGGCCCTGCTCAAGCGCGGCCAGCCGACGTCCGTGGACCAGGTGCTGCGGGTGGTGGACCTGGAAATTGATCCGGTGCGGCACCGCGCGACCCGGGCGGGCCAACGCATCGATCTGTCGGCCAAAGAGTTTGCCTTGCTGACTCTGCTTGCCCAAAAATCCGGCGAAGTCCTCTCCCGCACACAGATTTCGTCATTGGTGTGGGACATCCACTTTGATTCGGACACCAACGTGGTCGAAGTGGCAATACGACGATTGCGCGCCAAGATTGACGATCCCTTTGAAGAGAAGCTAATCCACACGGTACGCGGCGTAGGGTATGTCCTGGAACGTCGGACCGCCACATGACACAGCGTCGATGGCCCGGCTTCGGGTTCCAGGCCTCTTTGGCGCTACGCACCGCGTTCGCCAGCGCCTTGTTCGGCCTTGTCGTCGCTTGCGGTGCCATCGTGGTCGGGTTCTGGGCATTGTCGCAACAGCTTGATGCCCGCTCAGCCACGGAGCTGCAGGGCAAACGCGACCTGCTGTTGCATCTGCTGTCCGAAGTCCCGTCGCCCGAAACTATCGAAGACAGCCACCGTTTTGGCGATCTACTGATCGGCCACGACGACCTTCACCTGGCCTTGGTGGATGTGGCCAGCGGCCAGGTGGTGGCGAGTTCTTCTCCCGTGGCGCGACAATCCGTCTCTGCGCTGAACGCTGTCCCGGACAACACGTCGTCCATGCATGCTTGGGCGGCATCAACCGGGGAACGACTAAGTGCCATTCGGGGCACCAGTCGCGTCGCCAACGGACAGCCCGTGCGGTTCTACCTGTCGCTCGACCGAAGGCACGACGCGCAACTGCTGGCAGGGTTTCTCAAGGCGACCTTGGTGGGATTACCATTGCTGCTACTCATCGTGGCGCTCGGAGCCTGGTTGATCGCGCGTACGGGCCTGGCGCCGTTGCGGCGTTTCCACCGGTTAGCCGCCTCCATCGGCGCACAATCGCTCAGTCAGCGCGTCTCTTCTTCCGGCCTGCCCACGGAGCTGGCCGAACTCGCAACGGAGTTCAACAGCATGCTCGAACGCATCGACGTGGGCTACCGGCGGCTGCAGGAGTTCTCAGGCGACCTTGCCCACGAGATGCGCACCCCCGTGGCAACGTTGCTGGGCCGCTCTCAGGTTGCCCTGTCCCATACGCGTACAGTGGCGGCCCTGCAAGAGGTGCTGGAAGGCAACGTCGACGAGCTGGAGCGGCTGTCCCGCCTGATTTCCGACATGCTTTTCATCGCCCGCGCCGATCACAACGAAAACCCGCTTCAGCGCGACCACATGGAGCTTGCCCAAGAGGCCCAGCGGGTGGCTGACTACCTGTCGCTTATTGCTGAGGAGCGTGGGGTTACGGTAGAGGTGACGGGCACCGCAGTTGTCATGGCCGATCGCCTGCTGGTAGAGCGCGCGATTACCAACCTGGTGTCTAACGCGATCCGCCATGCCTTTGCGGATTCGATCGTGAGGGTCGTGATCGCTGCAGAAGGCGGCACCGCCACGCTGGCGGTGACCAACCAGGGTGAGGGTATCGCCCCGGCCCATCTCGAGCGCATCTTCGACCGCTTCTACCGTATCGATTCCGCGCGCGCTCGCCTGGACGGAGGCAACGGACTGGGCCTGGCGATTGTGCGCTCCATCATGTCGGCCCATGGCGGACTGGTGACGGCGCACAGCCAGCCGGGCCGCGAGACCACGTTCACGCTGACATTCCCGGCAGCTGGTGTTTCTCTGCCAAAATCGGGCTGAAGCCTTGCAGTAGCTGAGAGTTTGTCGGTGCCGCTTGAATATTGACCCACCTTTGGAGTGAGCCCCATGGGCTGGGTTTGCGAACCGTCACTTATTGCACTGAAAACGAGGGGACCCCTATGGCCCTAGATCTTGGCGCTGAATACATTGTCGACCGTGTTGTGAACCGGATGAAACTCGATCAGATTGCGCATGACATATCGGGTCATGACAAGGCTCGAGGCCAAGTAGATCAGCACCGCGATCAATCC
>NZ_JAKFDR010000003.1:0-97814 GCF_036676035.1 Polaromonas sp.
AGCTGCTGCCGCTCACGGTCAAGGATTACCTCGATCCGCTCAACACCTTCCTGCTGCAGGCCCATGCCGCCGGGCAGAACAACGTGCTGATCATTGACGAGGCGCAGAACCTGTCTGCCGAGGGCCAGGCCACGGTCAACCGCGGCATCGTCAACAAGGCGGCAGACGAGGTGTTCGACCCGCCGGTGCGCGCAGCATGGCGTTGGCAGCGCAGCCTTGCCTTGGTGGGCTTGAGTGTCGCCGCCGACGCCGGGCTGCTCGCCACGGCCCGTCTCGTGACGCAGGTGCCGCAAGCACCCGAGATCGCAGCAGTCGCCACGCCAACTGGCGCAGCCACACCCGCAGCGGTTGCGGCCTCCACACCGGGGTGGCCTCTGCGGCAGCCGGCGCAACCCTCGCCCCGCCCGCGCCGCCCCACCTTGCTGCGCGATGAAAACCAGGCCTGGCGCGAACTGGCGCAGGCCTGGAAACTGACTCCCCGGGAGGGCGACCCCTGCCAGGCGCTGCAGCGCGAGCAGGTGCGCTGCAGCGCATCGTAGGGATTGGTTTTGGCGTGGCAGCGGCCATTGCGCTGGTCTTGGGCATGGTCGATGTGCCCGGACTGATGGTGCCGGTGCTGTTTGGCTTGATGGGGTTCTCGGCAGGGACCGGTGGGCCGTCGCGGGACTTGATTGTCAAGCGCTCCACACCGCCCAACGCGACAGGCCGCGTCTACGGCGTGGTGTATTCAGGCCTGGACATTGGCCAGGCCATTTCGCCGCTGATCTTCGGAACGCTGATGGACCACCAGCAGCACCGGAGCGTGTTTATCGGCCTGGCACTGGTGCGGGCGGTGCTGATTGCGAGTGCTTTCAATGTGGGACGGGTGCGGCGCACGACGCTGGCCACGACCTGACCTGCGCCTGGACGTGGGTGTGCCACTGAGTGAGAAGTTTCCACCCCCGACAAGTGAACCGAAAGCCGTCAGGGGCGAAACCTTTACCCAGCGCATTGTGGGAGTTTTGCGGGTGACGGTGTTTGCGGCTTTGGGGGTAGGGCGGCGCACCCGGGCTTGAGGGGTTTTCAGTCAGGTCCTGGGAAGACCCCGGGGCTTGAATAAAACCACGGCTCTGCTATGGTTCAGATATGGCCTATAAGCCATGGCAGCCAGGCAGCTGGCCGGCGCGGGCCGAACCTTCTGAAAGGGGACCATCTCATGAGTACGCCAAACACCCCCCACCATGGGGACTTTGCACGCTGGGTGGAGGAAAAGTCAGAGGCCTTGAAGTTTGAGCTGGGCGAAAAATTCCCTGTGCCTCCGACGGTGTTGCACTCGGAGTCCGTGCCCGTGGATCCAGCCAAGCAACATCTCGAAGAGGTGCTGCTGGGGCACGAGGAGCCGACCGAGGAATTCCTGGAAGAGTTGGCCGCACTTGAATCGGCAGCACCCTTGAGCGAGGAAGAACTGGCCAAGCAGGCGCTGGCCGCGGGGGGCGCCGACGCCGACAGCAGCAGCCCCGAATAAGCGGTAGGAGTGAGTCAGCCAGCCGCCTGAGCCACGGCACAATACGGTTCATGACTAAAAAACTCGCCGGCCATCTTCTTGTTGACTGCCTTGTGGCCCAGGGCGTAACCCATGCCTTTGGCGTACCCGGTGAAAGCTACCTCGCGGTGCTCGACGGCTTTCATGCACGCCAGGGCCAGATTGAGTTCATCACCTGTCGCCAGGAAGGCGGCGCGGCATTCATGGCGGAAGCCCATGGCAAGCTGACGGGCCGCCCGGGCGTTTGCCTGGTCACCCGCGGACCGGGCGCCACCAACGCCTCGATTGGCGTGCACACGGCGTTTCAGGACTCCACCCCCATGGTGCTGCTGGTCGGCGATGTGGCCAGCGATTGCCGCGACCGCGAGGCGTTTCAGGAGGTCGACTACAGCAGCTTCTTCGGGCCCAGCACCAAGGGCTTTGCCAAACGCGTGGAACGCATCGACGACGCGCGGCGCATCCCGGAGTACATCGCGCGTGCTTTCGCCACCGCCATGAATGGCCGCCCCGGCCCGGTCGTGCTGGTGCTGCCGGAAGACATGCTGACGCAGATGACCGACGCGCAGCCCCTGCCCCGGGTCGAGCCGGTCCAGGCCTGGAGTGACCCGGGTTCGGTGCGGCAGCTGCGTGAAATGCTATTGAAATCGGAGCGGCCGTTCGTGATTGCGGGCGGCGGAGGCTGGACGCAGCAATCGGCCCAGGCGCTGCAGCGTTTTGCCGAAAACTGGAAACTGCCCGTGGGCAATGCCTTCCGCTTTCAGGATACTTTTGACAACCACCACCCCTTGTATGCAGGTGACGTCGGGATTGGACTCAACCCCAAACTGGCCGCACGCATCCAGAACAGCGACCTGATCATTGCCATCGGCCCGCGTCTGGGCGAGATGACAACCGGCAGCTACACGCTGCTGCAGGCACCCAGGCCCGCCCAGAAGCTGGTGCACATCCATGCCAGCGCGGAGGAGCTGAACCGGGTCTACCAGGCCGATCTGGCGATCAACGCCACCATGAACGCCGCCGCTAGCTCGCTCGAGGTCCTCACCGCACCCGTTTCGCTGCCATGGGAAGCGTGGACAGATGCCGCCCACGCCGACTACCTGGCCAATCTGGAGCCGCAAAAACTGCCCGGCGACATCGACATGCCCGCCATTGTCGGCATGCTGCAAAAACACCTGCCTCCTGACGCCGTGCTGACCAACGGAGCCGGCAATTTCGCCAGCTGGATACACCGTTTTTTCCGCCACCATGGGCTGGTCAAAGGCTTTAAAACGCAGCTGGCGCCCACGGTGGGCGCGATGGGCTACGGCGTTCCGGCGGGCATTGCAGCTGCCATCACGACCGGGCGCGTGGCCTTCACCATCGCCGGCGATGGTGATTTTTTGATGAACGGTCAGGAGCTGGCCACGGCCGTGCAGCATGGCGCCAAGAGCATCATCGTGCTGCTCAACAACGGCATGTACGGCACCATCCGCATGCACCAGGAAAAAGAATACCCCCGGCATGTGAGTGGCTCCCGGCTGCACAACCCCGACTTTGCCGCCCTGGCGCGGGCCTACGGCTATGCGGGCGTGCGCATCACGCGCACGGAGGAGTTTGAAGCCCAGTTGCTGGCGGCATTGGCCCGCAGTGAGGGCACGGTGATCGAGGTCATGCTGGACCCGGAAGTCATCACGACACGCGGCACGCTGTCTGCCATCACTCAAAACGCCTTGAGCAAGTCGCTATAAAAAACATAGCTGTTCGCGCCCAATCCACAAGGGTGAAAGGCCGTTATGGCTTATTGAGACTTCCATAAATCATGACAGGCAACTTACTACCGTTCGCCCTGAGCCTGTCGAAGGGCTTCGACAGGTTCAGCCTGAACGGTGTGGTGTCATGAATTACGAAAACATCAATAAGAAATTGATGTAGAAATGAAAAAGGCCGGTTTGCACCGGCCTTTTTTGCGGGCAGGCCGCAGCCTGCCGGTTTCAGGGACGCTTATTCCTTGATGTCCACGGCGTAGAAGTTGTGGCGGCCGAACGGGCTGTTCTTATAACCAATCACGCTCTTGCGAACGGGTTTGAGCTGCACCGCATGGGCGATGGTGAACCAGGGAGCCTGCTCTTTGAAGATGACCTGCGCCTGCTGGTAGAGCTTGGTGCGCTCGGCCGGGCTGGTGACGGTTTTGGCTTTCAGGACCAGGTCTTCATAGGGCTGGTAGCAGAACTTGGCGATGTTGCTGCCGCTGGCCGACTGGGCCGAAGCGCAACCGAGCAGGGTGTACATGAAGTTGTCCGGGTCGCCGTTGTCGCCGGTCCAGCCCAGCATGCCCATCTGGTGCTCGCCGGCCTGCAGGCGCTTGCGGTACTCGCCCCACTCAAAGCTCTTGATCTCGGCGGTGACGCCGATCTTGACCAGGTCGGCCTGCATCAACTCGGCAATGCGCTTGGCATTGGGGTTGTAGGGGCGCTGCACCGGCATGGCCCACAGGTCGGTGGTGAGGCCATTCGGGAAGCCGGCCTGGGCCAGCAATTTCTTGGCGGCTTCCGGGTTGTACTCGTCGTCCTTGATGGCGTTGTTGTACGCGGCCATGGTCGGCGGAATCGGGTTTTTGGCGGCAACGCCGGTACCCAGGTACACGCCTTCAACAATGGCTTTCTTGTTGATGGCCATGTTGATGGCCTTGCGCACGCGCACATCGTCAAACGGCTTTTTGGTCGTGTTGTAGGCCAGGTAGCCGACGTTCAGGCCCGGCTGCTCGATGATCTGGACATTGGGGTCCTTGCGGATGGCATCCAGGTCGGCCGGATTGGGGTAAGGCATGACGTGGCACTCACCCTTTTGCAGCTTGGCCCAGCGCACCGAGGCATCCGGCGTGATCGCGTAGACAAGGTCATCCAGCTTGGCCTTGCCGGCAAAGTGCTGCGGGAATGCCTTGTAGCGGATGATGGCGTCTTTCTGGTACTGCACCAGGTAGAAGGGGCCGGTACCGATGGGGTCCTGGTCGATCTTTTCCGGCGTGCCGGCTTTCAGCATGGCATCCGCGTACTCCTTGGACTGGACCGCTGCGTAAGGCATGGCCAGGTTGGACAGGAACGGCGCTTCAGGTTTGTCCAGCGTGACCTTGACGGTGTAGTCGTCCACTTTTTGCACGGACTTCAGCAGCTTGGGCATGCCCATATCGCTGAAGTAGGAGTGGTTGGGGCTGGTGACCTTGAAGAAGGCGTTGTCTTCTTTCCACTGGCGCTCGAACATGAACAGCACGTCATCGGCATTCATGTCGCGCGTGGGTTTGAAGTTCTTGCTGGTGGTGTGCCATTTCACCCCCTTGCGCAGATGGAAGGTGTATTCCTTGCCGTCGGCGGAAATGTCCCACTTCTCGGCCAGCCCAGGGACCACCTTGGTGCCGCCGTATTCGAACTCCACGAGGCGGTTGTAAACGGGTTCGTTGGCATCAAACGAGGTGCCCGTGGTGTTGACGCCAGGGTAGAAGTTTTCCGGGCTGCCTTCAGAGCAGAACACCAGCGTCTTGGCCGATACCGGCGTCAGGGCCAGTAGCGCTGGAAGCGCCACGGCGCAGAGCAGAGCACGCTTGACCGGACGCAATTTACTTGTGCGTGGGCTTGCACTCGGTTTGGACTGAATCATCTTAAGGACTCCCTTAGGGGTGGTAATGCTGCAATGCAGCGGGATTGCGGCCAGTTTGCGTTGTGCGCGCGCTGGTCGTGAAAAAACGTGACATGAGAAATGCAGGGTTGCACGGCCGCATGTCACGCAGCGAGGAACTTTTCAGCATAGTGGCAGGCCACCTGTCTGTCTGCGACATCCCGTAACAAGGGCCGTTCGGCGCGGCAGCGCTCGGTGACGTGAGGGCAGCGGGTTGAGAACACGCAGCCGCTGGGCGGGTTGAGCGGCGAAGGCAGCTCGCCCTTGAGCACGATGCGCTGCTTGATGGCCGAGCTGCCCGCCAGGCCCGGCGTCGAGGCCAGCAAGGCCTGGGTATACGGGTGCAGGGGCTGCGCAAAAATTGTGTTCTTTTCGCCTTGCTCGACCGCATGGCCCAGGTACATCACCAGCACATCGTGGGCGATATGGCGCACCACGCCCAGGTCGTGCGAGATGAACAGGTAAGCCAGGCCCAGCGACTGCTGCAAATCGGCCAGCAGGTTGAGCACCTGGGCCTGGATCGACACATCCAGCGCCGACACCGGTTCGTCGGCAATCACCAGGCCGGGTTTGAGCATCAGTGCCCGCGCAATGGCAATGCGCTGACGCTGCCCGCCCGAGAACATGTGGGGGTAGCGGTCGTAATGCTCGGGGCGCAGGCCGACCATGGCCAGCATGGCGCGGGCTTGTGCCGCACGCTCGGCCGCAGACAGGGTGGTGTTGATCTCGAGCGGGGCTTCCAGAATGGCGCCGATTTTCTTGCGCGGATTGAGCGAGCCGTAAGGGTTCTGGAACACCAGCTGGACCGCCTTGCGCAGCGCCAGGCGTTGCTCTTTGGGCGCATGGACGGCATCCACCCCGTTGATGTGCAAGGAGCCCGCCGTGGGTGTTTCGATCAGGGACACCATGCGGGCCAGCGTCGATTTGCCGCAGCCCGATTCGCCGACCACGGCCAGTGTCTTGCCGGCGCGCACGGTGAAGGAGACACCGCCGACGGCCTGCAGGTGGGCGGGCGCGCGCAGGAAGCCACGCCGTATTTCGTACACGCGTTGGAGATCCTTGGCCTCCACCACGGGTTGGAGTGATGGCGCGGACGCGTTGTGCAAGTCGCTCATGCTGCCAGCTCCAGCAGCGGTTTGTCCCGCAAGAGGGCGGCGTCACGGCCAGGGTCCCCCAGCGGGTAGTGGCAGCGCACCATGCCGCCCGCAGGCGACCCAGCTCCCCAGGCGCGCAGCAGGGGCCGCTCGTTGCGCGAATGCTCGGTGGCATAGGCGCAGCGGGGTGCAAACAGGCAGCCCGCTGGCCGGTCATACAGGCCGGGCACCATGCCCGGGATCGTGGCCAGGCGCGCGCTGCCGTCACTGCGCTCAGGCAGGGCGGCCAGCAGGGCTTCCGTGTAGGGGTGTTGCGGCGAGTTGAACAGGGCGTGCGCCGCTTGCTCTTCCATGATCTGTCCGGCATACATGACCGCGACACGCTGGGCCATTTCGGAGACAACGCCCATGTTGTGCGTGATCAGCACCAGGGCCATGCCGCGCTCTTTCTGCAGGCTGCGCAACAGGTCCAGAATCTGGGCCTGGATGGTGACGTCGAGGGCGGTCGTCGGCTCATCGGCAATCAGCAGGCGCGGGTTGCAGGCAATGGCCATGGCAATCATGACGCGCTGGTTCATGCCGCCCGACAACTGGTGCGGATAGGCCTTCAGGCGGCTTTCGGGGGCGGGAATGCCGACCTGCTCGAGCAGCTCGATGGCCTTGCGCGTGGCCGCCTTGCGCTCCAGCCCCAAATGCAGGCGCAGGGTTTCGGTGAGCTGAAAGCCGATGGTAAAGCAAGGGTTCAGGCTGGTCGTGGGCTCCTGAAAAATCATGGCCACGTCTTTGCCGGTGAGTTTGCTGCGCTCGCGCTCGGACAGCGCCAGCAGGTCATGGCCGGCAAAGCGCAGTTTGTCGGCCTTCACGCGGCCCGGATAGGCCACCAGGCCCATCAAGGCCATCATGGTGACGCTTTTGCCGGAGCCCGACTCACCCACGATGCCCAGCACTTCGCCTTCGTCCAGGGACAGGCTGACACCGTCAACGGCGTGCATGACGCCGTTTTGCGAGGGGAACTCGACGGACAGGTTTTCTATTTCAAGCAGGGCCATATTTAGTAACTCCCCCTTCTCGGCTCACTTCGTGTAGCCGGATCCCCCCTGCGGGGGCAACAGCTGCGGCCCGGCGAAGCCGGTTCCGCGCTGTTACTTGCGAAGAGGCGCATGAGGGGTGGGTGGATCTTGTTCATCGTTTGAGTTTCGGGTCGAACGCATCGCGCAGTCCGTCACCGAGCAGGTTGAAAGCCAGCACCGTGATCAGGATCGCCAGGCCGGGAAAGGTGACGACCCACCAGGCGCGCAGCACGAATTCACGGGCGTCGGCCAGCATGGTGCCCCACTCGGGAGAGGGTGGTTGCGCGCCCAGCCCCAGAAAGCCCAGCGCCGCGGCATCCAAAATGGCGGTGGACACGCCCAGCGAGGCCTGCACAATCAGGGGGGCGGTGCAGTTGGGCAGCACCTCGCTGAACATCAGGCGGATGCGGCCCGCGCCGCTCATGCGGGCGGCGGTGACGTAGTCGCGGGAGGTCTCGGAAATCACCGCCGCCCGGGTAATGCGCACGTAATGCGGGAGCACCACCACGGCCACGGCCAGCATGGCATTCATCAGCCCGGGGCCCAAAATGGCCACGATCACAATGGCCAGCAGCAGGCTGGGCAGCGTGAGGATGATGTCCATCAGGCGCATCACGGCGATCTCGAAGACGCCGCGGAAAAACCCCGACAGCAGGCCCAGCACGGTGCCGACCGCGACCGACAGCGCCACCACGGCCAGGCCAATGACCAGCGACAGGCGGGCGCCGTGCATCAGGCGCGACAAAATATCGCGGCCAATGGCGTCGGTGCCCAGGGGGTAGGTCCACGATCCGCCGGCCTGCCAGGCCGGTGGCTTGAGAAACACGGCATTGTTGGTGATGCTCGGTGCATGCGGCGCCAGCACGGGCGCCAACAGCGCGACCAGCAGCACCCCCACCACAATGATCAGGCCGATCACGGCGCCGCGGTTGGCGCTGAAGTAGGTCCAGAACTCGCGCAGCGGATGCGCTGGGGCCGGCGGCGCAGCCGATGTCAAGGTCGCAGTGTTCAAGGGTGCCGTGCTCATCGCTGATGCCTGATGCGTGGATTGATAATGCCGTAGGTGATGTCCACCAGCAGGTTGACGGCCATCACGATCGCGCCCAGCAGCAGGATGCCGCCCTGCAAGACCGGGTAGTCGCGCCGGCTGATCGCTTCGATCAGCCATTTGCCGACGCCGGGCCATGAAAAGATGGTTTCGGTCAGGATGGCGCCGGTAAAGAGCACGCCCACCTGCAGGCCAATCACGGTGATCACCGGGATCAGGGCATTGCGCAGGGCATGCAGGGCGACCACGCGCAAGTTGGATAGCCCCTTGGCGCGGGCCGTGCGGATGTAGTCTTCGCCCAGCACTTCGAGCATGGCCGAGCGCGTCATGCGGGCAATCACGGCCAGCGGGTTGGTGCCCAGCACAATGGCGGGCAAAATCAGGTGCGATGCGGCCGACCAGAAAGCGCCTTTGTCGCTGGAGAGCAGCGAGTCGATCAGCAAAAAGCCGGTGGTCGGCTCAATGAAGTACTGGACCGCCATGCGGCCCGACACCGGGGTCCAGCCGAACTGCACCGAAAACAGCAAAATCAGCAGCAGACCCCACCAGAAAATCGGCATCGAGTAGCCGGTCAGGGAGACGCCCATGACGCCGTGGTCCAGTATCGAGTTGCGCTTGACGGCCGCCAGGATGCCGGCCGGTATGCCAATGACCAGGGCAAACACCATGGCGCACAGGGCCAGCTCGATGGTGGCCGGGAACAGGGTCAGGAATTCACTGAGGACAGGCTCCTGCGTGATGATGGACTTGCCCAGGTCGCCCTTGAGCACCCGCCCGATGTAGATGCCGTACTGCACCAGAACCGGCCGGTCCAGCCCGTACTCCTTGAGCAGCTGTGCATGGCGCACCGGATCGATGCCCCGCTCGCCCGCCATGGTTTCAATGGGATCACCCGGCACCAGCCGAATGAGGAAAAAGGCCAGTAGCGTCATCCCCAAAAAGGTGGGAATGATCAGGCTCAAGCGGGTGAGGATAAAGCGCAGCATTGCTTCTTGTTAAATACCGGAATACTTGTTGGTGCGGTCAGCCGCAGGACGGCGACCTTGCCGGCATGGGTCATTGGCGATGGTTTTCGTGTCCAGGATCTTCAAGTGAATGAGCCGTGGTAAATGTTGGTTGTTGTGAGCTTTCCCCAAGCGGGGCTTGATCAAGGAGGAGTCGAATCTTAGCAACGATTCCTCTGAATAATCCCCGAATTGCAGGCGGCGCACTCCTCAGAAACCCGTATTGCATTCAATGAATTTTGATGCAAAAGCATTGAAAATCATTGAGCATGAAGTGTGCCAGTAATGTGTTCTTCGTAGCCTTGTCTCAGACTGCTTGACCGGTCTGTGGCGGGGAATAAAAAAAGGCCGGTAAAAACCGGCCTTTTTGAAATCAGGCGGGGCCTGATTATTTGACGTGCTTGCCGATCAGGCCGGCCATCTCAAACATCGACACCTGGGCTTTGCCAAATACCGCTTTGAGTTTTTCGTCGGCGTTGATCATGCGCTTGTTGATCTTGTCCTGCAGGCCTTTGGATTTGATGTAAGTCCACAGCTTGCTGACAATCTCGGTACGCGGCAGAGGCTTGTCGCCCACCACTGCGGCCAGTGCGGGGCTCAAGGTCAGCGCTTTCATGAACGCTGCATTGGGCGTGCGCTTTTTGGCGGGCGCTTTTTTCGCTGCTGGCTTTTTGGCTGCAACTTTCTTGGCAGGCGCTGCTTTCTTCGCAGCTACCTTTTTCGCGGGAGCTGCTTTTTTAGCGGCTACCTTCTTCGCTGGAGCTGCTTTTTTCGCAGCTACTTTCTTTGCCGGAGCAGCCTTTTTTGCAGGCGCTTTTTTAGCCGGTGCTTTTTTTGCAGTTGCCATGATTGATTTTCCTTCTAGAAGTTGATAAATCACCACTGAGATAACTACTTCCAAGTGGCAATGCGGATGCTACTGGAGAAAAATGCAGTTTCATAGCGAAAAAGCACTTTATTTGGGCCTTTATGTTGCGGATTTACCTCTGAAAATCAAAAAAACACCTGTGAGAATCACGCCGCAGGCCGTCCATTCCTGGCCCGTCACCATTTCTCCAGCGAAGAATGCCCCCAGAAAAATCGCAATCAGAGGGTTCACAAAGGCGTAGCTGGTGGCCACGGCGGGCGATGCGTGGGCCAGCAGGTACAGGTAGGCGCTGAACGCAATCAGCGACCCGAACACCACCAGATACAGCCAGGCCAGCGTTGCCAGAGTCTGTGGGGGCCAGTGACTGATGACCTGGTTTTGCTCACCCATCACTAGAGAAATCAGCATCAACACCGCGCCGCCACACAGCATTTCGCTGGCGAAACCGGCCGGGCCATTGGCCAGCGGCAGCCTGGTTGTCGACAGCACGGAGCCCACGGACCACAGTGAAGTCGCCCCGATAATGCAGGCCAGACCCACAGGCGCCGCTGAAAAGCTGGCCCCGCGCACCAGCAGCAGCACCCCGGCCAGGCCTACCACCATGCCCAGCAGCTCAAGCCGGCTGGGGCGCTTGCCGAACAGCAAACCGCCGGCGCAGACCATCATGGGGACCACCGCAATGAAGGTGGCGATCAGGCCGGAGCCAATGTGGACCTCGGCACTGGCGACCAACCCCATGCCGCCGCCCAGCATCAGGGCGCCAATCACAACGGCATTGCGCCATTCGCGCAAGGTGGGGAGCGGGTGCTTTTTCACGGCAACCCATGCCATCAAGAGGATGCCCGCGACCAGAAAACGCGTGCCCATCTGGAAGAAGGGCGGAAAACTGACCAGCGCCAGCCGGATCGCCAGGTAGGTGGACCCCCATACCGGGTAGCAGGCGATCAGGGCGGGGATCAGCAAGGGAGCTGCTCTGGGAGCAGTGAGTGGAAGGGTTGTTGCCGTCGTCATGCGTCTGATCGTAAATTGCCATGCACTGCAAAACCATGCAAAATTAAAGGCAAATTGCCACTTTGGCTTTCAAATTGATGCTTGAAAAGAACAATGACAGAAACTTCTGAATTCGACCATTACGACAGCCGCATCCTGGCCGAGCTGCAGAAGGATGCGCGCATCACCATGGCCGAGCTGGGGCGGCGCGCCCACCTGAGCCAGCCCGCGGTCACCGAACGGGTGCGCAAGCTGGAGCTCAATGGCGTGATCAAGGGCTACCGCGCCGAGGTGGACTTGATGCGGCTCGGTTACGGCATTCGCGCCATCGTTCGCGTGGGCCGGGTTGAATACGCCCGGGTTGTCAAGCTGATCGAGCAGACGCCGGAGGTGATCAATGCCTACAACGTCACCGGAGACGACAGCTGGGTGCTGGAGATTGCCGTGATTGACGTGGCGCACCTCGATGCCGTGGTCACCAAGTTTTGCATTCTGACCGAAACCGCGACTTGCATCGTGCTCAATGCACCGCGTGAAAACGCCATCGTGCTGCCGGCACGCCGGGAAAATATCAAACCATCCATCAAAAAGGTCACTGGAAAATGACAACGTCCACCACTGCAACATTCGCCACCTGCGATTTGTGCGACACCCACAAAAACGACAGTTCAGGCCGCTTTCGTGTGTTGCCGCCTGTGTTTCGCGATTTCGGCGGTGTCCGCAAGTTTTGTGGACCGGTCGTGACCGTGAAGTGTTTTGAGGACAACTCGCTGGTCAAGGCCGCGGTGGACAGCAGCGGAGTGATGGCAACGCCTGCGGGGCCGGTGGCCTGTGTTTTGGTGGTCGATGGCAGTGCCTCCCTGCGTCGCGCCCTGCTGGGTGGCAATCTGGGCGCTGCCGCGGCCAGGAACGGCTGGGCCGGGGTGGTGATTGATGGCTGCGTGCGCGACGTGGCCGAACTGGCACAGTGCGCTATCGGCATACGGGCCCTGGCGGCCATGCCCCTGCCCACGGAAAAGCGCAACGTGGGGCAGCGCGACATAGCGGTGCAGATTCAGGACGTGTGGGTGCGCCCCGGCGACTGGCTCTATGCCGACGAAGACGGCGTGGTGGTGATGCCCTCAGCTGCGCAGCTTTAAACCCAGCGGCCCAACTGCGTTTTGCCCAGGTCCGTGATGTGCACGACCCGGCTGTGTTTTTTTCTTTCTATCCAGCGCTGTGCCAGCAGGTGATCGGCCAGCGCGGCGCCCAAAGCGCCGCCCAGATGGTCCCGCCGCTCTGACCAGTCCAGGCAGCGGCAGGCAAATTGCCGGCGCCGCGCCTGGGCGCTTTTCAGGTCAATGCCCAGCGCCGTGAATGACTTCGCGCCTTTGGCGGTGACTTCCAGCTGTTTGGCGCCCGGATCGGCGGCGTCATTGATCAGCCAGCCTTTGCGCAGCAGGGCGGTCAGCAGGCCGGTGCCCAGGCTGCCGGCCAGGTGGTCGTAGCAATAACGGGCCTGCCGGATCGGCTCGTCGGCATGGGCGGCCACTTCTGATTGGCGGCGCGGTGCGACGCGCATCAGCGACTCCACCAGCTGCGCCACATGCTCCGAAGCCAGGCGGAAATACTTGTGCCGGCCCTGCGAGGTGGCTACCAGCAGGCCATCGCCCTGCAGGCGTTTGAGGTGCGAGGTGGCCGTGGCGGGCTCAATCCCCGCGCCGAGCGCCAGTTCTTTCGCGGTGAGCGCGCGGCCTTCCATCAGCAGTGCCAGCATCTGGATGCGGCGCGGATCGCCCACGGAGGATGCCAGCCGGGCCAGGTCGGGTTCTGCATTCATGGTTTGATCATAGTCAAACTGTTGTTGCTCGACAATCGATGGCAGGCCCGCGACACTTGAGGCCTGTCAAACAACCGGATCGAACACACCATGGCCCAGTACAGCGCAGAAATTCTCTGGCAGCGCGGCGAGCAGGATTTTCTTGGCAACCGTTACAGCAGGCGGCATCTGCTGCGCTTTGACGGCGGCGCCGAAGTGGCGGGCTCGTCGTCACCGCATGTCGTCCCGGTGCCGATGTCGGATGCGGCGGCGGTCGATCCTGAGGAAGCCTTCGTCGCGTCCCTGTCGAGCTGCCACATGCTCTGGTTTCTGTCGATTGCCGCCAAACGCAAATTCTGCGTGGACCGTTATGCCGACGCGGCGGTGGGCGTGATGGCGAAAAATGCCGAAGGCAAAACGGCGATGACCGTGGTCACGCTGCGGCCCGAGGTGCAGTTTTCCGGCGAGCGGCTCCCGACGCGCGAGCAGATTGAGCAGCTCCACCACGAAGCCCACGCGGAATGTTTCATCGCCAACTCGGTCAAGACCGAGGTGCGCTGCGAGCCGGTGTACGCCCATGCATGATCCGGTCCTTGCCCAGCCCGTCAACCCGATAGCGGCGGTCACCCATGACTCTCCCTATCCTTACTACCGGCAGTTGCGTGAGCAGCGACCCTTGTATTTTGACGAGGGCCTGAAACTCTGGGTGGCCAGCAGCCATGCCGTGGTCGATGAAGCCTTCCGTTGCGTGGCACTGCGCGTGCGCCCGCCGGCCGAGCCGGTACCGCAAGCATTGCTGGGAACGGCAGCGGGCGAGGTCTTCGCCCAACTGGTGCGCATGACGGACGGTGAGTTCCATGCGGCACACAAGCCGGCGGTGGCGCAAGGTGCGCGCCGTTGGACCTTGGCTCAGCTTGCACTGGCCAGCCGGGACACCGCGGCAGAACTGTTCCCGGCGCTCGATGCCAATACCTTTCTCACGGCCCTGCCGGTGCAGGCCATGGCGCGGCTGCTTGGCGTGTCCGCGTCCCTGCTCGGCCAGACCTCGCAGTGGGTGCACGAGTTCACGCAAGGCATTGCGCCTGGCGCCGCAGCCGACAGGGTGGCGCGGGCCAGTGTGGCCGCGCAAGGTCTGATGGCGCAGGGGCTTGAGCAGGGCTTAAGCAGCGTGCAAGCGGCCAACCGCATTGCCATGATGCAGCAGTCGCTCGATGCGACGGCTGGTTTGCTCGGCAATACGGTGTGCCAGTTGCAGCGGGAGCCAGCGCTGGCGCAGCGCACGGCGCAATCGCTGGACTTCACGCGCGAGCTGGTCGCTGAAGTCGCGCGCTGGGATGCGCCGGTGCAGAACACGCGGCGCTTCGCGGCTGACCAGCTGGTGCTTGCGGGGCAGAGCATCGAGCAGGGGCAAGGCGTGCTGCTGGTGCTGGCCAGCGCCAACCGCGACCCGGCCTTGAACGTCCAGCCCGACCTCTTCGATCCGCAGCGCCAGCAGCGTCGCAGCATGACGTTTGGTGCGGCGGCCCATGCCTGTCCGGGTGAATTGATTGCTATTGAAATAGTAGCTGCTTGCGCCCATTGGATGGGGGGAGAAGGCCTGTTTGATACTTATTTTGGGCGTCAGGCCGGGTTTGCGCCGCTGTCCAACGCGCGTATTCCTGTTTTTGCAGTTCATTGAACCGAAGGAGTTTTCACCATGGTGTCTGTCATTTTTGAAGTCTGGCCCGATCCCGCGCACAAGGAGGGTTACCTCAACTGGGCGGCCGAACTGCATGCTGAACTGCTCAAGATGGATGGTTTCATTTCCATCGAACGTTTCCAGAGCCTGACCGAGCCCGACAAACTGCTGTCCCTGCAGTTCTGGCGCGACGACGCGTGCCTGACGGCCTGGCGCAACCTGGAAGCACACCGCGCCGCCCAAAGCGCGGGGCGCCGCACCATGTTCAAGGATTACCGCTTGCGCATCGCCGAGGTGACCCGCGATTACGGGCTGAAGGAACGCCAACAGGCGCCGGCCGATTCGCGCCAGGCGCACGACTGAGGCCAGCGCGCGGTCTGGGTTCTGCCATCCCGGCCGACCCATTGCTCCTCGGATGCATGTGTCCGAAAACGGCGAGTGTGTTGAAACCCTCCGATATATCGTTGGCACCTTCTCCACGCAGCAGGACATCATGACACCCGAGCAGAATAAACAAACCTTGGTCGACGCATCGAAAGCGTTCGGCTGCGACGGCGTCGCAGTTCAATGACGACGCATGTGTTCAGCCTTGAGCGGGTGCCGACCCCTGTCGGTCTCATGCTGATTTGTACCGACGAACAAGGTTTTCTGCGTGCGGTTGACTGGGAAGACCATGAGGCGCGCATGCACCGTTTGTTTCGGCAGCAATACAAAGGGGTCGATATTTGCCTGAGCCCAGGACGAGGTCCATCAAAGGCCCGTCTCGCGCTGGAAGCGTACTTTGAGGGCGGCCTGCGCGCAATCGAGACCCTCAACGTCGCTACCGGCGGTACTGAATTTCAGCGCCAGGTGTGGCGCGCCCTGCGCGACATCCCCGCAGGTGAGACAAGCAGCTATGCCGCGCTTGCCGCGCGGATCGGGCGACCCAATGCGGTTCGGGCGGTAGGAAGCGCCAACGGGGCCAATCCCATCGGAGTCGTCGTTCCTTGCCATCGCGTGATTGGCACGGACTCCTCGTTGACCGGTTACGGCGGAGGTTTACCGCGAAAGCATTGGCTGCTGACGCATGAGGGCGTCGCACTCCGGCCGGGAATGCGTTCAGCCAGAGGTGGCTCCCATGTCTAGTTCAAGGCCAGCCGAATTGCAGCACGGACACTTCGAGGTGGATGACGTACGACTGCATTACGTCAAGTGCGGGGCCGGCCCGCTGCTCCTCTGTTTGCACGGTTTCCCGCAGCATTGGTATGCATTCCGCCACATTCTTGCCGAGTTCGGAAAAGACCATACGGTTGTTGCCGTCGACCTTCGCGGCGTCAACCTGTCGTCCCGCCCTTCGAAAGTGCGAGACAACGGCGTATGGGTTGGGGCAGAAGACATGCTCTCTTTGGTCGAGAACCTGGGCTTTCGGACATGCACTGTGATCGGCCATGATTGGGGTGGCGCCATCGCCTATTCCATGGCCTTGCACAGGCCCGAAGTGATCGATCGTCTCGTGATTCTTTCTGCCTCACATCCCGCCACGTTCGAGCGCGAACTTCACTGCAATGTCCAGCAAATAGCAGAAGGTGGGCATTGGCTGTTTTTGAGGAGCGAGGGCAGTGCGGCCCATCTCAAGCGTGATGACTACGCGGCCCTGAAAGCGATTTTTGCGGAGTACGCCTTCTTCTCAGGCGAGGACCGTGCCGCCTACCTCGAGGCTTGGCGTCAGCCCGGTGCAGTGGAGGGCATGACAGCCTGGTATCGCAAGGAGGGCTGGGGGCCATCGGAAGGCGATACGCCCGCACACGGAAACTACGTGCAAGAAGTTCCTGATTTGAAGGTCTCGCAGCCCACGCTCGTGATCTACGGTGATGCCGACAGGTACCTGCACACGGGCAACTACGGAGGCCTGGACGCATGGGTGAAGGACCTGGAAATTCACCGCATCAGGGGTGCCAGCCACTGGATTCTGGACGAGCACCCCGAACTTATCAATTCACTGCTCAGGCCATTTCTGGCGAAGACGGCTTAACCGGCCGCGCCAAGGGCGATGGCGTGCTCCAGCGCCTGCCCGCCGCCGTAGCTGTCCTGCAGCGGCGGCACACCGCCCAGCGTGACCCGGATCGCGCAGTACTTGAACTCCGGGATCTTGGCGAACGGGTCGAGCGCTGCATTGGTCAGCTTGTTGATGGCCGCCTCGTAGTAGCAGAAGGGCACGAACACCGCGCCGCGCGGCGAGCTTTCGTCGGCCCGCGCGTACAGCGAGACCTCGCCACGGCGCGATGCTATCGTGACGACGTCGCCCGGTTGGCCGCCCAGGGCGGCCAGGTCGAGCGGGTGGACCAGGGCCACCGGATCGGGCTCGATCGCATCGAGCACCGTGGCGCGCCGCGTCATGCTGCCGGTGTGCCAGTGCTCCAGCTGGCGCCCGGTGATCAGAACCATCGGGTACTCGGTGTCCGGGCGCTCGTTGGCCGGGATGATGTCGGCCGGCACGAAGCAGGCACGGCCGCTGTCGCGCGGGAAGTCGTCCACGAACACCACCGGCTGGCCGGGGTCGCCCTCTTTCAAGCAGGGGTAGGTGACCGCATGCTCGCGCTCCAGCCGGTCCCAGGTGATGCCGCCGATGCTGGGCATGGTGTGGCGCATCTCGTCGAACACTTCGCTGACGTGGTTGTAGTGCCAGTCCAGGCCCAGTTTCTTCGCAATCTGCTGGATGATCCACAGGTCCTGCCGCGCGTCGCCCGGCGGGTTGATGGCCTTGCGGCCCATCTGCACCAGCCGATCTGTATTGGTGAAGCTGCCGTCCTTTTCGGGGAAGGCGCTGGCCGGCAGGATCACGTCGGCCAAGTACGCGGTCTCGGTCAGGAAGATGTCCTGCACCACCAGGTGGTCCAGGGCGGCCAGCGCTTCGCGCGCATGATTGGCGTCCGGGTCGGACATGGCCGGGTTTTCGCCCTGCACGTACATGCCGCGGATGTCGCCGTGCTTGATGGCGTGCATCACTTCAACCACGGTGAGGCCAGGCTTGTCATCCAGCGTGCCGGCGGCAACCCCCCAGGCCTTCTCGAAGCTGGCACGCACCTTGGCGTCAGACACGTGCTGGTAGTCCGGCAGCATCATCGGGATCAGGCCCGCATCGGACGCGCCCTGTACGTTGTTCTGGCCGCGCAGCGGGTGCAGGCCGGTGCCGGGGCGGCCGATCTGGCCGGTCATCAGCGACAGGGCGATCAGGCAGCGCGCGTTGTCGGTGCCGTGCACGTGCTGCGACACGCCCATGCCCCACAGGATCATCGAGCTCTTCGACGTGGCGAACAGCCGCGCCACGTAGCGAAGGGTGTCGGCGTCGATGCCGCAGATCGGCGCCATCAGCTCGGGCGTGTAGCCTTCGACATTCTTGCGCAGTTCCTCGTAGCCGATGGTGCGGCTGTCGATGAACGCCTGGTCCACCAGGCCCTCCGTCACGATGACGTTCATCATCGCGTTGAGCATGGGCACGTCGGCGTCGGGCTTGAACTGCAGGTGGCGGTGCGCCATGCGCGTGAGGTCCGAGCGGCGCGGGTCCATCACGATCAGCTTGGTGCCGTTCTTCACCGCGTTCTTGATCCAGGTGGCGGCCACCGGGTGGTTCACGGTCGGGTTGGCGCCGATGATGACGACCACTTCGGCACGGGTCACGTCCATCACCGGGTTGGACACGGCTCCCGAGCCGATGCCTTCGAGCAGGGCGACCACCGAGGAGGCATGGCACAGGCGCGTGCAATGGTCCACGTTGTTGCTGCCGAAGCCGGTGCGCACCAGCTTCTGGAACAGGTAGGCTTCTTCGTTGCTGCCCTTGGCCGAGCCGAAACCCGCCAGCGACTTCTTGCCGTACTGGTCGCGAATGGCAGCGAGTTTGCCGCCGGCGAATGCCAGCGCTTCTTCCCAGCTGGCTTCGCGGAACACGTCCATCACCCGGTCCGGGTCCATCGTGAAGTTGCCCGTCTTGGGCGCGTCGGCACGGCGGATCAGCGGCTTGGTCAGGCGCTGCGGATGGTGCGCATAGTCGAAGCCGTAGCGGCCCTTGACGCACAGCCGGCCATGGTTGGCCGGGCCGTCGCGGCCTTCGACGAACAGGATCTTGTCGTCCTTGACGTTGTAGGTCAGCTGGCAGCCGACGCCGCAATACGGACAGACCGACTCCACCTGTTTGTCAGGCAGCGCGAGTGCGGCCTCGCGCGCCGGCATCAGGGCGCCGGTGGGGCAGGCCTGCACGCACTCGCCGCAGGCCACGCAGGTCGACGATCCCATGGGGTCATCCATGTCGAACACGACCTTGGCCTGGTCGCCGCGGAAGGCCAGGCCGATCACGTCGTTGACCTGTTCGTCGCGGCAGGCGCGCAGGCAGCGCGTGCACTGGATGCAGGCATCCAGGTTGACGGCGATGGCCGGGTGCGTCAGGTCCTGGCGCACCTGCTGGCGCGCTTCGAAACGGGGCTTGCCAACGCCGATCTTCTCGGCCCACTGGTCCACCTCGTTGTGGCGGGTGTATTCCTTCTCGGGCATGTCGGACAGCAGCAGCTCGAGCACCATCTTCTGCGAGGCCACGGCGCGCTCGCTGTCGGTGACGACTTTCATGCCAGGCGTCAGCGCCCGGCAGCAGGAAGGCGCCAGTACACGCTCGCCGTTGATCTCGACCATGCAGGCGCGGCAATTGCCCACCGCCTCCATGCCTTCCTTGTAGCAAAGGTGCGGGATCTCCACGCCCTCGCGTTTTGCCACCTGAAGCAGGGTTTCGGTGGCCCGGCCTGTCACTTCACGGCCGTTGAGGCTGAAGCTGACGAGCGGCGCGTCGAGCTGGGCCAGCTCCTGTCGGGTAATGGCATTCATCGTGCGGGCCTCAATTCAGTTCGTGCGGGAAATACTTGACGACGCAGTCCACCGGGTTCGGTGCTGCCTGCCCCAGCCCGCAGATCGACGCGTCGCGCATCACCAGCGACAGGTCGGCCAGCAGCGCCAGGTCCCATTTGGGTTGTTCCATGAGGTGCGCCGCCTTGGCCGTGCCGACGCGGCAGGGGGTGCACTGGCCGCAGGACTCGTGATGGAAGAAGCGCATCATGTTGCGCGCCGCGTCGGTGGCCGTGTCGTGGTCGGACAGCACCATCACGGCGGCCGAGCCGATGAAGCAGCCATAGGGCTGCAGGGTGTCGAAATCCAGCGGGATGTTGTTCATCGTGGCCGGCAGGATGCCGCCCGATGCGCCGCCCGGCAGATAGGCATAGAAACTGTGCCCGTCCTGCATGCCGCCGCAATACTCGTCGATCAGTTCCTGGATCGTGATGCCTGCGGGCGCCAGCTTGACCCCCGGGCTCTTGACGCGGCCCGAGACCGAGAACGAGCGCAGTCCCTTGCGGCCGTGGCGGCCGTGCGAGGTGAACCACGCGCCGCCTTTTTCGAGAATCTCGCGCACCCAGTACAGGGTTTCGAAATTGTGTTCCAGCGTCGGGCGCCCGAACAGGCCGACCTGCGCCACATAGGGCGGGCGCAGGCGCGGCATGCCGCGCTTGCCTTCGATCGATTCAATCATGGCCGACTCTTCGCCGCAGATGTAGGCGCCGGCGCCGCGGCGCAGCTCGATTTGCGGCATGCCGGCCATGGGCGGCGCCCGCCGCAGCTTGTCCAGCTCGGTTTCCAGCATGGCGCGGCAGCCGTGGTATTCGTCGCGCAGATAGATGTAGATCTTCGCTATGCCCACCGCCCAGGCGGCGATCAGCATGCCTTCGAGGAAGCGGTGCGGGTCGCGTTCGAGGTAGACGCGGTCCTTGAAAGTGCCGGGCTCGCCTTCGTCGATGTTCACCGCCATCAGGCGCGGGCCGGCCTCGGCGCGCACGATGCGCCACTTGCGGCCGGCCGGAAAGCCTGCGCCGCCCAGGCCGCGCAGGCCGGAGTCTTCCATGGTCTTGATGACCGCTTCGACGTCGCGCTTGCCGCTGATGCAGTCCTTCAGCAGTGCGTAGCCGCCGTTGCTCTGGTAACTGGAGAAGTCGATAAAGCCATCGGGCGCATGCTGCACGGCCCCAGCTGCTACGGTGGCCACGACGGCCTCTACGGTCGCATTCGGCACCGGGTTTTGTCCCACCACGGCGGCGGGCGCCTGCTCGCAGCGGCCTATACAGGGCGCCGCTATGACGCGGACTTCGCGGCCCAGCAGGGCGGGGAGTTTGGCGAGCAGATCGCGCGCGCCGGCCATTTCGCAGGACAGGCCGTCGCATACGCGCACGGTCAGCGCGGGCGGGGCGGCAACGCCCTCCTTCACCACGTCGAAATGATGGTAGAAGGTCGCGACCTCATACACCTCGGTTTGCGCCAGCCGCATCTCCTGCGCCAGCGCCGTCAGGTGGGCTGCCGACAGGTGGCCAAAGTGGTCCTGGATCTTGTGCAGGTGCTCGATGAGCAGATCGGCCTGGCGCGACTCGGCGCCCAGCAGGCGCTGCACGTCGGCCAGTGCTCCCGGGTCGACCCGGCGTCCCTTGGGGGCTTGGCGCTTTCGCTGCTTGGAAACCTCTAGCACTGCAATAGGAATGATCGGATGGTTCATGGAGGTTCGCTCGCTGTTCGCTGGCTATTCGGGTTCAGATCACGCGTTCAGCGCGCAATTGCGCGATGTACTCTGCGCTGTAACCCAATTGCGCCAAAACTTCGTCGGTGTGTTCGCCCAACAGGGGAGAGCGCGTGACCTCGGTTGCGCTGTCCGACATCTTGATCGGGTTGCCCACGGTCAGGTATTTGCCGCGTGTGGGATGATCGACTTCGACGATGGTGCCGGTTTCACGCAGGGCGGGTTCCTCGGCGATCTCCTTCATCGAGAGAATCGGTCCGCAGGGAATGTCGTACTGGTTGAGGATGTCCATGGCCTCGAACTTGGTCTTGGTCATGGTCCATTGCTCGATGCGCGCGAAGATCGGCTTGAGGTGCAGCAGGCGGGCCGCCGGCGTGGCGTAGGCCTCGTCGTCGATCCAGCCTTCCTCGCCGATCACCTTGCAAACCGCAGGCCAGACGGCGGCCTGCGTGATGAAGTAAATATAGGCATTGGGGTCGGTCTCCCAGCCCTTGCATTTCAGGATGGAGCCCGGCTGGCCGCCGCCGGACGCATTGCCCGCGCGCGGCACCGCTTCGCCAAACTTGCCGTCCGGGTATTGCGGGTACTCGTGCATCGTGTGGGTGCGCTCCAGGCGCTGCTGGTCGCGCAGCTTGACGCGGCACAGGTTCAGCACGGCATCCTGCATCGGCGCCAGCACCTTCTGGCCGCGCCCGGTGCTGTTGCGCTGGTAGAGGGCAGCCACGATGCCCAGCGCCAGGTGCAGGCCGGTGCCGCTGTCGCCGATCTGGGCGCCGGTGACCATGGGCGGGCCGTCGTCAAAGCCGGAGGTCGAGGCCGAGCCGCCGGCACATTGGGCGACGTTTTCATAGACCTTGCAGTCTTCGTAAGGCCCGGGGCCGAAGCCCTTGACCGAGGCCACGATCATGCGCGGGTTGAGCTCCTGGATGTGCTCCCAGGTGATGCCCATGCGGTCCAGCGCGCCCGGCGCAAAGTTCTCGACCAGCACGTCGCACTGCTTGATCAGCGTGTCCAGGACCTGCTTGCCTTTCGGACTCTTGGTGTCCAGCGTGATCGAGCGCTTGTTGTGGTTGAGCATCGTGAAATACAGGCTGTCCACCCCGGGGATGTCGCGCAACTGCCCGCGCGTCGCGTCGCCTTCGCCGGCGCGCTCCACCTTGATGACGTCGGCGCCGAACCAGGCCAGCAGCTGGGTGCAGGTGGGGCCCGACTGGACATGGGTGAAATCAAGGATGCGGACCCCGTCTAACGCTTTGCTCATGAAAAATCCCGCTGGAAGTTAAATGGGTTACTCGACCATGGTTTGAGCCATGGCGCCGGACGCGCTGGCGGCCGGTTCGGCCCCCTATGTTAAGCCGGTGCCTAGCCGTTTCATGATGGGGCGTCTTGCGTGGCAAGCTGGCTTTCAAGTTCCATCAGGCGTTTGCGCAGGTTGCGTTCCTCGGCAAAGCGGCTGGTTTCGTCGCGGACGACCGCAGCGATGCCCGACACCTTCTGGTCGGCAGAGTGCAGCAAGGCGACCGTGAACGCGATGGACAGGGTGTGCCCGTCCTTGTGCACGGCCGGCACCCGCAGCACGTCGCTGCCATAGCGGGTCTGTCCGGTCTGCATGGTCTTGTGGTAGCCGTCCCAGTGGCGCTGCTGCTGGCGCTGGGGAATGATGATGTCCAGCGACTGGCCCAGTGCCTCGCTTTGCGTGTAGCCGAACATGCGCTCGGCCGCCGGGTTCCATAGCGTGATGGCGCCGCTGGCGTCGGCAACCATGACCGCATCACCGACCGCCTCCATGAGCTGTTTCAAGTCGATCGGCGATGGCATGTGTTTTTTCCTTTATGCGGTCGGTCAGTTTTCGTGTGTTGCGCGGTGGGCTGCCCCGTCGTGCGGCTTCTCGGGAAGGCGCGGCTCAGACCGCCTTCATGGCGTGCATGGTCGCGATCTGGTCCTTACTGTAGCCCAGTTCGGCCAGCACTTCGTCGGTGTGCTCACCCAGAAGTGGCGAGGCGGTCACTTCCGGCTTGAGGTCGGAGAACTTGATCGGGCTGCCCACGGTCCAGTAGCTGCCGCGCACCTTGTGTGGCACTTCCACGATGGAGCCGCTCTTGCGCAGTGACTCGTCGTGCAGCAGCTCCTTCATGGACAGCACCGGGGCGCAGGGAATGTCGAACTTGCGCAGGATGTCCACGGCCTCGTATTTGGTCTTGTCCTTCAGCCAGTCTTCGATGGTGGCGAAGATGTCGGTGATGTGCGGCTGGCGTGCCTTGGGCGTGGTGTAGGCTGGGTCGGTCTTCCACTCGGGCTTGCCCAGCGCGTCGCAGATCGGCTCCCAGGCGTGGCCCTGCACCGTGAAGTAGATGTAGGCGTTGGGGTCGGTCTCCCAGTCCTTGCACTTCAAGATCCAGCCCGGTTGGCCGCCGCCGCCGGCGTTGCCGCCGCGGGGCACCACGTCCGAGAAGGATTCGTGCGGATACTGGGGGTACTCTTCCAGGTAGCCCAGGCGGTCCAGGCGCAGCTGGTCGCGCATCTTGACGCGGCACAGGTTGAGCACCGCGTCCTGCATGGAGACGGCCACCTTCTGGCCCTTGCCGGTCTGCTGGCGGCCGATGACAGCCGTCAGGATACCTATGGCCAGGTGCATGCCGGTGTTGCTGTCGCCTAAGGCGGCGGCGGAAATCATCGGGCCCGATTGCTCGCCTTTCCACCAGCCGGTGGTCGAGGCCGCGCCGCCGGCGCACTGCGCCACGTTCTCGTAGACCTTGAGGTCTTCATAGTGGTGGCCGTCGGAGAAGCCCTTGACCGAGGCCAGGATCATGCCGGGGTTGAGCTTCTGGATGTATTCCCAGGTGAAGCCCATGCGGTCGAGCGCGCCGGGGCCGAAGTTCTCGACCATGACGTCCGACTCCTTGATCAGCTTTTCCAGCACTTCCTTGCCGGCCTGGTTCTTGGTGTCCAGCGTCAGGGAGCGCTTGTTGCTGTTGAGCATGGTGAAATACAGCGCGTCGGCGTTCGGCATGTCGCGCAACTGACTGCGGGTGACGTCGCCGGAGCCGGGCCGCTCCACCTTGATGACGTCGGCGCCGAACCAGGCCAACAGCTGCGTGCAGGCCGGGCCCGCCTGGACGTGCGTGAAGTCGATGATCTTGATGCCTGCGAGTGGTTTGTTGCTCATTTGATTTCTCCTTGGGTTGGCTGGGATTACTTCTTCGCGCTGCTTTGCGGATTCAGGCTGGTGATGCGGCCGCTTTCGGTGCCGGCGGTTTCGTCGATGATGGCGTTGATCAGGGTCGGCCTGCCGGAGGCGACAGCCTGATCCAGGGCCTTGGCCAGTTCATCCGGGGTGTTGGCCAGGACGCCCACGCCGCCGAAGGCCTGCATCATCATCTCGTAGCGCGCGTTCTTGACGAACACGGTGGGCGCCACGTCGCCGCCGCGCGGGTTCACGTCGGTGCCCTTGTAGATGCCGTTGTTGTTGAAGACGATCACGCAAACGGGGAGGTTGTAGCGGCAGATGGTTTCGACTTCCATGCCGCTGAAGCCGAAGGCGCTGTCACCCTCGATGGCGATCACGGGCTTGCCCGTGGTCACCGCCGCGGCGACGGCAAAACCCATGCCGATGCCCATGATGCCCCAGGTGCCGACGTCCAGGCGCTTGCGCGGCTCATACATGTCGACGATGCTGCGCGCGAAATCCAGGGTGTTCGCGCCTTCGTTGACCACGATGGCATCCGGACGCGCCTTGACCGCATTGCGGATGACGTTCAGCGCGCTGTGGAAGTTCATCGTCGCGGGGTTTTGCGCCAGCGTCGCGGCCATCTTGGTCAGATTCTTGTCCTTGCGCTCGGCGATCCCCTGGGTCCAGTCGGCTGGCGGCTTGGCCCAGTTGGAGCCGATGCCGGCAAGCAGTGCCGAGACGCAGGAGCCGATGTCGCCAACCAGCGGCGCGGCAATTGGCACGTTGCTGTCCATCTCGGTCGGCGAGATGTCGATCTGGATGAACTGGCGGGTGGCAGCGTTCGGGCCTCCCCAGGTCTTGCCCTTGCCGTGCGACAGCAGCCAGTTCAGGCGCGCGCCGACGAGCATCACCACGTCGGCTTCGGCCAGCACGTAGGAGCGCGTGGCCGATGCCGACTGCGTGTGTGTGTCGGGCAGCAGGCCCTTGGCCATCGACATCGGCAGGTAGGGGATGCCGGTCTTTTCGATCAGGGCGCGGATCTCGGCATCGGCCTGCGCATAGGCGGCGCCTTTGCCGAGCACGATCAGCGGCCGCTTGGCACCCTTGAGGAGGTCGAGTGCGCGCTGGACTGAATCGGGCGCGGGGATCTGGCGCGGCGCGGGATCAACGACCTTGATGAGAGATCTCTTTCCGGCCGCGGCATCCATGGTCTGCGCGAACAGCTTGGCCGGCAGGTCCAGGTACACGCCGCCGGGGCGGCCGGACAGCGCCGAGCGGATGGCGCGCGCGACGCCGACGCCGATGTCCTCGGCGTGGAGCACGCGATAGGCCGCCTTGCACAGCGGCTTGGCAATCGCCAGCTGGTCCATCTCCTCGTAGTCGCCCTGCTGCAGATCGACGATCTCGCGCTCGCTGGAGCCGCTGATCAGGATCATCGGGAAGCAGTTGGTCGTTGCGTTGGCCAGCGCCGTGAGGCCATTGAGAAAGCCCGGGGCCGACACCGTGAGGCAGATTCCGGGCTTTTGCGTCAGGAAACCGGCGGCTGCGGCGGCGTTGCCGGCATGCTGCTCGTGACGAAACGAGATCATGCGCATGCCCTCGGCCTGCGCCTTGCGCGTCAGGTCGGTGATGGGGATGCCGGGCAGCGCGAAGATGGTGTCGATGCCGTTGAGCTTCAGCGCATCGATGACGAGGTGGAAGCCATCGGTCTGTTCCGTCGATTGCGTGTCGTTTGTCATGATGAAATGTCTCTTCGTTTGACTTCTATAAAGGTTGCGCAACGCGGCGCCGCCCCGCTCGTGTGCACAAGGTCACTTGCACCGTCGGGGTATCATAGGAATCGATTCAGGTTTCACCATTGACCACGGTCAATTTTCGTTATATTTGGACCGCGCGAACGAACGGTTTCCGCGTCCCGCCCAACCCCACCGCATCCATGTTGTCGTCAGTACAAAACCATCCGGAAAGAAACATCATTCGCGTCCAGCTGGGGCAGAACATCGTTCTGAAGGGAATGACGGCGGAGCAGAGCGCGGAGCTCGAGTCGCTGCTGGTCATTGTCGACTGCCAGAAAGGGGAGTCCCTGCTGCACCAGGGCGCGCACGAGATGGAGCAGTATTTCATCCTCGATGGCATCCTGAAGCGGGTGGTGACCAACCAGCAGGCCAAGGAGATGATTCTTCGCTTTGCCGACGAGCGCGACATGGAAACCAGCTACGCGGCCTGGCGCCTGGGCACACCCACGCCTTACAGCACCGTCTGCGTCACCAAGGTGCGGGTGGCCAAGCTGCCGATGCCCGAATGGGTGGCGTTCCTGGAACGCCACCACGAGATCAAGCAATCCTTCGAGTACTACGTCATGCGCCTGATGAGCGAAATCATGGCCCATACCATCACGCTGCACCTGCTGGATGCACCGGGGCGCGTGCAGCGCTTCCGGCGCAAGCACCCCGAGCTGTTTGACCGCATTCCGAAGAAGGAACTGGCGTCCTACCTGAACCTGTCGGCGGAAACCCTGAGCCGGCTGAAGCAGCGCGGCAAGATCTGAGCCCTGGCCGGTGCCGAGCCGCCTCAAACCGGCGGGCGTTCCTTCGGGGGCAGGGCGCAGCCCGTGGGGGCCAGCAATTTTCCGCAGGGCCGCCCCAGGGAAAATTAGCCCCCGAGGGGCTGACGTCCGCGGCTCCAAGTCTGCCTGCGCAGGCTTGGACGGACGGAAGAGCCGTCGCGTCTCGCGGCGGCACGTCCAGAGAGCTACGCGCAGCGAGCGAACGTGGGGGCCAGCAATTTTCCGCAGGGCCGCCCCAAGGAAAATTAGCCCCCTCGGGGGGCAGAGAGCTACGCGCAGCGAGCGAACGTGGGGGCCTTATCCATGCTTGGCCGAGGCGAAGCGCCGGGTGCTGGCCATCAGGCGCAACTGGTTGTCGACGCTGCCGATGCCGGCCACCGTGCTGGAAATCCTGGCGGCTTCCGCGCTTTCCTGCGCACTGAGCACGATCCCGCTGAGGACGACCTTGCCGCCACGCGACTCGATAGTGACGTTGATGCCGCGCGTGGAGTCGTGGTCTTTCAGCGCCGCGCGGATGCGCGCGTTCAGCGCCAGATCGGCCAGCATGGCCCGCGACTCCCCGGTTTCCTGGAATTCCGGCCGGTCGGCCAGCTGCTGGATTTGCGCCACGCAGCTTTCCACGGAAATGCGGTCGGTGTTGAGCACCAGGTCGTAGAGGAGTGGATCGCCCCAGGTGACGCCGAACTGGTCGTGCATCCTGGCGGCGTGCGCGTCGTCGCTGCGGCGCACCTCCGCTTCGGCAAACGCCGCATCATCGGTTTCCAGGTGGTTCATCAGCCACTCGACCCGCTTCTTGAACGAGCGGG
The DNA here is from genome assembly GCF_036676035.1 of Polaromonas sp. Lineage (GTDB taxonomy): Bacteria > Pseudomonadota > Gammaproteobacteria > Burkholderiales > Burkholderiaceae_C > Polaromonas. Next base: position 27,839 of record NZ_JAKFDR010000003.1, read on the forward strand.
TCACCCGCACCCTCACCACGTGCCGCACGGGGCGCAGCAGGCAGGTCGCGCCCCAGCCGCGCAGCACGACATTGCCTCTGTCGGCCCGCGCGAAAACCTCTTGCGCGGTGTACACGGCCACCCGTTCCTGGTCGGTGGTCAAGCGCTCGACCAGGCCGGCCTTGCCCTCGCGCAGCCGGCTGATCAGGCTGCTGGGCACATGCATCTTCCCCGCCACGTGTTCCAGCACCTCGTGGCGCATGACGGCAAGATGGGACGCCTGCGCTAACTGCAGAGCAACATCCTTGGCGAGGGAACCCATCTCCTGGGTCATGGCGATCACTGGCATGGTGCTTTTCCTCGGTGGTTTTAGGCGATCAGTCGACGGGCTGCTCTGCGGCGAACTCTTTGGGCTGGGGCGGGCGGATCTTGGCCAGCACGCGCGAGATCAGCGGCCACAGCAACAGGACCAGGGCCAGCGTGGTGATGCCACCGACCAGCGGGTTGGACCACATGATGGACAGCTCACCCTGCGAAACCAGCATGGCCTGGCGGAACGAGTCTTCGGCCTTGTCGCCCAGCACCAGCGCCAGCACCAGCGGCGCGAGCGGGTAGTCCAGTTTCTTGAAGAGGTAGCCGATCACGCCGAACAGCAGCATGAACCAGATGTCCAGCATGGCGTTGTGGACGGTGAAGGCGCCGATGGCGCAGATCACCACGATCACCGGCGCGATGATGGAAAACGGGATGCGCAGGATAGAGGCGAACAGCGGCACCGTGGTCAGCACCACGATCAGGCCGACCAGGTTGCCCAGGTACATGCTGGCAATCAGGCCCCAGACGAAATCCTTTTGCTCGACGAACAGCAGCGGCCCGGGCTGCAGGCCCCAGATCAGCAGGCCGCCCAGCAGCACGGCCGCTGTTGGCGAGCCCGGAATGCCCAGGGCCAGCATGGGCAGCAGGGCACTGGTGCCGGCAGCGTGCGCCGCGGTTTCGGGGGCCACCACACCCTCGATCTGGCCGGTGCCGAACTTGGCGCCGTCCCTGGACATTTTCTTGGCCAGACCATAGCTCATGAACGAGGCCGGGGTGGCGCCGCCGGGGGTGATGCCCATCCAGATGCCGATCAGCGAGCTCCTGATGGACGTCATCCAGTACCTGGGCAGCTTCTTCCAGGTTTCAAACACCACCTTGGGATTGATCTTGGCGCTCTTGCCGGAAAAGGCCAGGCCTTCTTCCATGGACAGCAGGATCTCGCCGATGCCGAACAGGCCGATCACGGCGATCAGGAAGTCGAAGCCGCGCATCAAATCGGGAATGCCGAAGGTCAGGCGCAGCTGGCCGGTCACTGTGTCCATGCCCACGGCCGCCAGCGCAAAGCCGATGGCCATGGAGGCCAGGATCTTGAACGGCGAGCCCTTACCCATGCCCACGAAGCTGCAGAAGGTCAGCAGGTACACGGCAAAGAACTCGGGTGGGCCGAACTTGAGCGCAAACTTGGCGACCAGGGGCGCCAGGAAGGTGATCATGATCACGGCGACGAAGGCTCCGACGAACGACGAGGTGAAGGCCGTCGTCAGCGCCGCGCCGGCGCGCCCGTCCTGGGCCATGGGGTAGCCATCGAAGGTGGTGGCAACCGACCAGGGCTCGCCCGGGATGTTGAACAGGATCGAGGTGATGGCGCCGCCGAAGAGGGCGCCCCAGTAGATGCACGACAGCATGATGATCGCCGAGGTCGGCGACATCGTGAAGGTCAGGGGCAGCAAAATGGCCACACCGTTGGCGCCGCCCAGGCCGGGCAGCACCCCGATCAGCACCCCGAGAATGATGCCCACGAACATCAGGACCATGTTCATCGGCGTCAGGATGACGCCAAATCCGTGAAAAAGCGCGTTTAGTTCTTCCATGTCAGTATCCGGTCAGTAAAAGTTCAGTGGGCTTGAGGCGGGTGGGGCGACGGCCTCCGCCGGGCCGTCCCAAGGAGGGCTAAGCCCCCTCGGGGGGCAGTGCAGCGGCAACGCCGCAAACGTGGGGGCGAACATCTCAGTAGCCGAGGAAACGCAAGGGGTCGAGTTGGCCCTTGAACAGGGGCACCTTGAACCAGACCTCGAACATGCAGAAAAACAGCACGACCACGGCCAGCGCCGTGATCACGCTCTTGATCCGGGAAAACTTGCCCAGGATGATCATGAACAGGGCGATGTACACGGCCGAGGCCAGGTAAAGCCCCACGAACTGGACCGCCAGCACGTAGACCACCGCAGGCAGCAGCACCGACAGCACGCGCTTGAGTTGCTCGCTGTCGACGAATATCTCGGTGTTCCTGTTTTTGCCGAGCAAGGCCTGGTACAGGGTGCCGGCGCCGGAAATGCACAGGATCACGCCGATGTAGAACGGAAAATAGCCAGAGCCGGGACCGTCGCTGGTCCAGCCCGAGCCCAGCGCCCGGCTGCCCTGGAGAACCACGATCCCCATGACCACGATGCAGAATGCGACGATGGCTTCGATGACATTGGTGGCGACGCCCGTGCGATGCTCGGTGCCGGATTGCTTGTTTGGCTCCATCAGGAACTCCCGCTGAGTTGAATGGCCCTGGATCAGGGTGAACAGTGATTGGATGGCAGGACCGGTGCAAGAGCTGCCGGCCCGGGGTGGAGAGCTCGCCCTTGTGCGGGCTTTCCCTATTTCGCGATGAAGCCGGCTTCCTTCATCAGCTCGCGGTGCTTGTTTTCGGTGCTGCCGAGCCACTTGCTGAAGTCCTCGCCGCTCATGGCGGTTTGGTTGAAGGCGCCTTTTTCCATGTACTCCTTCCACTCGGCGGTATCGCGGACTTTCTTGAGCAGGTTGACGTAGAACTCGAGCTGGTCCTTGGACACGCCCGGCGCCATGAAGATGCCGCGCAGCATCGTGTAGTCGGTGGACACACCCGACTCCTTGCAGGTGGGGATATCGCTCCATGACAGGGTGTCGGTGACCTTGGTCGTGTAGGACATGCGTTTTTCGTCGAACACGCACAAGGCGCGCAGCTGGCCGGCGCGCCATTGGGCCACGGCTTCGATCGGGTTGTTCACGGTGGAGTCGATGTGCTTGCCGACCAGCTGCACGGCCACTTCGCCACCGCCTTTGAAGGGCACGTAGATGAACTTGGTGCCGGTGGCTTTCTCGATGCCCACCGTGAGGATCTGGTCTTCCTGCTTGGAGCCGGTGCCGCCCATCTTGGTCTTGCTGGGCCCGCCCACCTTGACCGCCGCCAGGTAGTCCTTGGCGGTTTTGTGCGGGCTCTCGGCGTTGACCCACAGCACGAATTGGTCCAATGCCATCATCGACACCGGCGTCATGTCGCGCCAGTTGAAGGGCACGCCGGTTGCCAGCGGCGTGGTGAACAGGTTGGACAGGGTGATGATGATCTTGTGCGGATCGCTCTTGGCGCCCTTGACCTCGAGAAAGCCTTCGGCACCGGCGCCGCCGGACTTGTTGACGACGATCAGCGGCTCTTTCATCAGCTTGTGCTTGATGACGATGCCCTGGATCAGCCGCGCCATCTGGTCGGCGCCACCGCCGGTACCTGCCGGCACCACGAACTCGACCGGTTTGGTCGGCTCCCAGGCAGCGTGTGCCGGGGCGGCCACCGCCAGCGCCGCCGCTGCGATGGCTCCTGTCGCGGCCGTTGCCAATCCATTCCTGATGTTCGCAAATCTGGTCTTCATCACGTTGTCTCCTGTGTTGGTAACTCTGTTGTGGGCTGGAATTTCTTTGTCGATTCCCTGGCCGGAACGTATCACAAGCGCATGGTCTTACTAAGTCGGCGAAATGTCTCTTGACGGGGGTCAAGTTTGCTCAATTCTCAAAGCCGTTCTAGGGTTTGTACGGAGACTCGCGCGGGGTGGGGCCCGCCGTAATAGGGACTCCCTTGGCTTGGCACTTTGCCGCTTGTGGAGCGACCTCACAAGTTTTTCAAAAAGGCGGAAACGATGATTAAGAAATTGCTGTTGGCTTGTGTATTTTTCTACGGTCTCCCGGCCCAAGCGCAGTCGTGCGAAGGCGGTCTCTACCTCAACCCGCAGGTCATTCGCGGCGAGGGAACGTCTCAAACCGAAAGCGCGCTGAGAGAGCTGATCGAGTTTGTCAAACCTGTGGGACTGTCGGTGTCGCCCGTGCTTAACATCAAGGAAACGCAGGACGTCCTGACCGCCATCAAGCGGCCTGCGCCGCCGTGTTGGGTCTATGGCAACCCTGTGGTGGGCTTGGCTTCGGGCTACCGCCCGGTGGCGATCAACACCGAGCCCATCCAGTCGGCCGTGCTGATTCTTGCCGATGTAGGTACGGTGAAGGACGGAAAACCGGTCGAATTAAAGAGTCTTGCGCCGGAGCAGCAGGCCAAGGTGCTCGCCAAACTCAAGACCACCAGTTGCTTCGGCATGAAAAGCGGCGTGACCACCTCGCTCGTGAAGGCCGAGAATCTTTGCGGCACCGTGGTCGAGGTGATGCCCCAACAAGGTTTGGGGCAGAGTTACCTGCCCACCAAGGCGGCCTTTCAATGGCAGACGGACCGGTGGGTGGGCTTGATTACGCGGCTTCAGAGCGCCCAGGCTTCCACCATGAAAAGCAGCATCAGTACCGACGAGCGGATCCACATGGCCGAGCTGATCATCGTGCCGGCGACCCATCCCAGCTGGGGTTACGGAATCTACGTTCACTCCAGTGTTTCTGCGGATGTGCTGAAAAAGACCGCCAGCCAGTTCACCTCCCTCAAAACGACCAACCCGCTGCTGTTGAAGGCGCTGGACCTTGGCAAGAAGTACGAATTCTCCACACCTGAGGACGCGGCCGTTCAGGCGATGAAGAAGTCGCTGGCCACGGGCTCCTGATGAATATGGCCCCCACGCTTTTCACTGCGTGTAATGCGCTGCCCCCCGAGGGGGCGTAGGCCTCGCCTTGGGGCGGCCCGGCGGCAGGCCTGAGGCCCCGTCCATCAACGCTCAGGCGGCTGGCTGCAGCCGCAACTGAGAGCGTTCTTCTTCCATGGTCCTGGCAAGCAGCTTGACCAGCGCGTACACGGTGTCGATGTGCGGCGTCGGTGTCTGCGTGAGGCGCCCGAGTTCCACCACCGATCCCACGAGCGCATCGATTTCCGGTGCACGGCCGGCTTCGATGTCCTGCAGCATGGAGGTCTTGTGCTTGCCCACCTTCTCGGCGCCGGCGATGCGCTTTTCCAGCGTGACGCGGAATTCGATGCCCAGCTTGTGGGCCACGTCCTGCGCCTCGCGCATCATGCTGGCGGCCAGTTCGCGCGACAGCGGGTACTGGCAGATATCCACCAGGGTGGCGTGGGCCAGGCTGCTGATCGGGTTGAAGGTGAGGTTGCCCCAGAGCTTGAGCCAGATTTCGGAGCGGATGTTGTCCAGCACCGGCGCCTTGAACCCGGCCTTGCCAAAGCATTCTGAAATGCGCGTGACGCGTTCGCTGGCCGAGCCGTCGAGCTCGCCCACCGGGAAGCGGTCGCCCTCGATGTGCCTGACCACGCCGGGCGCCACCAGCTCCGAGGCCGGGTAGACGACGCAGCCAATCACGCGCCGCGGCGGAATCATCTCCGTGAGCATGCCGCTGGGGTCCACGCTGCGCACCTGGCTGCCTTCGAGCGGGCCGCCATGCTGGTGGAAATACCAGTAGGGAATGCCGTTTTGCATGGTCACCACCGCCGTGGCGGGCCCGAACAGCTTGGGCAGGTCCTTGGCCACGGCCTCCACCTGGTGCGCCTTCATGGCCAGGATCACCAGGTCCTGCGGGCCGGCTTGCGCATAGTCGTTGGTGGCCTTGACGCCGGCGGCGACATGTTCGGTGCCGTCCGGCATGATGAGCTTCATGCCGTTCTTGCGGATGGCGTCCAGGTTGGCGCCCCGCACCATGAAGGTGACGTCTTCGCCGGCCAGGGCCAGCTTCACGCCCACGTAGCCACCGATGGCCCCGGCTCCAATGATTGCAATCTTCACACCCATTCTCCCGACAAAAAAGTTACTCGAACCGGTTGCTGAGTGTGCCGATGCCGGCAATCTCGACCTCGACGGTGCTTCCCGGCTTCATGGACCCCACGCCGACCGAAGTGCCGCACAGGATGATGTCGCCGGGGTACAGGGTCATGTCCTGCGAAATCAGGCTGACCAGCTGCTGCACCGAAAAGCGCATGTCGCTAATTGGATAGTCCTGGCGGACTTCGCCATTGAGGATGGCTCTGACCGCCAGCTTCGCCGGGTCGAGGCCGGTGGCCACTGCCGGCCCGAAGGGGCAGAAAGTGTCGAAGCCCTTGGCGCGCACCCATTGGGCAAACGACGCATCGCGGTTCAGGATGTCGGCCACCGTCACGTCGTTGGCGCAGGTGTAGCCGAACACGCAATCCAGCGCGTGCCGCTCGGCAACCTCCTTGCAGGTCTTGCCGATGACGATGCCCAGTTCGCCCTCGAAGACCACCTTGCCGTCGCACGCAGGCTTGCGGATCGTCTCGTTCGGATCCAGGTAGGAGTTCGGGGCCTTGATCAGGTACAGCGGTTCGGCGGGCACCGCCAGCTTGAGCTTGTCGCCCAGGGCGTGAAAGTTGTTCCACAGCGCGATGACCTTGCTCGGCTGAACCGGCATCAGCAGCTTGACGTCGGCCAGCGGCAGCATCCGGTCCGTGGGCGTCGCGCCGGCGAACATGTCGCCCTCGCAAACCCTCACGCGCCCGCCCTCCAGGGTCCCGAAGCGAATCGTGTTGCCGTCTCTGAAACGCACCCAATGGTTTGACATCCCAAGCTCCCAAGTTTGAAAAACAGTCGGCGCAAGCCGGCGTGACGGCGTGCCGGTTTGCGCCCTTTGGCGAACCGCTGGCGGGCTCAGGCCGCCAGCCGCATCTGCGAGTCCCGGGCCCAGCCGATGCAGGGGGCGGGGCGTGCCAGGCTGTCGGCCATGCCGGCATGGCAGCGGGCCTTGGCGGTCTCGACGGCGTTGACCAGGAAGTCCGCTTCGTAAGCGCGCAGCAGATGCGACTGCTCGGTTTCCAGGTAGACGCGCACGCTGTCGCAGCCGTGGGCCTGCAGGCGGGCGTAGAGGGTGGCATCCCAATGCCAGGGCAGGCCCAGCTCCTCGAACGCGGCGTTGTACGCGTGGCGATGGGCTTCGGCGGCCTGGTCGGCGGCGGTGTGGTCAAGCAGGGCGTTGAGCATGGCAGTCTCCTTGGTGGGTTGGCGCTCTGGAGGCACTTTCCGGTGTGCGATGCACCGGGCTTGACGTAAATGTAGAAAGAAATAACGATTAATGATAGTTAAAGTATTTGATACTATTGATTACTCATAGGTTATACATAAAAGGAGCCCTGGATGAAGAACGCGACGCTGCGCCAGCTCAAGGTGTTCGAGGCCGTGGCCCGTAACCTGAGTTTTTCCCGGGCCGCCGAGGAGCTGCACCTGACGCAGCCGGCGGTGTCCACCCAGGTCAAGAAACTGGAAGACCACGCCGGCCTTGCGCTGTTCGAGCAGCTCGGCAAGAAGATCCACCTCACGCCCGCCGGGGTGGAGATGCTGCACGCCAGCCGGGTCATCATCCAGCAGTTCAAGGAAGTCGAGGAGACCATGACGCAGTTCAAGGGCGTCTCCGGCGGCAAACTGAACGTGGCGGTGATCAGCGCCGGCGACTATTTCTTTCCGCGGCTGCTGGTGGAGTTCGCGCGGCGCCACTCGGGTGTGACGCTGAACTTCGGCGTCTGCAACCGCGAAGAGCTGCTGGAGCAACTGAGCGACAACCTCACCGACCTGGCCGTCATGGTGCGCCCGCCGCTGGACATGGACACGGTGAACGAGGCTTTTGCGCCGCACCCCTACGTCATCGTGGCGGCGCCCGACCATCCGCTGGCCGCCAGGAAGCGCATTCCGGTGTCACGCCTGGCGCGCGAGCCCTTCGTGGTGCGCGAAAAAGGCTCCGACACCTGGAATTCCATGGAGGAGGGTTTTGGCAGGCACCTGGCCGAGCTCAACATCGCGATGGAGATCAAGAGCACGGAGACCATCAAGCAGGCGGTGATGGCCGGCATGGGCGTGAGCTTCCTGTCGGCCCACACCATCAGCCGCGAACTGCAGGCGGGCAGCCTCACCGTGCTCGACGTGCAGGGCTTTCCGCTGATGCTCCATTGGTACGTGGTGCACCGCAGGAACAAGCGCCTGCCACCGGTGGCGCAGGCCTTCAGAAGTTTTCTGATGAAGGATGGCGCGGCGCTGATCGAGCAGACGATAGGCGCCAATGGTCCCCAGGGGCGGCGCCCTCAGCGCAGCAGGAAGTAGGCCGACAGCGCGTACAACACCGTCGCGAACGCTTTTTTTAGCGGCCGGATGTCCATGCCGTGGGCCGTGCGCGCGCCCAAGGGCGCGGTCAGGAAGCTGCACACCGCAATCACTGCTAGCGCCGGCAGCCAGATGTAGCCGAAGGACGCAGGCGGCAGGTTTTGCACCGACTGGCCGCTGATGACGTAGCCGGCCACATTGGCCACCGCAATCGGGAAGCCCAGCGCCGCGCTGGTGGCCACTGCGTTGTGGATGGCCACGTTGCACCAGCTCATGAAGGGCACGCTGATGAAGCCGCCGCCCGCGCCGACCAGGCCCGAGAGAAAACCGATGAAGCCGCCGGCGGCCAGCTGCCCGCCCGTGCCCGGCATCTGGCGTGTGGGCTTGGGTTTTTTGTCCAGGAACATCTGCGTGGCCGACAAGCTGACGAACAGGCCGAAGAAGATCGCCAGGTACGAGCCCTTGAGCAGCGCGAACACGCCCAGGCTGCCGACCATGCTGCCGACCACGATGCCGGGCGCGAGGCGCTTGACGATGTCCCAGCGCACCGCGCCGCGTTTGTGGTGGGCGCGTACGCTGGCGATCGAGGTGAAGATGATGGTGGCCATCGAGGTGGCGATCGCCATCTTGACGGCCAGGTCCGGCGCCACGCCGCGTTGCGACAGGATGATGGTGATGAAGGGCACCATCAGCATGCCGCCGCCTATGCCCAGCAGGCCTGCGAGAAAGCCGGTGCCGACACCCAGCAGTGCCAGTTCAATGATGAGCAGGGGTTCAAGGGTCATGGGATTTTTGCCGGAGTCTGAAGACCCTGTTTGGCAGATGAAAGGAAACGGGAAGGAAACGGGATAAAAAATACGGTGAGGGTGGCCGGAGCACTGCCCGGCAAAGGTGTCTGCGAGTGCCACCGGACCGTCATCCTGAACGCAGGGTTCAGGTGGGCGAGGGCAGTTTGGTTTCGGGTTCGCCTGACGCGAGACGATCACGCCTGCCAAACAATTTACCAAGCCCGAGCTCTAGGAGCATTGGTTCAAGGAAATATAAAGCCCGGTGCGCACTGCAGACAGTTTTGATTGTAGGCGCTTGCCGCGGGTCGTGCCGGGAGTGCCGGAAAAAGGGTGATAGCGCCGCAGTGTTTGCGGGCATGACAACACTACAAGTGCATCAAAGCAGGCGGCCGTCAATTCCGAGGGCGTTGTCAAGCCGCTGCAGCAGGACGGCCAGTTGCGGCTGCTCCGTACCCTCTGCGCTCGTGAAGGCCCTGCCGACGGCCGGTGCAGCCATCACGGCCGGGGTTGCCAGCAGGCCGGCGTCGCGGTCGGACAATTCAAATGCCAGGTTCAGGGCCGCGAGGACCGCAATCCGGTCGCGTGCCTTGAGCTTGCCGGCATCGCGGATCTTGCACATGGCCGTATCGACCTTCTCGACCGCATCGAGCAGGCGCGCATCGCCGTTTTCGGGGCAGCCCAGCAGATAGCTTTGGCCCATGATTTGTACTTCGAGCTGCTTCATTGGTCAGATCTGGCGGGTGTGCTTGAGTGGCCGAATGGGCTGGCCGCTTCCGGCAGGCGTTCCAGCAAGGCATCAACCCGTGCGCGGGCGGCGCTCAGGCGGGATTTGAGCGAATCGCGCTCGTGCGTCAAAACGCTCACCTGCTCGCTGAGCAAGGCATTGGTGCGTTGCAGCTCATCGTAGCGCAGCAGGAGCCGCTCAACGCGTTCGGCAATCTGGTCAAGTTGAGTCTGGTTTGCCATGGCAACACCAATTGTAGGGTTTGAAGGGGTTTTGGCGCGTAGAATCTCGCCTGTTGGTGCTCGCAGTGTGGTTCACACGCTGCAGTTCAACGGGAAGCAGGAGGAAGTCAAGGCCATCCGGATCGGGTCCACCCCGGTTCGCAAGCGCTGCGATTTTCAACCTGCGCTGCCCCCGCAACGGTAAGCGGACGAATGCGACTCCACTTTGGACCCATTCAACTTTCATCAATAGCCACTGAGCGCCCTGAACACGTGCTTGGGAAGGTGATGCAAGTAGCTCCGCCAGCCCGGATACCGGCCAACAAGGTGAACGCGCACGTCCTGAATTTGACCGAGCGTTTGTAACGCTCATGCACTGGCGGGGAGGCTGGTGAGGGCATTTTGTTGAAGATTGACCCCATGAAAACCCATTCAATCCATCCGCAAGCCGGCAGGGCCGTTGCTGCTGCGTTGCGCGTGAGCTTCCAAGGGCAGTAATCAGTCCTGCTCGCACTCCACGTCAAAGGAAGTCTTTTGTCTGCTGCTCACTGCCCCGCCATCCTCGTCGCCGCCCCGGCCTCCGGTCAGGGCAAGACGACCCTGGCCTGCGCCTTGGCGCGGCTCCACGCGCGCCAGGGGCGGCGGGTTCGGGTGTTCAAGTGCGGGCCGGATTTTCTGGACCCGTACTGGCTGACGCTGGCCAGCGGTGCGCCGGTGCACCAGCTGGATTTGTGGATGACCGGCGAGGCCGATTGCGCGCAGCGTCTGCATGATGCCGCGCTGGAAGCGGACCTGATCATCGTCGAGGGTGTGATGGGGCTGTTTGACGGGCAGCCGAGTGCGGCGGACCTGGCGCAGCGCTTTGACTTGCCGGTGCTGGCGGTGATTGACGCCAGCGCCATGGCAGGTACGTTTGGCGCGTTGGCCTGGGGCCTGCAACACTACCGTGAAGGTTTGCGCTTTGCCGGTGTGCTGGCCAACCGCGTGGCATCCGAAGGCCATGCGGCCATGCTGCAGGACGGTTTGCGTGACCCCGCACAATGGCAGGGCGGCTTGATGCGAAGCGCGGCGTTCACGCTGCCTGAACGCCATCTGGGCCTGGTCATGTCGGACGAGATGGACGATGCGATGCCGCGGCTCGACGCGGCGGCCGATGCGCTGGCCGGAACAAAGCTCGGGAAGATGGCTGCGCATGACTTGCAGGCCTGGTCGGTCGCGTTTGAGGCGCCTGCGCAAGCTGTTCAGGCGACGGACCCGCAGGCCTTGCAGGGGCAGACCATCGCGGTCGCGCGGGACGCGGCCTTCTGCTTTCTGTACGCGGCCAATCTGGACTGCCTGCAGGCGCTGGGGGCCAGGCTGGTTTATTTTTCGCCGCTGGCCGATGCCGGTCTGCCTGAATGCGACGCGCTCTGGTTGCCGGGCGGCTACCCCGAGCTGCATGCCGCCGGCATCGCGGGCAACACGCGCATGCAAGCCAGCATTGCCGCGCATGTCAAGGCCGGCAAGCCGGTCTGGGCCGAGTGCGGCGGCATGATGGCGCTGTTTGAGACGCTGACCACCGTGGACGGGACCGCGCATGCCATGTGGGGCATCCTGCCGGGCAGCGTGACCATGCAAAAGCGTCTGGCCGCGCTGGGGCCGCAGCAGCTTGAGGTGGCGGGCGGGGCCTTGCGGGGCCATACGTTTCACTATTCCACCTGTGCCACGCCCTTGCAGGCTGTGGGGCGGACCCGCGCCGCACCGGGGCGAACCCTGCGCGGCGACGGGGAAGCCCTGTATGTGTCGCGCTCGGTGCGCGCGAGCTACTTTCATGCCTGGTTTGCATCCAGCCCGGATACCGCGGCCCGCCTGTTCCTGAAGGAATCGCCATGAGCCGCCGGGCCGCTCCCAAGGCGAATACCGCAGCGCGTAGCGCGAAGGTTACCCAATGAGCCGCCGGGCCGCTCCCAAGGCGAATACCGCAGCGCGTAGCGCGAAGGTTACCCAATGACCGCTGATTCAATCCGGCGCCCCGATTGGCGCAGCACGGCGCACCAGGCCAGCACCCTCGGCCCGCAGCGCATCGTCTGCCTGACCGAGGAGCCGACCGAGTGGCTTTACCTGCTGGGTGAAGAGCGGCGCATTGTGGGGATTTCGGGCTACACCGTGCGGCCGCCGCGCGCCCGCGAAGAAAAGCCCAAGGTCAGCGCCTTTCTCAGCGCCAAGATCGACAAGATCGTGGCGCTGCGGCCTGACTGCGTGATCGGGTTTTCGGACCTGCAGGCCGATATTGCATCCCAGCTGGTTCGCAAAGGCATTCAGGTCACGATCTTCAACCAGCGCAGCGTGGCGGAAATCTTTTCGATGATGTACCAGCTGGCGGCCATGGTCGGGCAGGCGCAGCGCGGCCTGGCGCTGATCCAGGCCATGCAGGGCAGGCTGCTGGCCATCGAGCAGGCGGCCGCCGGCCTCAAGCGCCGGCCCCGTGTTTATTTTGAAGAGTGGTACGACCCGCACATCAGCGCGATTGCCTGGGTATCGGAAGTGATCGGTATTGCCGGTGGCGACGACTGTTTTCCCGAGCTGGCTGCCAAGGCTCTGGGCAAGGAGCGCATCATTGCCGACGGCGCCGAGATCGTGCGGCGTAACCCCGACATTATTCTGGGCTCCTGGTGCGGGCGAAAATTCAGGCCTGACCATGTGCGCACCAGAGCCGGTTGGGAGAACGTCAACGCCGTCAAAACCGGCCAGCTGTTCGAGATCAAGTCCGCCGAGATCCTGCAGCCAGGCCCGGCGGCGCTGACCGACGGCGTGGAACAGATTCACCGAATCATCATGGCTTGGGGAGCCCTGCATGACTAAAGGCGTGGCCCGCAGCGAATTCATTCTCGGCGGCCAGAAAAGCGGCAAGTCGCGCCGCGCCGAACTGCTGGCGCGCGACTGGCTGGCGCAGTCGCCGGAACACCAGGCCGTGTTCATCGCCACGGCCCAGCCCTGGGACGATGAGATGCGCGAACGCATTGCCCGCCACCAGCAAGACCGGGCCGCGCGCGTACCCGGCATGCGCACGGTGGAAGAGCCGGTGCAGCTGGCCCAGGCCCTGACCCGGCATAGCCAGTCCCAAACATTGATCGTGGTGGACTGCCTGACCCTGTGGCTGACCAATTGGGTGATGCCAGCCGGAGATTTAGAGCAAAAAGAGGCTTCGGCCCATGATTTACATGCGCAGATAGCTATGTTTTTGATAGCAATAAAAGAGACGGCCGGCCCCCTTGTGCTGGTCGGCAACGAGATCGGTCTGGGCGTGATCCCCCTGGGCCGCGAGGTCCGCAGCTTTGTCGATGCGCTGGGCCGGCTCAACCAGGATGTGGCGCAGGCCTGCGGGCGCGTGACCTTGATGGCGGCGGGTTTGCCGCTGACGCTGAAAGACGATTCATGAAGCCGTGGCTCCGGCATTGTCTGCTTGCCTGCGCGCTGTGCGGCCTGCAGGCCGTGCAGGCTTTCCAAGTCACCGACGACCGTGGTGTGGTGGTCACTTTCCCCCAGGCGCCGCAACGCATCGTCAGTCTGCTGCCCTCGTTGACCGAGACCATTTGCGAGCTCGGGCAATGCCACCGGCTGGTCGGTGTGGACCGTTACTCCAACTGGCCGGCGACTGTGCTTGCCTTGCCGCAAGTCGGTGGCGGGATGGATCCGAACATCGAGGGCATCGTGGCCCTCAAGCCCGATGTGGTGGTGCTGGCCCAGTCATCGCGCGCGATTGTGCGGCTGGAGTCGTTGGGCCTGAAGGTCGTGGCGCTGGAGCCCAAAAGCCACGCCGATGTGCGGCGCGTGATCGGCAAGATGGGGCAGGTGCTGGATGTGCCGCATGAGACCGGCCCGGCGCGGGTGTGGCGCGTGATTGATGCGGGCGTCTCCGCGGCCGCCCAGTCCTTGCCCGCCAGGGTCAAAAACACGCGGGTCTACTTTGAGGTCAACCGCGGCCCTTACGCGGCCGGCGAGTCGTCTTTCATGGGCGAAACCCTGGCCCGGCTCGGCGTCAAGAACATCGTGCCCAAGGCGCTTGGGCCTTTCCCCAAACTCAACCCCGAGTACGTCGTGCGGGCCAACCCGGACGTGATCATGATCGGCGAGCGCAACGTGCAGGGCATGGCGCAGCGGCCCGGCTGGGCAGGGATACGCGCCATTCGCGAGCAACGCGTCTGCGTGTTCAAGCCCGATGAGTCCGACATTCTGATACGCCCCGGCCCGCGCATGGCGGAAGCGGCCCGGCTCATGGCCAAGTGCCTGCAGGACAAGGCGCCATGATGCGCATTGACCAGGACATCACGCACCAGCATCGCTTGGCCTGGGGGCTGGGCATGAGCCTGTTGCTGGCCAGTGCGGCTTTTTTGCTGATGGGTGCAGGGGTGGGCAGTACCGGCTTTGAAAGCGTGCTCAAGGCCTGGCATGACCCGGCGGCCTGGCAGATTGTCTGGGACATTCGCCTGCCGCGCACGCTGGGGGCCTGGCTGGCCGGCGCGCTGCTGGGGCTGGCCGGCGCGGTGGCGCAAGGCCTGTTTCGCAACCCGCTGGCCGATCCCTACCTGCTGGGCAGTGCGTCCGGCGCCTCGCTGGGGGTGGCGATTGCGCTGGCGCTGTTTGGCGTGTCACCTTTTGCCATGCAGTGGCTGGTGCGCCTGGGCCTGACGGGTGCGGCCTTTGTCGGCGCCGTGGCCGCCGTGCTGCTCACCCTGCTGCTGGCCAAAGGGGTGCAGCACACCCTGCGCCTGTTGCTGGCCGGCGTGATTGTGGGCGTGGTGCTGGGCGCCGTCAGCGCGCTCACCATGCTCCTGATGCCCGACATCATGCAGGCGATGCAGGCGTTTCTGCTGGGCTCCACCGGGTTTGTCGGCTGGACGTCCTGCGCCCTGATGGCCGCGGTGTTGCTGGCCTGCGTGGTCGTGGCATGGATGCTCAGCCATGCGCTGGACGGCCTGGCGCTGGGCGAGGCCACCGCGCTCAGCCTGGGTTTGCCGCTGCCGGCCATGCGTGCTGCGCTGGTGGTGGTGCTGGCATTGGCGACCGGAACCGCCGTGGCGCAAACCGGCCTGATTGCTTTTGTCGGCCTGGCCGCACCGCATCTGGTGCGCTCGGTCGCCAAGACCACGCATGGCCGCCTGATTGTGCTGGCCAGCCTGATGGGGGCCGTTCTGCTGATGGTGGCGGACGTGCTGGCGCGCTGGCTGATTGCGCCGCAGGAGTTGCCTGTGGGCGTGCTCACCGCCGTGCTGGGCGGCAGCTACCTGCTGTGGCTGATGCACCGGCGCACCGGGCAGGGGAGCAGTTTATGACCCCCACTACCCATTTTGCTATCAATTCAATAGCTATTGACGCACATTCCGTCAGGGCCAGCCTTGGAAATGTTGAGGTATTGCACGATATTTCCGTGGCCTTGCCGGCAGGCCGCTGGACCAGCATCGTGGGCCCCAACGGTGCCGGCAAATCCACCTTGCTCAAAGTGCTGGCGGGCTTGCTGGCGCACCGTGGCGAGGTGGCCTTGCTGGGGCAGGCGCTGACCCGCATGCCTGGCCGCACGCGCGCGCAGCGGCTGTCCTGGCTGGGGCAGAACGAAGGCAGCGCCGATGACCTGACGGTGTATGACGTGGCCATGCTGGGCCGCCTGCCGCACCAGCCCTGGCTGGCGCCGCCCAGCGATGAGGACTGTGCTGCCGTGGAGCGCGCCCTGCGGTCCACCCAGGCCTGGGACTGGCGCGGCCGGCCCTTGAGCCAGCTGTCGGGCGGGGAGCGCCAGCGCGTGCTGCTGGCGCGGGCACTGGCGGTCGAGGCACAGGTGCTGCTCATGGACGAACCGCTGGCCAACCTCGATCCCCCGCACCAGACCGACTGGCTGTTGATGGTGCGCGAGCTGGTCGCGGCCGGCAAAACCGTGGTCAGCGTGCTGCACGAAATTTCGCTGGCGCTGCAGGCCGACGAGATGGTGGTCATGGCGCAGGGCCGGGTGCTGCACCACGGCAACTGCAGCGACGCCGCCACGCACCGCGCGCTGGAGCAGGTGTTTGATCACCGGATTGCCGTTTACTCGCTGGCAGGCCAGTGGCTGGCCTTGCCAAAAATCTAAGCATCCATTCAGCTCAGGAAAGACACACCATGGAAATCGAAACCCCACCCCTGCTGCGCGACACCCCCAAACCCCAGGGCGAGCGCCGCGGCCTGGTCATCGTGCACACCGGCACCGGCAAGGGCAAGAGCACGGCGGCCTTCGGGCTGGCGCTGCGCGCGCATGGCCGTGGCAAGTCGGTCAAGGTGTACCAGTTCATGAAGGTACCCTCTGCACGTTTTGGTGAACACCGGCTGTTCGAGCAACTGGGTATCCCCATCGAAGGCCTGGGCGATGGTTTCAGCTGGAAAAGCCGCGACCTCGACCACTCCGCCGAACTGGCGCTGGCGGGCTGGGCCAAGGCCGAAGCTGCAGTGCGCGCAGGCGAGCACTTCATGGTGGTGCTTGACGAGATCATGTACCCGCTGCGCTACGGCTGGATACCGTTGGAGGCCGTGCTGACCTGCCTGCGCGAACGCCCGCCGCATGTGCACGTGGTGCTGACCGGCCGTGGCGCGCCTGCCGAGCTGATCGAGCTGGCCGACACGGTGACCGAAATGACGTTGGTCAAGCACCACTTCAAAGCCGGCGTGCCGGCGCAACGCGGGATTGAAGACTGATTGCGGGCTGCCGGGATGAATGCCTTGAACCCTGCTTTGCAGCCTGTGCTGGAGGTGCATGCCATGTC
The DNA here is from genome assembly GCF_036676035.1 of Polaromonas sp. Taxonomy (GTDB): domain Bacteria; phylum Pseudomonadota; class Gammaproteobacteria; order Burkholderiales; family Burkholderiaceae_C; genus Polaromonas. The sequence continues at coordinate 44,624 of NZ_JAKFDR010000003.1, forward strand.
CATGCAGCGCCAGGACAGGATGGTGTTGAACCGCGTCTCCATGTCAGTGCCCTTCGGGGCGCATGTTGCGCTGGTTGGGCCCAATGGTTCTGGCAAAACCACCTTGCTGCAGGTGATGGCGGGGCGTCTCCAGCCGTCTCAGGGGCGTGTGACGGTGGGGGGGCTTGATCTGGCCCGCATGCCCGGCATGGAGCGTGCCAGACAACTGGCCGTGGTTCACCAGCATGAGCAAGTGCATGGGCAGCTGCGCGTGCGTGACTATGTGGCACTGGGGCGTACCCCGCATGTCGAAGCCAGCAAAGACGAAAGCGCGCAGGCAGTCAGCAGCGCTTTGACGCGCTGCCGCCTGGACGGGCTGCAAGACCGGTTGATGCGCACGCTGTCAGGCGGCGAGCAGCAGCGTGCCGCGATCGCCCGTGCCCTCGCGCAGGAACCCCGTATCTTGTTGTTGGACGAGCCTACCAATCACCTGGATTTAAGAACCCGTGCCGACGTGTTGGACTTGCTGGCCGAACTGGGCGTAACGGTGGTTGCGGCGCTGCATGAACTGAGCCTGGTGCAACGTTTTGCCCATCGCGTGGTCTTGCTCAGCCAGGGCCAGGTGCTCGCGGATGACCAGCCCTCCAGGGTTTTCACCCAGGAACTGGTGCTGGGTCATTTCGGCATGGATGTGTTCTACCTGCCAATACCGCACCGCGAGCACGACGTTGCCGTGTTTGAGTCCCCCCAAACAGCCCGCTCGCCGCTTGCAGAGCGGTTTGGGGCTGCAATTCGTTGAATTTTTTAACTACCCTTGAAGAAAGAGTCCCATGACATTGGTATTGCGTCGATTGAAACCCCGGTCCACCCGTGCAAGCCTGCCCTTGGTGCTTGGCGCCCTGGCCTTCTGCGTGGGGGTGGCAGGCGCGCAAGCGCAAACGTTTCCGGTAACAGTGGACAGTTGCGGTGAAAAGCTGACATTTGCGGCCCCGCCCAAAGCGGCCGTCATCCACGACATCAACATGACCGACATGGCGCTTGCGCTGGGGCTGCAGAAAAACATGGCGGGAGTGAGCGGCATCACGGGCTGGTACAAGACGAGTCCGGAGTTCAGGCAGGCCTTGGGCGGTATCCGTGAGATTGCACCCAAGCAACCTACCATGGAGAATATTTTGTCGGTCAACCCGGACTTCTTTTTTGCGGGTTGGAACTACGGCATGAAAGTGGGGGGCGACGTCACGCCCACCACTTTGCAAAAGTACAAAATCCCTACCTTGGTATTGAGCGAAAGCTGCATTCACGTGGACAAAAGCCGTCCGCGTGCATCGATGGATTTGTTGTACCTCGATTACGTCAAGCTGGGCAGTATCTTTGGCAAGGAAGCCACGGCAAAAGCCCAGGTCAGCGAGTGGAAACAACGCCTGGCGCGCCTGCCCAAAGCGGCAGGCAAAGAGGCCACGCGCATGTTCTTGTTTGACTCGGGCGAAGACAAACCGTTTACCGCAGGCAAATTTGCCATACCCACAGCCATGATGGAGGCGGCTGGCGGCCGTAACATCATGGACGACGTTGAAACCAGCTGGGGTACCGTGGCTTGGGAAGCTGTGGCCGCGCGCAATCCTGAGTTCTTGGTTTTGCTGGACTACCAGAACGATGGTGGTGCCGAAAAACTCATGCAGTTTTTGCAAAGGCACCCTCTGATGCAGCACACAGATGCGGTCAAGAACAAACGTTTCGTGGCTTTGCGTTATGAAGAGTTGACCCCCGGTCCCGCCAATATTGGTGCAATCGAAAAGGTCGCCAAGGCGGTAGCGCATTGAACTCCGGCACCATGCTGAATGCCGCGAGGCTCTGGCCGAAAGGCGGGTACACTCCTGCGCGCGTAGGGCTGTGGCTGCTCGCGTTGCTGGGCTGCGTCAGCATGGTGTCGGTCGTGTCTGGCGCCACTTCGGTGAGCTTGTCCCAGGTGGGCCATAGCCTGGGCTTGCTGCTGAGTGGCGCGGATGGGACGCGCTACACCATGGTGGACCGCATTGTGGTGGACTTGCGCATTCCACGCCTGTTGCTCGCGATTTTGGTGGGTGGTGGCTTGGCCCTGGTCGGGGCCTTGCTGCAAACTGCGACGCGCAACGATTTGTCGGATCCCTACCTGTTTGGCTTGTCTTCCGGGTCGGCGGCTGGTGCCGTTGCGGTGATAACGCTGACGGGGGAGGTGTTGGGCATTTGGACCTTGCCGCTGGCCGCTTTTGCGGGCGGGATGGCGTCGGTGGTGGTGGTCTTGCTGTTGCTGCGTCGCTACCGCAGCCACACCCCGGAACGCATGATTTTGGCGGGTCTGTCGGTGTCATTTTTGTTCACGGCCTTGACCTATTACTTCACTTTTTTGGGTGACCAGCGCGCAGCGCAATCGGTACTTTTCTGGACCATGGGCGGTCTCGGGTCTGCGCGCTGGGATAACCTTTTCGTGCCATTGTCGGGTCTGCTGGTGCTGGCGGCCTTTTCGTGGCGAAACGTGGGGGCGCTGGATGCCATGCTGAGTGGCGAAAACACTGCCCACAGTTTGGGCATCGACCCGGAACGCCTGCGCATCCAGGTGTTTGTGGTGTGCGCATTTGCCACCGCCTGTTTTGTGGCGGTGTCTGGTGTTATCGGGTTTGTGGGCTTGATGGTGCCGCATTTGGCCAGGGCGTTGGCGGGTGCTCTGCACCGCAGCATGTTGTTTCTGGCGGTGCTCATCGGCGCACTGTTGCTGCTGCTGAGCGACGTAGTTTGCCGCACTATATTGGCGCCCCAGGAATTGCCCGTGGGCATCGTTACCGCCAGCGTGGGTGCGCTCTTTGTGATGTATACCCTGCTGAATCAACGGGAAACACCATGAGCGCCAACTTTTCACATCGGTATCCAATGCGGCTCCCCGCCGCGCGCCAAGCCCTTTTTTTCAAGTAACCCCAAGATCACCTTTAGGACCTTTTCATGCAAACCCGCAAGATCCCCGCCACCATCGTCACCGGTTTCCTCGGCAGTGGCAAAACCACGCTGTTGCGCCATCTGCTGAGCAACGCGCAAGGCCGGCGCATCGCCGTCATCGTCAACGAATTTGGCGAACTGGGCATCGACGGCGAACTGCTGCGCGGCTGCGGCATTGGCTGTGACGAAAACGGCGTGGAAGACGGGCAGCTGTTCGAGTTGGCCAATGGCTGCCTGTGCTGCACGGTGCAGGAAGAATTCGCTCCCGTGATGGAACAGCTGGCGGCGCGGCGCGGGCAGATCGATCACCTCGTGATCGAGACCTCGGGCCTGGCGCTGCCCAAGCCACTGGTGCAGGCCTTCCAGTGGCCTGCGCTGCGCAACGCCTTCACAGTGGACGCTGTGATTACCGTCGTTGACGCCCCGGCCGTGGCCGCTGGACGCTTTGCCGACGACCCCGTGGCCGTTGATGCCCAGCGCCGTGCTGATGACAACCTGGACCACGATTCGCCGCTGGCTGAACTGTTTGAAGACCAGCTCGCCACCGCCGACCTGGTGGTGGTGCACAAGACCGACGGCATGGACACGGCCGCGCTGGCCGGCGTGGAATCGGCCATCCGTGCCGAAACGCCACCCGGCGTGAAGCTGGTGCATGCCCAGCACGGCCGCATCGACTTGTCCGTGCTGTTGGGGCTGGAGAAGGCCGTGGAAGACGCGATCGACCAGCGCAAGACCCACCACGACGAGGAGGAAGACCATGACCACGACGCCTTCGATTCGGTCTCGGTCACGCTGAATGTGGCCGACCGCGAACAGCTGCTGCGTGCGCTGGCGGGTCTGGTCGAGCGCCACGAGATCTACCGCGCCAAGGGTTTTGTCGCTCTGCCGGGCGTGGCCATGCGGCTGGTGGTCCAAGGCGTGGGGCAGCGCTTTGACAGCTACTTCGACCGGCCCTGGCGCAGCGAGGAGTTGCGCGCGACGCGCCTGGTGCTGATCGGCGACCACCTGGACGCGGCGGTGTTGCAGCGCGAACTCTCCGCCGCCTTGCAACCCGCCTGACCCGGGCCGAACCACCATGCATTTGCTGTCTACCCGACCCGGCGGCCATGTTGAGGACAACGGGCTGGGCGTAGTGCGCGTGGCGCAGACACCCGGCGATATCGTGGTGCTGAGTGCGGCCGACACCACGCTGTCGCTGCTGGCCGATGTGGCGGCGGGCTTGGACGCCAGCTACCCCACGGTGCGCCTGGCCAATCTGATGTGGCTGCGCCAGCCCGCGTCCACGGACCTGTATGCGGACGACGTGCTGCGCCACGCGCGCGTGGTGATCATTGACCACCTGGGCAGCCCCAGCGACTGGGCCTATGTGGTGGAACAGGCCATGGCATTGGCTCGCGAACGGGGCCAATGGCTGGCGATGTTTTCGGGCGATTTTGGCGAAGACCTGCAACTGCTGATGCGCAGCACCGCCGCGCAGGACGACTGCCGCCAGCTGTGGCGTTGCCTGCGCGAGGGCGGGCGCGACAACGCGCAGACCTTCTTCTCGCTGATCGGCCATGCCGCATTTGGCATCGGCGCCAGGCCGCCGGCGCCTGTGGCGCTGCCGGCCGCGCTGATCTACCGGCCGCAGGCTGCCCTGCCCCCGTGGCAGGCCGGTGCGCCGGTGGCGCTGCTGGTGTTTTACCGCGCCCATTTGCAGGCCGGCAACACGGCTGTGTTCGACGCCATGCTGGCCGCCTTGGCCGATGCCGGCCTGAACACGCTGGCGCTGGCGGTGGATTCGCTGAAGACCCCGGCCAGCCACGCCATGCTGCAGTCGCTGGCCGCCGAGCACCAGGTGGCGGTGGTGCTGAATGCGACCAGCTTTGCCGTGTCCTCGCTGGACGGTGGTGACGACGACATGCTGCCCAAGAGTCTGGCGACAGCCTTGGCAGGTGATGCCCCGGTGCTGCAGCTCATCACCGCCGGCTGTTCGCAAGAGCAATGGCTGGCCGACCCGCACGGCCTGGCCCCGCGCGATCTGGCCATGCAGGTGGTGCTGCCCGAGGTGGACGGCCGCATCGGCACCCGCGCCATCAGCTTCAAGGGCCTGGCCTGGCGCTGCGAGCGCACCGAGATGGATGTGGTGCGCTACCAGCCCGAGCCCGAACGCATTGCCTTCGTCGCCGAGCTGGCACGCCGCTGGTGCGTGCTGCAGGGCAAACCCAATGCGCACAAGCGCATAGCGTTGATCCTCGCCAACTACCCCAACGACGACGCCCGGCTGGCCAATGGCGTGGGGCTGGACACCCCAGCATCCACCGTGGTCATCCTGCAGGCGCTGCGCGAGGCCGGTTACGCCACCGGTGCGCTGCCCGAGGGGGGCGACGCGCTGATGGCCGAGCTGGTACGCGGCGTGACCAATAACCTGGACACCAATGATGAGCGTCCTGCCGGGCAAAGCCTGGCCATGGCCGATTACCTGGCAGACTTCAATGCGTTGCCCGCCGAGAGCCGCGATGCCGTCAATGCGTTATGGGGCCGACCGGAAGACGACCCGATGCTGCGCAGCGGCCGCTTCATGGTGCCCGGGCTGCGCCTGGGTCAGGTGTTTGTGGGCATCCAGCCCGCGCGCGGACGGGATCTGGATGTGGTGGCCAGCTACCACGATGCCGACTTGGTGCCCACGCACAACTACCTGGCGTTCTATTTCTGGCTGCGCCGTGCCTTTGCGGTGGACGCCGTGGTGCATGTGGGCAAGCACGGCAACCTGGAATGGCTGCCCGGCAAGAGCGTGGCGCTGGGCGCCGCCTGCTGGCCCGATGCCATCCTCGGCCCGCTGCCGCACCTCTATCCCTTCATCGTCAACGACCCCGGCGAGGGCAGCCAGGCCAAGCGGCGTACCCAGGCCGTGATCATCGACCACCTGATGCCGGCGCTGACCCGTTCCGAGACCTACGGCCCGCTGCAAGCGCTGGAGCGGCAGATGGACGAGTACTATGAGGCGCTGTCGCTGGACCCGCGGCGAGCCCGCTTGCTGCGCGCCGACATTCTGCAGCGCGTGTTGCGGGAAAACCTGCACCAGGAGCTGGGGTTCCAGCAACCCACCGACGACGCAGCGCGCGAACAGCTGCTCAACCGGCTGGATGCGTATTTGTGCGAGATCAAGGAGTCGCAGATTCGTGATGGGCTGCACATTCTCGGCCGTTCGCCGCAGGGGCGCCAGCGCACCGACACGCTGGTGGCGCTGGCGCGTTTTCCGGGCGGCAAAGGGGCAGGGCAGGGCAGCCTGCTGGTGGCGCTGGCGAAGGATTTGGGCCTGGACGGTTTTGATGCGCTCAGTCCGGACTGGGCCGAGCCCTGGTGCGGCCCTCGCCCGGCCGCATTGCAGCAGCTCAGCGACGATGCCTGGCGCCATGCCGGCCATACCCGCGAGCGGCTGGAGCTGCTGGCCGCGCAGTTGGTGACACGCCACCTGATGGTGGACGCAGCGGTTGAGGCAGAAAGCAATCCTCTTGATGCGCATGTCTGGCCGCACACCGCACCGGTGCTGCAACGCATGCATCAGACGCTGCGCCCGCGCCTGGACGCCTGCGGACCGAATGAAATAGAACAATTGCTGCGCGGGCTGGCGGGGCGCTTCGTGCCAGCCGGTCCCAGCGGCGCACCGTCGCGCGGCCGGCCCGATGTGCTGCCCACCGGACGCAACTTCTACTCGGTGGACACCCGGGCCGTGCCCACGCCCACGGCCTATGCGATGGGCTCCATCGCCGCCGATCGGGTGGTCGAACGCCACCTGCAAGACCATGGCGCGTTTCCGCGCGCGGTGGGGCTGTCGGTGTGGGGCACCAGCACCATGCGCACCGGCGGCGAAGACATTGCCCAGGCCTTTGCGCTGCTGGGCGTGCGGCCCAAGTGGGCGGCGGGCAGCACGCGGGTGGTGGACATCGAGGTGATGCCAATGACGATCAAGAGCCGGCCGCGCATCGACGTGACGCTGCGCGTCTCGGGCTTTTTTCGCGATGCCTTTCCGAATGTGATCGACCTGTTTGACACGGCGGTGCGCGCCGTGGCCGCCATCTCTGAAGAAGACGAACCCGACGAGGTGAACCCCATTCGTGCGCGGGTGCAGCGCGAAGCCGCCGAGGCCCAGGCCGCCGGCTTGGCTGCCGAAGACGCCCAGCGCCGCGCCACCTGGCGCGTTTTTGGCCCGCGCCTGGGCGGTTATGGCGCCGGGCTGCAAGAGCTGATGGCCAGCGGTCGCTGGAACGACGGCGCCGACCTGGCCCAGGCCTATTTGCGCGCCGGCGCCTTTGCCTACGGTCAGGGCGAGCATGGCGCGGCCGCACGCGGCAGTTTTGAGCAGCGCCTGGCCGGCCTGGATGCAGTGCTGCACAACCAGGACAACCGCGAGCACGATGTGCTCGATTCGGACGACTACTACCAGTTCCAGGGCGGCATGGCGGTGGCGGTGGAGCATCTGGCCGGCGCACCAGCCGCGCTGTACCACGGCGACTTCAGCGTGCCCGGTGCGCCGCGCATCCGCAGCCTGGGTGAGGAAGTGGCGCGTGTGGTGCGTTCGCGCGCCGTCAACCCCAAGTGGCTGGAGGGCGTGCGCCGCCACGGCTACAAGGGCGCGTTTGAGATGGCCGCCACGGTGGACTACCTGTTTGCGTTTGACGCCACCACCGGCGTGGTGGGCGACCACCAGTACGCGCTGGTGGCCGAGGCCTATTTGCACGACGACACCAACCGTGCGTTTTTGCAGCAGCACAACCCGCTGGCCCTGCGCAGCATTGGCGAGCGCCTGCTGGAGGCCATGCAGCGCGGCCTGTGGGAGGCGCCCGGCGAGCACCGCGAACGCATTGAAGACCATTTGCTGGCGCTGGAGCGCCGGCTCGAAGAACACGGAGAAGGACCCCTGGTATGAGCATTCCTGAACTGACCATTCCCGTCGAGCCCGCCACGCGTGCGGCCTTTCCGTTCACTGCGCTGGTCGGCCAGCCGCAGTTGCAGCGCGCGCTGCAGCTCGCCGCCATCGACCCCGGCATTGGCGGCGTGCTGATCAGCGGCCCACGCGGCACGGCCAAGTCCACCGCGGCGCGTGCACTGGCTGCGCTGTTGCCCGGTGCGCCCTTTGTCACGCTGCCGCTGGCCGCCAGCCTGGAGCAACTGGTGGGCACGCTGAATGTGGAAGACGTGCTGCGCAATAGTCAGGTGCGCCTGGCGCCCGGCCTGGTGGCGCGCGCCCATGGCGGTGTGCTCTATGTGGACGAGGTCAACCTGTTGCCCGACGCGCTGGTGGATGCCTTGCTGGATGTGGCTGCCAGTGGTGTGAACACGGTGGAGCGCGATGGGATTTCGCAGCAGCATGCCGCGCGCTTTGTTCTCGTGGGCACCATGAACCCGGAGGAGGGCGAGCTGCGTCCACAACTGCTGGACCGCTTTGGCCTCTCGCTGACGCTGGCCAACCCGGTGGATGCCCAGCAGCGCACCGCCATCCTGCGCGCGCGCCTGGGCTTTGACGAAAACCCGGCCGCTCTGGGTGAGCAGCATGCAGAAGAACAACGCGCGCTTAGCGCGGCGCTGGTGGCGGCTCGCGCCGCGTTGCCACGCCTGACCTGGTCTGACGCGGTGCTGCACCATGCAGCGGCCTGCGCGATGGTGGCGGGGGTGGACGGCATGCGCGCCGACCTGGTGATGCTGCGTGCCGCGCGTGCGCTGGCGGCGCTGGAAGGGCGCAGCGAAGTGACCGTGGACGATGTGGATGCCGTGGCCGAACTGGCACTGGCGCACCGTCGGCCTGAGGGCAGTGCGGCGCAGTCACCGGGGAATAGCACCGGATCGCCACAGTCCAGGCCCAGTCCCGAACGCCTGCAAGACCAACCGCCCCCGGCATCCGTACCCCAAGGCGACTGGGGCGCGCTGCCTGCCCAGCCCGAAGGCACCACCAAGGTCCAGCGAATAGCAGGGTGGCCACCAAAAAAAGCCTAGGCCACCCCAGCGGCCGCCCGCGCAACGGGCCTGGCAGCTGGCGGTGGCCTCCACCCCACATCCCCTCATCAGGTGCAGCACCAAGCCCGCAAAACGCACGGCAGCGCAGTACCGCCATTGCCTGGCTGCCCACCGTGGTGGCTAAAGGGCCTGCGCCGCTCAAGCGCGAACATTTGCGCCGCCAGCCCGTGGCGCTGCGCAGCAGCCGGCTGCATTGCATCCTGCTTGACACCTCGGGCTCCATGCGCCAGCGTGGACGCCTGGCCCTGGCCAAGGGCCATGCCGCACTGATGATCGAGCAGGCCGCGCGCCTGGGTGACGATGTGGCGCTGCTGCGCTTTGGCGGGCAGGGCGTGGAGCTGCTGCTGCCGCCGGGCCGCGCACGCGCCGCCGGCAGCCAGCGCCTGCGCCCCGTGGGTGGCGGCGGTGGTACGCCGCTAGCCGAGGCATTGGCCCAGGCCGACCGCCTGCTGCAGCGCACGCTGCGCCGTAGTAGCTCCACCGGCCCCACCGAGTGCTGGCTGTGGCTGCTGACCGATGGCCGCACGCTGGAGCAGCCGCAGGCACCGCTAACCCCGCAGCACCTGGTGATCGTGGACTTTGACGACCCGAAAAAAAATCTGGGCCGCTGCGCCGCATGGGCCGCCCGCTGGGATGCAGAACACCGTCTGGCGCCGGGCTGACCTATCAACCGTAAAACGTACTCCATACCGATGTCCGATACCGAAATCATTGTCTGCACCACCTGCCGCCCGCCGGGCGCCTCGCGCGAGCTGCCTGCCGAAGGCCTGGCCCTGTTCGATGCGGTTCAGGAGGCGCTGCTGGTGTGCGAACTGGACACCGGGCTGCACAAGGGCCTGCAAGTACGCGGCCTGGCCTGCATGAGTGGCTGCTCCCGCGCTTGCACCGTGACGTTGCAAGCCCAGGGCAAGTTCAGCTATTACTTTGGCGACCTCATCCCCGACGCCGAGACCGCAGCCCAGGTGATTGCCTGCGCGCAGCTGCACCGGCATAGCGCCGACGGCAACCTGGCCCGCAACGCACGGCCCGAGCGCCTGCGCAGCGGTATCCTCGCGCGACTGCCTCCCGTCGGCCTGGGCTCGACATGACGGGCCAAATTCACTACGTTTCTCACTACGTTTCTTTTTTCACCCACCAACCCCAAGGAGATCGCTATGACTGAACCGACAACGCTGACCCAGAGCCCCTCTGACACCCTGAACCCTGGCCTGGCCGTGCTGCGCCCGCTGCTGGGTGCTGCCGCACTGGGCCTGGTGGTCCTGTACGGCGTGGCCTTTGCCGAAAGCCCGCTGGCCCACAACGCCGCGCACGATGTGCGTCACGTGACCGTCAAACCCTGCCACTGACCGCCGCGCACTTCACAAGGAGATTGCCATGATTTTTCAACAATTGATCTGGGCCGCTTTGGCGGCTGCTTTGCTGGTGGGTAGCGTGCAGTCGGGCGTGCAGCAGTTGCAGGCGGTGCCCATCATCCTGGCCGCAGAGGTGTTCGAGAACCAGAAAGCGGAAACTCCCGAGCCAGCTGCCGCTCCCGCGATGGCCGCTGCCCATACGCATGCCGATGCGGCTGCGCATGCCCATGCAGATGAGGCCGGCAAAGAATGGGCTCCGGCCGATGGTGTGGAGCGCGCGTTCTGGACCTGGGTGGCCAATGTCCTGCACGCTTTCAGCATGGCGCTGCTGGTGTTTGTGGTGATGGGTTTCAGCCTCGTGCGCGGCAGCAGCCTGCGTTCCCTGTCGCTGGCCGCCTGGGTGGCCGCAGCGGGCTGGCTGAGCTTTCATTTCTGGCCTTCGCTGGGCTTGCATGCGGAAATTCCCGGCATGGATGCCGCCCGCCTGGGCTCGCGCCAGGGCTGGTGGTTGCTGGCGGCCGGTAGTGCGGCACTGGCCTGCGTGTCGCTTGCCATGCTGCGCAGCCCCTTGCGCTGGGTGGCAGCGGCTGCCTGGCTGGCACTGCCCTATGTCGTGGGCGCACCCCACATCACGGCCGACCCCCTGGCCGGTTTCAGCGGTGAGGCCCAGGCGACTCTGCGCCAACTGGGTACGCAGTTCATCTGGGCAACCACCTGGGTGTCCCTGTCGTTCTGGGTGAGCATGGGTCTGGCGGGCGGATTGGCCTTCCAGCGCTGGCTGCGTCCGGCTTTGCTGGCGGTGCTGCAGCGTGCAGACGTGCCCGCCGCGGGCGCCGTGCAGGCCCCGCAGTGATTGGTGTGACAGGTTTTGTCTCCATCGTCGGGGCAGGCCCGGTTGATCCGGCCGCGCCCAGTCACGCCTTCGGCGCCGCTGAACAGCAGGCGGTGTACCGGGCCATTTACGAGCGGCGTGATATGCGCCACTTTGCCGGCGGGACGGTAGCGCCGGAAGTGATGCAGCGCCTGCTGTCGGCCGCACCACGCGCCCAGCGTGGGCTTCATGCAGCCCTGGCGCTTTATCCGTGTGCGAAGCCCTCAGCTGCGCACCGGGCTGCATGCGCTGATAGAGCAGGAGCGCGTGCTGACGGCCAAGGCATTGGGCCAGCGCGAAGACGAGTTCATGAAGCTCAAGGTGCAGGGCGTGCTCGATGCCGCCGAGGTGCTGGTGGTGGCCTTGCCGCCGGGGCGCGAGCAGCACATCTTTGGCCGCCGCACCCTGCCCGAAATGGACCTGGCGTCAGCCGCCTGCGCCATTCAAAACCTCTGGCTGGCCGCGCGGGCCGAGGGGCTGGGCATGGGCTGGGTCTCGATCTTTTGCCCCTTGCAGCTGGCCCAGCTGCTGCAGATGCCCGAGGGCAGCAAGCCGATTGCCGTTTTATGTCTGGGGCCGGTCAAGGCCTTTTACGTGTTGGGACTACGATATTTCGGATGGTTACTATTTCGGTGGCGGCTCAATAGCCACGCCAATCGCTGGAAAGCCAGTTGACATCCACTTAGACCGGAGCTACCGCTTCGTTTGGCAGCAGCAAGGAGCCTTCTGGTTTATGGAGCTAGAAGGTGCTGAGTCCTAGTCCTCTAATTTCAGCGAATGCCGAGGGCAGCCGTTGCACTCAACGACTTCTTCACCGCCAGGTTGGGTGCATACCGCTTGCAAATTATTTTGCTATCAAAAAAGCAGCTGCTCGCGCATATTACACGGGAGCTAGAGGAACTTTTTCTGCAAAATTGGGCCGTATGGTTTCCAATGGCGCTAAGTCGCTCTGCGCAGCAGATAAGTATCCATGATCCATCCGTGCGCCGCGCGTGCGGCCGCGCGCTGGTGCAGGATCTGGTCTGACACCGTGGCCAGGGGGCCCCTCAGCAGCAGTTGCTCTGGCATGCCCAGATAGGCCCCCCACCAGATCGCGATGCCTGTCGGGTCCAGCTGGCTGAACGCGCAGCTGCCATCGAGCATGACGGCAACGGTATCGGCATTGGGGGGCCAGCCTTGTTCGCGCAGCCTCCGACCGGTGGTGATGGTGACGGGGGCATTGATCTCGTTCAGAGGGATGGCGTGGGCCGCGGTCAGAGCTTGCAGCGCCGTGATCCCCGGCACGACCGTAACGTGCAGATCCAGCCGCAGCGCCAGACGGTCTGCGATTCGCAGCGTGCTGTCGTACAGCGATGGATCGCCCCAGACCAGCAACGCCAGGCGGCCGCCTGCTGGCAGGTGGGTGCTGATGCAGCCCTGCCATACCTGCGCGATGGCATCGTGCCAGCGGTGCACGGCCGCGGCGTAGTCAGGATCGGCGCTGTCGCGCAGCGGCATGTCAAACGGCACGACCTGTGTGGCAGGGTTGGTGATGACGGCCGCGCAGATCGCATGGCGCAGGTCGGCAAGCTCGGCCTTGCTCTCGCCTTTGCGCGGAATCAGGACCAGATCCGCCGCATTCAGCGCGGTAATTCCCTGGCGGGTCAGATGGTCAGGGTTACCGGTTCCGATACCGACCAGGCTCAGTTCGATCACGGTGCGGTGGGTTCCGGGAAGCGGGGGTGTGTGCCGATAGGGCGGTAGCGGCGGTCGTAGTCCCCCGCGTACAGGCGGCTGGTGTCGAAATCCTCGGCCCCCAGCGTGTGGCCGACCAGGATCAGCGCGGTCCGCTCCATGCCATCGCCCACGGCGGCTTCGACGGTGGACAGGGTGGCGCGCACCACGCGCTCATCCGGCCAGCTGGCGCGCCAGACCACGGCCACCGGGCAATCGGCGCCGTAGTGCGGGCTCAGCTCGGTCACCACGCGGGCCAGCACATGCACCGACAGGTGGATGGCCAGTACTGCCCCGGTGGCCGCGAAATTCGCCAGTGTTTCGCCTTCCGGCATGGCCGAGGCACGGCCGGAGGTGCGCGTGAGCACCACCGATTGGGACAGCCCTGGCAGGGTCAGTTCCGCGCCCAGGGTGGCGGCTGCGGCGGCGAAAGAGGGCACGCCGGGTGTGACGGTATAGGGGATACCGGCGGCGCGCAGGCGGCGCAACTGCTCGCCCATTGCCGACCATACCGATAGATCACCCGAATGCAGCCGTGCCACATCCTGCCCGCGCGCATGGGCGGTGCTGATTTCGCTGATGATGTCGTCCAGCGACAGTGGCGCGGTGTTCACCAGCCGCACGTCCGCCGGGCAATGCGCCAGCACCCCTTCGGGTATCAGCGAACCTGCGTAGAGACACACGGGGCAGGCTGCGATCAGGTCGCGGCCCCGCAGGGTCAGAAGATCGGGGGCACCGGGGCCCGCACCAATAAAGTGAACAGTCATGGGTCCGTATTTTCCGCGATTGCTGCCGTCGCCATTTTGTCGGCCGCCACCGCACGGGCTGCGACCAGGTGCGCCCCGGGCCCCGCCGCCGCCAGCGCCGCCGCTTCCGCGAGGCTGCGGGTGCCGTAGCGCTCAGGCACATGGGCGCTGGGCGTGGCCGCTTGTTCGCCAAGCATGGCCAGGGGCACGGCGATCACGGGCAGTCCCAATTCCGCGGCCAGGTCGGTGAGTGCGGGGGCCGTCGCCTTGTCTGCCGCCGTGGCCAGTGCCGTCAGCCCGGCGTTACCGCCCGCCAATTGCAAGGCTTCGCGCAGCGATGACATGTCTGCCAGGGGCCGAAAGCCCAGGCCCGCCACCCTCATAGCGTTATGCTCCAATGCACAACGGGGCGCGCAGGCACCCAGCCACGCATCTGCCCCAGCGGGGCGGCATGGGCCAGCTCGATTCGCAGCAGATCGCCGCCGTGTTGCCGTTGCAACTGGGCCAGCGCGGATTCGGTTTCCAGCGTGACCGCATTGACTACCAACCGACAACCAGAGGGAGCCAGGGATTGCACAACGTTGAACAGTGCCAGATTGAAGCCACCGCCGACAAAAATCGCCTGCGGTGCTGCCAGGCCCGCCAGCGCCTGCGGTGCCATGCCCTCGACCACGGTCAGCGCGCCGCCAAGGCCAAAGCTGTGCATGTTGGCACGGATATTGGCCACGCGTCCGGCGTTCTGTTCGATGGCGGTTGCGCATCCACCTGCAAGGCACCATTCCACCGATATGGAACCCGACCCGGCACCGATGTCCCACAGATGTTCGCCGGCACGCGGGGCCAGGGCCGCCAGCGTCAGCGCGCGCACCGGGGCCTTGGTGATCTGCCCGTCATGGGCAAAGCCCGCATCCGGCAGACCGGGGCTGCGGGGCAAGCCCAGCCCACCCGCCACCTCGATGGCGACAGCGACAGGGGCGATGACATCCTGCAGATCGAAGCCTGCGGCACGGGTGGTGCGTATGCGTTCGCGCGGGCCACCCACGGCCTCCAGCACCCAGAGGGTCGAGGCGCCAAAGCCTTGTCCGTCCAGCCAGCGGGCGAAATCGCCCACGGCAGGGCCATCGCGCAACAGGCAGATCAGCCGCGCGCGCCGTTGCAGCGTGGGGCGGATGTGCGCAAACGGGGTGGCGTGCAAGCCGTGGCAACCGACTTCTTCCAGCCGCCAGCCCAGCCGCGCGGCGGCAAGCGCGAAGGTGGAGGGCGCCGGGTAGGCGATCCACTCCGCGCTGGCCAGATGGGCGGCAAGGCTGCCCCCCGCGCCGAACCAGAACGGGTCACCCGAGGCCAGTACGGCCACACGCCGTCCGCGCAGCGCCAGAACCGGTGCCACGTCGAAGGGCACCGGCCATGCCTGGCCGCGTGCATCCACCTGGGCCAGCGCCAGATGGCGCGGCCCGCCGAGGATCACTTCGGCGGCGTCCAGGGCCGAGCGGCTTGCACTGGACAGGCCGGCCAGTCCGTCTTCGCCTAGACCGATGATGGTAAGCCAGGGATCAGCCATGCCACGCATCCTTCTGCTGGGTGGAACCACGGAGGCCAGCCAGCTGGCCCACGCATTGGCCGCGGCCGGGATGGACGCGGTGTTTTCGTATGCCGGCCGCACAGAGGCGCCCGTGGCCCAGCCGCTGCCGACCCGGGTAGGCGGCTTTGGCGGTGTGGCGGGTTTGCAGGCTTGGCTGCGCGATCAACGGATAACGCATCTGGTCGATGCCACCCATCCTTTTGCCGCACGGATGAGCCAGAACGCCATTGCTGCCTGTGCCGGTATCGGCCTTCCTCTGGTTGCCCTGGAACGCCCGCCCTGGGTGCCGCAGGCGGGCGACCGGTGGCAAAGCGTGCCGGACATTGATGCGGCTGTTGCGGCTTTGCCCGAGACGCCGGCACGGGTGTTTCTGGCGATCGGGCGACAGAACCTTGCACCTTTTGCGGCCCGCCCGCAGCACCGCTACCTGCTGCGCCTGGTGGATGCCGCACCGGACCTGCCCTTGCCGCAGGCCACGGTGATGGTCGCGCGTGGCCCGTTCACGGCGGAGGGCGACCGCGCCTTGATGGAGGAACATGGCATCACCCATGTGGTGGCCAAAAACGCCGGGGGCAGCGGCGCTGCGGCCAAGCTGGTCGCCGCCCGCGCGCTGGGTCTGCCGGTGGTCCTGATCGACCGGCCCGCCATGGCTGCGCGCACCACCGTTGCGTCGGTGGCCGAGGTGATGGATTGGATTGCCGCTCACCCGGCCGACCTCGGGGTGTAGACAAATCGGCCCACGCGGCGCGTGGCGGCATTGCCGACCAGCACCACGGTGCGCATATCGGCCATCTCGGGCGTGGCCTCGGCCAGTGCCACGGTACGGATCTGTTCCGCGGGCGTGGACACGGCCCGGGCAAAGGTGATCAACCGCCTGGGGCCGCAGATCTGCAGCAGCAAGGCCAGGATGCGGCCGAAGGTGTCGGGGCGGCTGTTTGAGCGCGGGTTGTAGAAAGCCATGGCGAAATCCGCCTCAGCGGCGGCACGCACCCGGGCCTCGATCAGGCTGGCGGGTTTGAGGTTGTCGCTCAGGTTGATGGCGCAAAAATCATGGCCTAGCGGCGCCCCGGCCCTGGCTGCTGCAGCCAGCATCGCGGTGATGCCGGGAAGGACGCGGATATCCAGACCTTGCCATGCGGGCATGGCCTCCAGGGCCTCGAACACCGCGGAGGCCATGGCAAATACCCCCGGGTCACCCGACGAGACCACGACGACCCGGCACCCGTCTGCCGCCATGGCCAGGGCCGCACGGGCGCGGTCCATCTCCACCCGGTTGTCGGATGGGTGCAGCGTCAAATCCTGGCGCGGCGTGATGCGGGCCACGTAGGGGATGTAGCCCACCACATCGGTTGCCGACCCCAGTGCGCGTGTCACCTCGGGGGTCACCAAATCGGTATCGCCCGGTCCCAGTCCTGCGATGCACAGCCAGCCGCTCATTCCAGCACCTCGGGGCGGCGGCCGTGCCCGTGCACCAGCACGATGGCGAAGTAGGGGCAGTCCGTGCCATCCACTTCTGACAGCGGCATCACCCGTTGCCCCGGCATGGTGCCGCGTTCGACCAGCCAGGCGGCATCCAACCGCCCGGCGGCGGCCAGCGCGCGACGCACGCGGGGCAGGTTGCGCCCGGTTTTCATGATGACCAGTGCATCGGCAGATTGCATGTGGCGCAGCAGTTCCGCCTCGGGCAGCGTGCCCATCAGCACCACCAGCACATCGTCGCCCCAGGTGATCGGCGTGCCGGTGGCGGACCAGCAGCCCACCATGCCCGGAATGCCAGGAATCACCTGCACCTCGGCACGCCCCTGCAGGCGGGTGTAGAGGTGCATGAACGAGCCATAAAAGAACGGATCGCCCTCGCAAAGCACCAGCACATCCTCGTTCTGGGCCAGCGCCGCCAGGCGGTCGGCCCAGCCGTCGTAAAACGCGGCCAGGCAGGCGATGTACTCCGGGCTGTCGAACGGCAGCTCGGTGGTCACCGGGTATTCCATTGCATATTCGGTCACACCCGGCGCCAGCATGCCGTCGACGATGCGCCGTGCCTGTCCGGGGCGTCCCCGCTTGCGGAAATAGGCCACATGGCCGGCGGTGCGGATCGCGCGGTCTGCGCGCACGCTCATCAGGTCCGGGTCTCCGGGGCCCAGCCCGGCGCACAGGATGCGGCCCATCAGATCTCGCTCCGGCTGGCCAGGGCGTTGACTGCCGCGACCGTGATGGCCGAGCCGCCCAGACGCCCCAGCACCGCGACGGAAGGCGCGGGCGGGTCGGCCATCAGGGCGGCCTTGGATTCGGCCGCGCCGACAAAACCGACCGGGCAGCCGATGATGGCTGCGGGGCGCGGGCAGGCAGGGTCTTGCAGCATGTTCAACAGGTGGAACAGGGCAGTAGGCGCATTGCCGATGGCGACGACGGCCCCGGCCAGGTAGGGCCGCCATAGCTCCAGCGCGGCCGCGCTGCGGGTGGTGGACATGGCCTGGGCCAGATCGCGCACCGTCGGATCGTTCAAGGTGCAAATGACTTCGTTGGCGGCGGGCAGGCGGGTGCGGGTGATGCCCTCGCTGACCATGCGCGCATCGCAGAGGATGGGTGCGCCGGTCTCCAGCGCGGCGCGCGCCGCTTCGGCCATGCCGGGGGTGAACTGGATATGGGCTTCCAGCCCCACCATGCCGGCGGCATGGACCATGCGAACCACGGCTATTTCTTCCACAGGGGTAAAGCGGGCAAGGTCGGCCTCGGCCCGGATGATGGCAAAGGACTGGCGGTAGATAGCGGCGCCATCGGTTTCAAATGGGTGGTGCATGGAATGTCTGGGTCAAATGGGAGGGCATTGTTTCGGGTGGCAAGGCAAACAGATCGGGCAGGGACGATGCCGTGCCGTTGCGGACAAGGTCGAACCCTGCAGGTGTTGCGACCAGTGTGAGAGCTGCCCCCGGATGGGCACAACCCTTGGCGCAACCTGAGACATGCAGCAGGCGGCCGATGGGCACATGCGGGGCCAGTGTGCGGGCCAGCGGGCGCGTGGCTGCTGCCGCCTGCAGGCAGCCCGGTGCGCCGGTGCAGGCGACGACGCGCAGGCGCGGATCGTCGGCCTGGGTGATCAGTCCGGCCAGGTCGGGTGCGTGGGTAGCGCCCTCGACCAGCAGCATATGCCAGGGCGTCATTCGCAGTGCGCCCAGCGTGGACAGGGCGGCCAGGGTGGCTGCCTGGAGCAGGCCGAATTCGGCGCCCACCAGCCAACCCTGTGCGGCTGGGCCCAGTTGTGGCGCAGCCGCAGCGTCGGGGAACACTGTGGTGGATTGAAAGCGCGCAGGCAGCCCGTGGTGCGGCGCGAGGGTGGCCATCCGGCCATGCCCCGCCGTGCCTCCACCGTTTGCCAGGAACCAGCGGGCCAACTCCATCGCGGCGGGCACGGCCTCATGGGGTGCAACCGCGGCGCCGGACTCAAAGCCTTCGGCCCGCACGGTGTATCCGCAGGGCCCGTGCTCGATACGGATGTCGGCCGAGGCCATGCGCAGGAAAGCCTGCTGGCCGGCATCCACCGCGAAGCCAAATTTTCCCGGCACCGCGGGCGCATCGGGCGCGGCCAAGGCGTCACCGAGGGCCGTGGCCAGCTGGAGCGTGCCGTCATCCGCGTTCCAGAAGGGGGTGACAACGATGTTGCGCCGTGACTCGATCTCGGGGCTCGTGTCCACCAGGCCGAGATCCCGCAGCCCGTTCACCAGGGCAGGGTGCGATGCCTGGCTCACGCCGCGCAGCTGCAGATTGGCGCGGGTGGTCAGGTCCAGCATTCCGTTGCCATACCGGTCGGCCAGCGCCGCGATGCCCGCCGCCTGGCCTGACGTCAGCCGCCCGGCATGCGGGCGTACGCGTACCACCAGCCCGTCGCCCGACAGCATCGGGCGCAGTGCGCCGGGGCACCAGCCTTTGATCTGCGGCGTGCTCATGGGGTATGTCGTGGATGGAGCTTGATTCAGGACGGTTCGCATTCCCAAACTGTTTCTTAACTATTTCTTGTCGTTCCTGCCAGCCCTGCTGGCAGAAGAAATCCTGTGGCTGCGATGCGCTGGCGCCGCTTGAACACGTCAAACACACGCCAAAGATGACCCGACAGAACGTTCAATTGACGGAGGCCAAGTATCGCACCATAAACCCCTTTGCAACTTGGATGGCCCGGTTCCGGCGATCGCCCAACTGCGGGATTTGACCGCATGGTTAATGCTCGATGGTGTGTCCCACGGAAGTGTTGCAACTTGCCCCAGTGAAATTTGGGAGAATTCACCATGTGCGGTGCGCCATGGGTTGTAAAAATCCGATCGTGGACATCCGATCCTTCCCGGCTGCTGAAAGGCGAGGGCTGTATGCTCGCTGGGTCGCCACGGTAGGCCGACCTTCACTCTTAAATACCATGACCATCGCCGTTGAAAAGCCCAAGATTGCCGACTACAAGCGCCACCTGCTGGTCTGTACCGGTCCGCGTTGCACGCAGGACGGTGCGGCGCAGGAACTGTTCGACAGCCTGGGCGACAAGTTCAAGGCCGCCGGGCTGCACGACGGCGAGATGCGCGTCAAGCGCAGCCGGGTGAGCTGTTTTGCCGCCTGCAAGGGCGGGCCGGTGATGTGCGTGCAGCCCGACGGCGTGTGGTACTACAACGTGACGCCACAGAACATGGACCGCATCATCGACCAGCACCTGGTCGGCGGCCAACCGGTGGCTGAGCTTGTTTTCCACCAGGGACCAGGCGGGCATGATGCTGTCTGACAGTCACTCCACGACACCTTCTGCTGCCGGCATGGTCTACATCGTTGGGGCTGGCCCCGGAGCGGTTGATTTGCTGACTTTGCGGGCATATGACCGAATCCAGCGCGCCGAGGTGGTGGTCCACGACCGCCTGATCGCACCTGAAGTGCTGGCCCTTATTCCGCGGGCGGCCGTGCGGGTCTATGTCGGCAAGGCCTCGGGCGACCATGCGGTGCCGCAAGAAGGCATTCATGACTTGCTGGTCGAACACGCGCGGGCCGGGCGCCGCGTGGTGCGGCTCAAAGGCGGTGACCCCTACGTCTTCGGCCGTGGTGGCGAGGAAGTGCAGGCCCTGCAGGCCGCCGGCATCGCCTTCGAGGTGGTGCCGGGGGTCACGGCGGCGGGTGGTTGCGCGGCGGCCGCGGGCATTCCGCTGACCCACCGCGATTTGGCGAACAGCTGCGTTTTTCTTCCCGGCCACATGGCCGAGGGCAATTCGCCGCTGGACTGGGCCGCGCTGGCCCGGCCGGGGCAGACGCGCGTGTTCTACATGGGCGTGCAGCGGCTGGCGCAGATCGCCCATCAGCTCATTGCGCATGGCCTGCCGCCCGACACGCCGGCGGCGATTGTGCGCGATGGGACCCGCGCCTCCCAGACGGTGTTCGCCACCGGACTGAGTGCGCTGGTGGCCCAGGCCCCAGCTTATGGTCCCCAGCCCGGCTTGCTGATCATTGGTGAAACGGTGCGGCTCTGCCCGGAATTCCGTCCCGTTGCCGCCTCCTCACCGGAATAAATCCCATGCAGATCGAAACCCCTCCCTCCGAAAAGCCTTACGAGAAACCCGAGGGTGAGCGCCGCGGCATTGTGATCGTCAACACCGGCGACGGCAAAGGCAAAAGCACCGCCGCGTTTGGCCTGGCTTTGCGTGCCCACGGGCGCAGCAAGGCCGTCAAGATTTACCAGTTCATGAAAGTGCCCAGCGCGCGCTTTGGCGAGCACCGCATGTTCGAGCAACTGGGCATCCCGATCGAAGGCCTGGGCGACGGCTTCAGCTGGAAAAGCCAGGACCTGGAACATTCCGCGCAGTTGGCACGCGATGGCTGGGAGAAAGCCAAGGCCGCCATCCTGGGCGGGGAGTACTTCATGGTGGTGCTGGACGAGATCACCTATCCGCTGATTTACGGCTGGATGCCGCTGGATGATGTGCTGCAAACGCTGCGCAGCCGTCCGAAGGAGGTGCATGTGGTCATCACCGGCCGCCGCTGCCCGCCCGAGATCATCGCGCTGGCCGATACCGTGACCGAGATGACCAAGATCAAGCACGCGTTCAACGCCGGCATACCGGCCCAGCGCGGCATTGAAGACTGACGGGCGAAAACCATGTCTGAGCAACCCGCAGAACCCCATGCCTTCAGCCTGCCCGAGCAGCAGGCGGTGTACCGCGCCATTTACGAGCGGCGCGACATGCGCCATTTCAGCGGCGGGGTGGTTTCCGACGATTTGCTGCAGCGCCTGCTGTCTGCTGCGCATCATGCGCCCAGCGTTGGCTTCATGCAGCCCTGGCGTTTTATCCGCGTTCGTAACCGGTCGCTGCGTGAGGGACTGCATACACTGATCGAGCAGGAACGCGTGTTGACGGCCCGAGCCCTGGGCGAGCGGGAAGATGAGTTCATGAAGCTCAAGGTGCAGGGCGTGCTCGATGCCGCCGAAGTGCTGGTGGTGGCGCTGCCGCCGGGGCGCGAGCAGCATGTCTTTGGCCGCCGCACTCTGCCTGAAATGGATTTGGCCTCTGCCGCCTGCGCCATTCAGAACCTCTGGCTGGCCGCGCGGGCCGAGGGCCTGGGCATGGGCTGGGTGTCGATTTTTTCCCCGCAGCAACTGGCGCAACTGTTGTTGATGCCCGAGGGCAGCAAGCCGGTGGCGGTGCTGTGCCTGGGCCCGGTCCAGGCGTTTTACGACCAGCCCATGCTGCAGGCCGAACATTGGGCACACCGTGCGCCGCTGGCCGACATGGTGTTCGAGGACTACTGGGCCAAGCCGGCCTCACCGCATGCCTGCGCTCGTGAGTGACGGTGCGCTGCTCATGGCGGCCGCCTTGCTGCTGGCGCTGCTCATGGATGCCACGTTGGGCGAGCCGCCTTCCCGGCTGCACCCGGTGGTGGGCATGGGCAAGTACCTGTCGTGGTGCGGCAAGCTTTTGCCCGGCTTGCGGCCCTCGCTGGCGTTCGGCGCGGGGGCTCTGGCGTGGCTGGCTGGTGCGGCTTTGATCGGTGGCCTGGCCTGGTTTGCCCAGCAGCAGGTGCTTGCCAGCCTGCACCCGGTCATGGCTGCGGCCCTGATGGCCGTGCTGCTCAAACCCATGCTGGCCTGGCGCATGCTGCGCACCGAAGTCGATGCGGTTGAAACGGCGTTGCAGCAGTCGCTGGAGGCCGGGCGCGAGCGCCTGTCATGGCTGGTGAGCCGCAACACGGCGCTGCTCACTGAAAGCGAAGTGCGCGAGAGCGCGATCGAATCGCTGGCCGAGAACCTCAATGACTCCGTGGTGGCGCCCATCTTCTGGTTTGTGCTGCTGGGCCTGCCCGGCGCTGCCATCTACCGTTTTGCCAACACGGCCGATGCCATGTGGGGCTACCGCGGCGTTTACAAGGGAGAAAACTGGGAGTGGGCCGGCAAGTGGGCGGCCCGGGCCGATGATGTGCTGTCGTGGCTGCCGGCGCGGCTGACAGCCCTGCTGTTGAGTCTGGCGGCGGGCGGGCTGTCTTTTAAAACCCTGAGGGGCGAAGCTAAAAAAACACCTTCCCCCAACAGCGGCTGGCCCATGGCGACCATGGCGCTGGCGCTGGGTGTCAGCCTGCGCAAGCCCGGCGTGTACACGCTCAACGCCCCAGGCCGGCCGCCGCAGGCGCTGGACACCTTGAGAGCCCGGGAGTATGCATCAAAATCGGTCCTGTCCCTTGTTGTTATTGCGCCTACAGCTATTTTATTGATAGCAACTTTGGTGGCCCGATGACCTTGTCCGGCGCTGCAAACCAACGCATTCATGGCGGCCCGGATCGCCACGGTGTGCCGCTGCACGACTTTTCAACCAACAGCAACGCCTGCGGGCCGTGCCCCGACGCCGTGGCCGCCGTGCGGCAGGCCGACGCCACGCAATACCCCGACGCCAGCTACAGCGCCCTGCGCGGGCAGTTGGCTGCGTTTCATGGTGTGGCCGTGCAGCGCGTGGTGCTGGCTGCCAGTGCCAGCGAGTTCATTTTTCGCATCACGGCGTTGGTGGCGCAGCAGGGCGGGCGTTCTGTTTGGCTGCCATCGCACAGCTATGGCGACTATGCGCAGGCGGCCCAAGCGCACGGGCTGGCGGTGCTTGCCCGGGCCGGCGAAGCACCACTGCGCTGGAGTTGCGAGCCCTCCAGTCCGCTGGGCGCGGCGCATGCCGGGCTGGGTGATCTGATCGATGACGCTGGATCAATGAGCGTGCTGGACCGGGCGTACGAGCCCTTGCGGCTCGATGGCGCGCTGGCGCTGACTGATGCGCAACTGCAAAACATCTGGCAGCTCTGGACGCCCAACAAGGCGCTGGGGCTGACGGGTGTGCGTGCCGCCTACGCGATTGCACCGCTGGGTGCGCAAGAGGCCGTAGCCGGGCTGGAGCGTTTGTGTCCCTCGTGGCCCGTGGGCGCCCACGGCGTGGCCATGCTGCGGGCCTGGACGCTTCCTGCCGTGCAAGCCTGGCTGGCGGACAGCCTGCACACCTTGCGCGACTGGAAGGCGCGGCAAATGGCCGTGTGCGAAGCCATGGGCTGGCTTGGCCTGCCCAGTGATGCCAATTTTTTCTGCGCCCGCCCACAGATGCCGGCCGACATGGTGCTGGACTATGCCCTGGATGCGCTGCGCCGGCAAGGCATCAAGCTGCGCGATACGGCGTCCTTCGGCTTGCCCGGCCATGTGCGCGTGAGCGTGCAGCCGCCCCAGGCGCAGGACGCGCTGCACCATGCGTGGCAGCAAATCATCAGAAAGAACAGACAAACGATATGAGCGCAAAAAGCGTCATGGTGCTGGGCACCACCAGTGGGGCCGGCAAGAGCTGGCTGACCACGGCCCTGTGCCGCTACTACGCGCGCCAAGGCCTGAAGGTGGCGCCGTTCAAGGCGCAAAACATGAGCAATAACGCCAGGGTGGTTGCCGGAAGGCAATTTCCCGACGGGCCGCCCCTAGGAAAATTAGCCCCCTCGGGGGGCAGCGTAGTACACGGAGTGACAAGCGTGGGGGCCACATCAGGCGGCGAGATCGGCAGCGCCCAGTACTTTCAGGCGCTGGCGGCCCGTGCCGAGCCCGAGGTGCGCATGAACCCGCTGCTGCTCAAGCCCGAGAAAGACACGCACAGCCAGGTGGTGCTGATGGGGCAGGTCAACGCCGAGCTCTCGCGCATGGCCTGGCGCGGCCGCAGTGCTTCGGTCTGGCCCGTGATCGCCCGGGCGCTGGACGAGTTGCGGGCCGAGAACGATGTGGTGGTGATGGAAGGTGCGGGCTCACCGGCCGAGATCAACCTCAAGGCCGGTGACATCGTCAACATGCGCGTGGCGCAGCATGCGAACGCGGCCTGTCTGCTGGTCACCGACATCGACCGCGGCGGTGCGTTTGCGCATCTTTACGGCACCTGGGCGATGCTCGATACTGCCGAGCGGCAGCAGATCAAGGGCTTTGTGCTCAACAAGTTCCGCGGCGACGCCAGCCTGCTGGCGCCCGGCCCGCAGATGCTGCAAGACCTGACGGGTGTTCCAATGGTTGCCACGCTGCCGATGTGGTGGCAGCACGGCCTGCCGGAAGAAGATGGTGTGTTCGATGCTCGCAGCACTGGTGCAGGCGCTATCACCACTACCGTGGCCGTCGTGGTCTACCCGCGCATCAGCAACCTCGACGAATTCCAGCCGTTGAAAAACGTGCCCGGCGTGCGCCTGAAGTGGGTGCGCAGCCCCGGCGAGCTGGCGGGGGCTGACTGGATTGTGCTGCCCGGCTCCAAGCACACCAGCGGCGATCTGGCCTGGCTGCGCGCGCAGGGGCTTGACCGCGCGATTGCTGCCCATGCGGAGCAGGGCGGCGCGGTACTCGGTGTTTGCGGCGGCCTGCAAATGCTGGGCGAGGCGCTGATTGATCCGCACGGCATTGACGGCAATGCGCCGGGGCTGGGCCTGTTGCCCGTGGTCACCGTGTTTGAAGAAGACAAAACGGTGCAGCGCAGGCAAGCCTGCTTTGGCGAGCTGGGCGGGGCTTGGACCGCACTGTCAGGCGTGGCCATGCAGGGCTATGAAATTCACCATGGCCAGACGGCAGAGCACCCGGCGCTGGCCGCAGCGGGTGACAAGGCCCGTGCGGTGATGGCTGAAGGACTGGCCTGGCAAAACGCCGCAGGCAATGTGCTGGGCCTGTACCTGCACGGCATGTTTGAAGACCCGGCTGTGCTGCAGGCGCTCTTCGGCGCCACGGTGCCGACGCTTGATTCGGTGTTTGACGGGCTGGCCGACTACATCGAGCAGCACTTTGAGCCGGGCCTTTTGCAATCCCTCATTGCATGAGTTGAGGGCCCCAGGGGGCATTGCGTGATGAGCGCGGAGGCGCGGCCATTGCTCAGCAGTTCGAAAGTAGTACGACATACGCTGTCATCCTGAGCCCTTAGCCCGCGCTCAGGACAGGCTCCGCGAAGGATCTCGGTGTGCTGGCAAGATTCTTCGCGTTGCTCAGAATGACAGCATGGGTGGCGTCGCCTTCGTTACGGACTGCTGAGTAACTCAAAAACCCACGCGGTCTTTTCATTCAGGCGCGGCTTACTGGGCCTGAAAGCCGCTGGCCTTGATGATGCGCGCCCAGGTCTGCGCGTAGGCGTGTTCGCGGCTGGCCAGCTGCTGCGGCGGCATGTAGCCTACGGTGAGCCCCATGGCCGTCAGCCGGTCACGCACGTCCGGCATGGCAATCACCTTGGCCACCGCTTCGGAAAACCGCTCAATGGCAGCCTTGGGTGTGCCACTGGGGGCAAAAACGCCGTAATAAGGCACGTCTTCAAACCCGGCCAGTCCCAGTTCTGCAAAAGTCGGCACATCGGGCAACGCCGCCTGCCGCGCACCACCGAGTACCGCCACCACGCGAATCTTGCCGGCCTTGTGGTTCTCGATGAAATCGGGAACCGAGCCGACACCTGCGCCAATCTGGTTGCCCAGCATGTCCGCCATCATGGGCGCGCTGCCGCGGTAAGGCGCGGCTTGCAGGTCAAGCTTGTACTTCTCGCCGATCAGCTTGACCAGGAACTCCGGCACCGAGGCGGGCGCGGGCACGCCCACGGTGCCTTTGCCTGCGCCCTGGCCGCGTACCCAGGCCACATAGTCATTCACGGACCTGGCCGGCGTGCCGCCAGAGACGGCCAGCGCGTTCACAAAGGTCGCAAAGCCGGCCACCGCGACAAAATCTTTCGCCGGGTCAAAGCCCGGGTTTTTTGTCACCAGCGGCAGGATGGACACCGTGTGGTCATGCGAGAGGAAAAAGGTGGTCCCGTCTGCCGGCGCCGCCTTGAGGGCCTGCGCGGCAATCTGCCCACCCGCGCCGGCGCGGTTTTCAACAATCACGGTGCTGCCCAGCTGATCCTTCAGTTTCTCGGCCAGCGTGCGGGCAATCACATCGGTGCCGCCGCCGGGCGGAAAGCCGACCAGCAGCCGGATGGGGCCGGTCTGGGCCTGCGCCATGCCCGCCAGTAGAAGTGCGCTGACGGCGAGGGCGTTGCGCAGGGCGCTCAAGACACGCCTGCTTTGTGGGCTAACCATGGGGAACTCCATTTCGTGGGTAGAAAACAAGATTGGTATTTTGCTGCAATAACGGTGCCAGCTGTGTGCACAGCCGGCGGCAGGCGGTTCAGGCCATCCGAGGTGCTTCAGGTCTGCTGCAGGCCTCAATTTATAAGCCAAATCGGGCTCTGGCCCAATGAGTATGGGCGCGGATAGCTATTAAAAGTAGAGCGTGACAGTGTGAAGCGGCAGTTGATCCAACAGTCCTTGGCCCGCGAAAGCGGACCTCCGAACGAAAGCGGATGGCTATCGAAAATATGTACTTATCGATACTCAGCCAACGGCGGCTATACGGCCAACTCCGGTCATCCGAGCGTGTGCATCAGGGGGCAGGTCAAGACTGACTGGAGTCGTTCAGGTTTTTGGCTTGGCGGGCAGGTATCGACCCAAAGCGGTCCTATGGAGTTGTAGAAAGTAGACGTTGCGTCAAAACATTTCGAAGTGGAAAGCTGACTTTCGCGATGCTGTCTGAACACTCGATGCCGCTGTCTGCGAACTGGCTCGCGCTTGTATACGCCAACGGAGCGGCAGGACCATAATCGCAAGATTTGGGATCATGCTTTCACGCGTTTCAGCACTGTGCCGGGCGAGTGAGGTAAGGGAGGAACACACATGGCCATTGCTCGGGCGTTCTTTGATGAGAGTGGCACGCACGACGACGAGAAGAACCTTTGCGTTGCCGGCTACGTGTTCGAGGGCGGGGTCGATGAGCAATTCGATTCTGAGTGGCGGAAGATGCTGGCGAAGTACGGCTTGACCTACCACCATATGAGAGAGTTCGGATCTCAGGGTAAGGGCGTCTATCAGCACCTGTCATGGGAGGACCGCGAAAGTTCTCGGCAGGAAGCTATTGCCATCATCCGGCGGTACGCCTCATGCGGGTTTGCGTTCTCGATCGAGAAGGCAAGCCTTACAGAGATCGTCAAAGACAGCCTTTGGACGAACGGGTACGCGTTTCTTGCGAATCAAGCCTTCTATGGTGTCGAGCAATTGCTCCGAGGACGTGAGCAGGGGTTGGTGAACTTCATCTACGAGGCGGGAGCAGAGGGCTGGGACGAAGCACTTAAGGTATTCAATGAGGCAAAAGCTGATCGAGAACTAGAGCAATGGCTGCGGCTAGGGACTTTCGAACCCGCGGGCAAGGCGGACGCGACACAGCTACAGGCGGCGGATTTGCTGTCCTGGTCATGGTTACGTGAACGACGGCGCGTGGACAAAGGTGCGAAATTGGGTCGCCACGAAGAGTTCCGGCGCCTTATGAATCTGCCGATTGACCCGCATCACTGGGATGCAGAAGCTGGCGAAGCCATCCAATGGATTAAACAAGTGAGCGTAGGTGATATCAGCTTCGTTCAATGGCTCGCGGCTGGCGACCCCCAAGGGAAGTTTGTGCGTTGGCTGATGCGGTCAGGCCCGAATGCGCTCGACTACTTTCGGGAGTTCTACGCCAGGGAGAGAACTCGGATCATTCGCACGCAACGCCGATGATCCAAACAATTCAGACCAATCACAACAAGCGCGGACTTTGGTGGCGCATTACCGCGCCAAGGGTCAGCGTTGGTCGTACATCTGCTCTTCAGCGGAGAACAGCTGTTGATCGCTGTCGCTGCATAAGAGCCATCCAAGCATGCGTGGGTGCTAGCGATCGCTATGCAGAACGAGGGGATTTGAATGTCCGGTATGGAGCTGCATTGGCGAATGTCAGCAGATGGCCCAAACCCGGTACTCCTGAGTTCCAAGTGACCGACCGCTACCGCTGCGTTACGGCCATCCGCATGAGGGCATCGATAGACCGGTTGGGGCCCTATGCCGCCGCTCGCTAACTACCGATAACTACATATTGCCGATAGCTAAACAACCAAGTCGACTTGGCCGGTCTCATTGGCCTCAATGAGGAGTTGTCATCCCGGACCTCGGATCAAGTCCGGGGCAGGCCCGATCCGGGATCCATGGATTGCGGGTCATGCCCGCAATGACAAGTCGGCAGCAGATTACGGCGCCCGAAGCTGCCGCGCCAGCAGCACCGCCACATGAACCGCCTCGCGCTGCGCGCCGTCCTTGATCTGGTGGCGGCAACTGGTGCCGTCGGCGACCACGATGGCGTTGGGCTGCTTGCGCACGGCGGGCAGCAGGCTGAGTTCGGCCATTTGCATGGACACCTCGTAGTGGCTGGCTTCGTAGCCAAAGCTGCCGGCCATGCCGCAGCAGCTGGATTCAATCAACTCGGGCTGCGCGCGCGGGATCAGTTTGAGCACGTCGATGATGGGACTGACGGCGCCAAAGGCCTTCTGGTGGCAATGGCCGTGCAGCAGGATGGGTTTGTCCGCCGGTTGGAGTTTGGCCTTCAGTTCATCAAGCTTGCCGGCCACGGCTTCGCGTGCCAGAAACTCTTCCAGCAGCAAGGACTGGTCGCTGATGGTTTGGGCCGCTTCGCCCAGACCCATGACCAGCATCTCGTCGCGCAGGGTCAACAGGCAAGACGGCTCCAGCCCGACGATGGCAATGCCTTTTTCGGCAAAGGGCAGCAGGGCGGCAACCAGTTCACGCGCCTTGGCCTTGGCTTCATCCACCATGCCGCTGGCCAGGTAGGTGCGGCCGCAGCACAGGCTCTTGCCATCTGCTATTGTTTTGGTAGCTACATGCGCCGTGTATCCGGCGGCTTGAAGCACTTTTAATGCTGAAACGGCATTGTCTGACTCGAAATAGCCGTTGAAGGTGTCAACAAACAGCACCACCGGCTTGCTGGCGGCCAGCACTTCTTCTCGGGTGGCACCATACGCCTTGTTATTGGGGCCCGAGTTGAAAAAGGTTTTCGTCTTCCACTGCGGCAGCGTGCGCCTGGCCGACAAGCCCAGCAGCTTCTCGCTCCAGGTGGCGAGGCCCGGAATCCTGTCGCGCAAATTCAGCAGCGGCGCCAGGCGGCTGGCCCAGGGCGCGTAGTCGGGCAGGTGGGCGACCAGCCTGTCTTTCAGCGTGTAGCCGTGCTTGGCCTTGTAGTGGTGCAAAAACTCGACCTTCATCTTGGCCATGTCCACGCCGGTAGGGCAGTCGCGCTTGCAGCCCTTGCAGCCTACGCACAGGTCCAGCGCGTCTTTCACGGCTTCCAGCGCGCCCTCACCCCAACCTTCTCCCAGGGGGAGAGGGAGCGAATTGGATTGGTTCAGCTGGCCACTGAGCGCCAGGCGCAAGGTGTTGGCGCGCCCGCGCGTCAAATGCTTTTCGTCGCGCGTCACGCGGTAGCTCGGGCACATGGTGCCGGCGTCAAACTTGCGGCAGTGGCCGTTGTTGTTGCACATTTCCACGGCTTTGGCAAAGCCCTGGGCGGCATCGCCACCCGTGCCCGGTGCGCTGGTTTGTTCGGTGGCCGGATCGTTCTGCACGTCCCATGCGCGCCAATCGAGGGCGGTCTGGATTGGGATGACTTTGTAGCCAGGCGGAAAACGCATCAACCGTGTGTCGTCCATCTTGGGCGGGTTGATGATGCGGCCGGGACTCAGCAGACTCAACGGGTCCATGGCCTGCTTGATTTTCGCGAAGGCCTCGTTGATCTGCGGGCCGAACTGCCATGCGATCCACTCGCCGCGGCACAAGCCGTCGCCGTGTTCGCCGCTGTAGGCGCCCTTGAACTTGCGCACCAGTTCGGACGCTTCCTCGGCAATCGCGCGCATCTTGGGCGCGCCTTCGCGCCGCATGTCCAGAATTGGCCGCACATGCAGCGTGCCGACCGAGGCGTGTGCGTACCAGGTGCCCTTGCTGCCGTATTTTTTGAACACCTCGGTCAGTGCGTCGGTGTACTCGGCCAGGTGCTCCAGCGGCACCGCGCAGTCTTCAATAAAACTCACCGGCTTGCCGTCGCCCTTGAGGCTCATCATGATGTTGAGCCCGGCCTTGCGCACTTCCCACAGGTTTTTCTGCGGGGCGTCCTCGGTTATTTCGACCACAGAGTCGGGCAGCAGCAGGTCGCCCATCAGCTCGCCCAGGCGCTTGAGCCGGGGCAGCAACTCGGCCTTGCTGGCGCCCGAGAACTCGACCAGCAAAATGGCTTCGGGCCGGCCTATCAGCGCGCTGCGAATGGTCGTCGCAAAGGCCGGGTTCTGCAGCGACAAGTCGATCATCGTTCGATCAACCAGCTCGACCGCCGTAAGGCTGCCTTTGCCGATCTTGACGATGTGCTGCGCCGCATCCATGGCCCGGTAAAAGGTGGGAAAGTTCACCACGCCCAGCACCTTGGCCTTGGGCAGCTCACTCAGTTGCAGGGTCAGGGACTTGGTCAACGCCAGTGTGCCTTCGCTGCCTATCAGCAGATGTGCCAGGTTGACGGAGCCGTCGGCGGTGTAGGGCCGCTCGCTCTGGTTGTCGAAAATGTCCAGGTTGTAGCCGCCCACACGCCGCATGACCTTGGGCCACATCCGGTTGATCGCCGGTTGCAGCTCCTTGGCCAGCGTACGAACGTAGTCGCCCAGTTCGCGGGCCTTGCCGCTGCTGCCGGCGTAGGGGCCCAACTGCAGCAGTTGGCTGTCGGAGGTCCAGGCCTGCGCGCCCAGCACGTTGTGCACCATGTTGCCGTAGGCAATGCTGCGGCTGCCGCAGGAGTTGTTGCCGGCCATGCCGCCCAGGGTGGCCTGCGCACTGGTGGACACGTCCACCGGGTACCAGAGGCCGTGTTTTCTCAAAGTGGCGTTCAGGTGGTCGAGCACGATGCCGGGCTCGACCTCGGCGGTGCGCTTTTCAACATCGATATCGATGATGTTGCGAATGTGTTTGGCAAAGTCGATCACCAGCCCGGCGCCTACCGTCTGGCCGCACTGGCTGGTGCCGCCGCCGCGCGGGACGATGGGCACACCCATGTCGCGGCAGATATCGAGCGCGGTCCGCACATCGGGCGCGCTGCGCGGCACAAACACGCCAGCCGGCATCACCTGGTAAATCGAGGCGTCGGTGGCGTAGCGGCCGCGGTCGGTGGGAGAAAACAGCACTTCGCCGCGGGTTTCGCTGGCCAGCCTGGCCGCCAGCCGGCCTGCCACTTCGTTGCTGACGCGCGCCACGGTTTCGTAGGCGTGTGCCGCGGTGTCTTGCGCCACTTTCAGAGGCCGGGGTGCATTCATGCCTTGGCTGCTGCGTTATCCGCCAGCCTGGCCGCGCGGAGTTGCTCCACCACGACATCACGCTTGTTGTTCAGGTGGATCAGCAACACGGCCCGCATCGCGCTCGCATTACGCGTGCCCAACGCTTCAATCATCTGCTCATGTTCCTTCACTGCATCTTTCCATTTTTCTCCGTCCTGGTTGGAGCGAAAACGCAGCGCCTGCAAGCGGGCGTTGATCTGGTTGTAGGTCGCCGTGAGTACCGGGTTTTTGGCCGCGGCGTTGATGGCGCCGTGAATGGACGCGTTGAGCCGATAGTAGGCGGGCAGGTCGCGCCGCGTATAGGCCGCCAGCATCTCGTAATGCATGGCCTTGATCTCGGCGAGCTCGGCATCGGTGATGCGCTGCGCGGCCAGCTCGCCCGATTGCGCTTCCAGCCCGGCCATCACTTCAAAGGTGTTGAGCACATCGGCCTCGGTCAACTCCACCGCAATCGCACCGCGGTTGGGCAGCAGTTCCACCAGGCCCTCGGCGGCCAGCATCTTGATGGCCTCGCGCAGCGGCGTGCGCGACACATTGAGCACCTCGCTCAGCTCGCGTTCGTTGAGTTTGGCGCCCGGTGGGATGCGGTTTTCGACCAGCATCTGGCGCAAGCGGTGCGCTACCTGCTCATGCAGGGCGGCGCGCGGGATGGAAATGATTTCAGCGCTCATATTCAAATATTGTATGCAAAAAATCTGACTTGTTAATCAATTTTATTCATTAATTTCTTGACAAATGAATTTTGTATGCAAAAAATGAATCCTGTTCAAGGAGACCCTGATTGATGTTGACGCTTGACTTTCATCCCACTGGCCGCCACTTTTTGCAGATTCCTGGCCCGTCGCCCGTGCCCGACCGCATCCTGCGGGCCATGAGCCTGCCCACCATCGACCACCGCGGTCCGGAATTCGGCGCCCTGGGGCTCAAGGTGCTGGCCGACATCAAGCAAATCTTCCAGACCCAACACCCCGTCGTCATTTACCCGGCTTCGGGCACCGGCGCCTGGGAAGCCGCGCTGACCAATGTGCTGAGCCCGGGCGACCATGTGCTGATGTATGAGACCGGCCACTTTGCCTCGCTGTGGCAGAAGATGGCCACGCGGCTCGGGCTCAAGACCGAGTTTCTGGGCTACCCGGGCAAGGATGAGCACTTGCCGGCGGCAGCGGGCTGGCGGCATGGCGTGCAGGCGCCCCAGATCGAGGAGCGCCTGAGGGCCGACACCCAGCACAGCATCAAGGCCGTGTGCGTGGTCCACAACGAAACCTCGACCGGCGTGACCAGCAACATCGCCGCCGTGCGCCGCGCCATCGACGCCTCCAGGCATCCGGCCCTGTTGCTGGTGGACACGATCTCCGGCCTGGCCTCGGCCGACTACCGGCATGACGAGTGGGGCGTGGACGTGACGGTGAGCGGTTCGCAAAAGGGCCTGATGCTGCCGCCGGGCATCAGCTTCAACGCCGTGTCGCCCAAGGCCCTCGCAGCCAGCAAGACCGCGCAGTGCCCGAAGGCCTTCTGGGCCTGGGACGACATCATCGAGATGAACAAGACCGGCTACTGGCCCTACACGCCCAACACCAATCTGCTCTATGGCCTGAACGAGGCCTGCGACATGCTGCTGGGGCAGGGGCTGGACGTGGTGTTCGCCCGCCACCAGCGCTGGGGCGAGGGCGTGCGTGCCGCGGTGAGGGCCTGGGGGCTGGAGATCCAGTGCGCCGACCCGGCGCTGTACTCGCCGGTGCTGACCGGCGTGATGATGCCCGAGGGCGTCGATGCCGACGCGGTGCGCAAGATCATCTACGACCGCTTCGACTGCTCGCTCGGCACCGGTCTGGGCAAGCTCAAGGGCCGCATGTTCCGCATCGGCCACCTGGGCGACTGCAACGACCTGACGCTGCTGGCCGCCCTGTCGGGTTGCGAGATGGGCCTCAAGCTCGCCGGCGTCAAGCTGGCGGGCTCGGGCGTGCAGGCCGCCATGGACCATTTTTCAAGCCATGCGGCTGTGGTGCCGCTGCGCAAGGCGGCTTGAGGAACGCGTGCGTCATTGCGGGCTGGGCTCGCAAGCCATGTTGGTGCACCGCGATGGATCCCGGATCGGGCCTGCCCTGGACTTGATCCGGGGTCCGGGATGACAAGCAAAAAAGACCTGAGATTTAAGGAGACAAACCATGCAACGCAGAACCTTTATCAGCGCCACGGCAGCCACGGCGGCAACGGTAGCGGCCCCTTTGCTCAAGGCGCAGACCCTGCCCAACGGGCCGGTCCGTATTGTGGTGGGCTTCCCGCCCGGCGGTGGCACGGACGCGCTGGCGCGGGTGGTCGGGCAAAAGCTGACGGCGATGTGGAACACCTCGGTCGTGATTGAAAACAAGAGTGGCGCCGCAGGCGTGATTGCGGCTGACTATGTGTCCAAACAGGCGGGGGACGGCAACACCCTGCTCATGGCCCACATCAACAGCCACGCGCTGGCACCGGCGCTGGGCATCAAGCTCGGCTACAACGCCGAGCGCGATTTCGTACCCATCGGCA
This sequence comes from Polaromonas sp., assembly GCF_036676035.1. Classification (GTDB taxonomy): domain Bacteria; phylum Pseudomonadota; class Gammaproteobacteria; order Burkholderiales; family Burkholderiaceae_C; genus Polaromonas. Next base: position 79,045 of record NZ_JAKFDR010000003.1, read on the forward strand.
TGGTTGGCGTCACACCCAACATCCTGGTCTGCAATGCTGATCAGCCGGCCAAGACCGTGAAAGACGTGGTGGCGTTGTGTAAAAGCAAACCGGGTCAAATCAGCTTTGCGTCGGCAGGCGGCGGCTCGGCGCAGCACTTCGCGCTGGAGATGTTCAAGCTGCAGGCCAAGATTTTTGCGTTGCACATTCCTTACCGCGGTTCCGGCCCGGCCCTGACCGATTTGATCGGTGGCCAGGTCAACTACTGCTTTGAAACCATGACCTCGGCCACGCCGCACATCAAGAGCGGCAAGGCCATCGCACTGGCGCAAACCCGGCTCAAGCGCGCCAAGGGCCACCCCAACGTGCCCACCATGGCCGAGTCTGGTTTTCCCGGGTTTGAAGCCACGGTGTGGTACGGCCTGATGGGCCCGGCCAAAATGCCGCCCGCCATGGCGCAGCGCATGAATGAAGACGTCAACAAGGTGCTGGCCATGTCCGATGTGCAGGAAAAAATGGACCAGTACGGCGCCGAAGACGGCGGCGGCAGCACCGAAAAGTTCGCGTCTTTCATCCGGGCCGAGCAGAAGAAATGGGCGCAGGTCGCCAGCCAAGCCCAGGTGAGGGTCGACGCCTGACGCCCGATAAGCGGGGTTTCCCATGGGGCCTCATTAGGGCTATGCTTGAGGTGCGGCCCGAACCGCATGACTTTCTAGCCAGGAGGTGACTTATGTACAAGCGCATTTTGTTGGCTTACGACGGTTCCGATTCCGGGCAAAAGGCCTTGCTTGACTGCAAGGACCTCGCGCAGTGGAGCCAATCCGAGCTGTTCCTGATTGCCGTCATGCCTTTGACGATGGGCTTCGTCGGCCTGGAAGGCGGGTTCTATGACCGGGACTTCGAAGAAAGCGAGAAGAAAAAGTACCAAGCCGTGCTGGACGAGGGCCTGCGCCGCCTCCATCAGTCCGGGCACAAAGCCAGCGGCGAAATGCTGGTGGGCGAATCGGTCGATGAAATCACCAAGTACGCACAGAGGGTCGATGCCGACCTGATCGTGGTCGGCCACAAGCACCTGGACAGCTGGGCGGCGCGCTGGTGGCGCGGCTCCATCTCGGGCGCCCTGATCGAGCATGCGCCTTGCAGCGTGCTCGTCGTCATCACCCACTGACAGAGCCGGCGGCGATGCGGCCCGGTGCAAAACCCGACCATGCGGCCGCACTGGCGCAGTACCGGGCCCGCGCCAGCATCTACGACTTTGAGCTGGCCCTGTTCGAGCCCATCCGGCGCGAAGCCATCTCGCGGCTCGCGCTGCGGCGCGGCGACACGGTGCTGGACGTGGGTTGCGGCACGGGCCTGAGCTTTGCCCAGCTGCAGCAGGACATCGGCCCCACGGGCCAGATCATCTGCATCGAACAGAGTCCCGAAATGCTGCAGCGGGCGCAGCGGCGGGTCGAGCAGCAGGCGTGGCGCAACGTGACCCTGTTGTGCGCACCGGTCGAGGAGGCCCAGATACCGGTGATGGCCGATGCGGCGCTGTTCCACTTCACCCATGACATCCTGCGCAGTTCCGAAGCCATCGCCAATGTGGTCGGGCATCTCAAGCCTGCCGCGCACGTGGTTGCGGCAGGCCTGCAATGGGCCGGCCCGTGGACCTGGCCGGTCAACTTCTTTGTGCTGCCGGCTGCGCTGCACTCCACCACGTCGCTCGAAGGATTGGACAGGCCTTGGGACAAGCTGGCAGGGCTGGTCGGTAGCCTGGATGTGCAAACCCGGCTCATGGGGGCGGTCTACATCGCCAGCGGGGCATGCGGCAAGCGTTCCCGCCGGGCCGGGGCGCGGGAGCGCGCCCACCCCCAAGGCCGAAGGTGAAGGTCTCACACAAGGGGTGAACCCGGTTGCCGCAAGCGGTGAAACTCGGTAGGCTCGCGAGATGAAAATCGCCCGCACCCTCCGCCTTTGCCTTGTCCTCGTGATTGCCACTGTGCTCGCGGCCTGTGCCGCCGTGCCCGAGTCGGCGCCCAAGCCCAAGCTCGTCGTGTTCCTGGTGGTCGACGGCCTGCCGCAGCGCCAGATCACCAGCTACCGCGACCAACTGGCGCCCGATGGGCTGGCGCGCTTCCTGGACCGTGGCGCCTGGTTCGCCGACGCGCATTACGGCCACGCCTTCACCGTCACGGCGGCCGGCCACGCCACCATGCTCACCGGTGCCTACCCGCACCGCACCGGCATCATTGGCAACGACTGGCGCGACGTGAACACCGGGGCCGCGGTCTACAACAGCGGCGACACCTCGGCCACCTACATCGGCCACAAGACCAACGCGCTGGACGGCACCAGCCCGAGAAACCTGAAGGCGGAAACGGTGGGCGACGTGCTGCGCCGTGTCGATGCACGCAGCAAGGTGATAGCCATCTCGGGCAAAGACCGCGGCGCTATCCTGCCCGCCGGCAAGAGCGGCACGGCCTACATGTACATGGGCGCGAGCGGGCAGTTCGCTTCCAGCACCTACTACATGAAAGAACACCCGGCCTGGGTCAACGCATTCAATGCCCGCAAACCGGCCGACCGCTACTTCAAGACGGAGTGGAAGCCGCTGCTGCCCGAGGCCGCCTATGCACGCTCCATCCCCGATGGCCAGCCCTGGTTCGGCCCGCGCGGCGGCAAGCTGCCGATGATGATGGGCGTGGCGGACGACGACGCGCCGGGGCCTGCCTTCTACACCGCACTGCTGCGCAGCCCGTTCGGCGATGCGCTGTCGCTCGACTTCGCGCGCGCCGCCATCGCCGGCGAGCAGCTGGGCCAGGATGACGCGCCCGACGTCTTGTCCGTCAGCCTGTCGGGCCACGACTACGTGAACCACGCCTACAGCGCCGAGTCGCGCATCTCGCACGACCACCTGCTGCAGCTGGACCGTCTGTTCCAGGCCTTCTTCCGCGACCTGGATAGCGCGGTAGGCAAGGACAACTACCTCGTCGTGCTCACGGCCGATCACGGCTTCATGCCCGCGCCCGAACATAGCCAGGTCCAGGGCCAGGTGGCGGGGCGCCTCTCGGGCACTCAGGCCCTGGGCCGCATGAACGCGCAACTCGAACGCAGCTTCGGCGTGGACAAGCTCGTCCCCTTCATCTCCGCCTCGGCCCTGGTGCTGGACCGTCAGCTCATCGCGCGGCGCGGCCTGAACTTCGACACCGTGGCGGACTTCGCGCGCACCATGCTGGTGGCCGACCCCGCCATCGCCGCCGCCTACACCCGGCGCGAACTGGAAACCGGCAGCCGCGCCGGCGAGCCGTTTTTCGAGCAGATGCGCAAGAGCTGGCACAAGAATGTGTCGGGCGATGTGCAGTACGTGCTCAAGCCGCTGTGGATGATGAGCTCCAGCTCGTCCATCACCACGCATGGTTCACCACACCCCTACGACACCAACGTGCCTATCCTCGTGTACGGGCCCAAGTGGGTGAAGCCGGGCCGCATCGACAGCCGGGTGGAGGTGGTGGACATCGCGCCCACCCTGGCGCGCCTGCTGGGTGTGCCGGCCCCGTCGGCCGCAGAAGGCAAGCTGCTGCCGCTGGCCGTGCCTTGAATGAGCTCTGTCACGTCGGGCCGCCGGTCTTGTCATCCCGGACCGCTGGTGTCATGCCGGACTTGATCCGGCATCCATGTCTCCTTTTCCCCGCATGTAGGCAGGCTTTTCCTGCCGTGACAGGGAGCTCAGGGCGCCGGGGTCTTGGGCGTGTAGTCGCAGTAAGGCGCCACCGCGCACTGCCAGCACAGCGGCTTGCGCGCGATGCAGACATAACGCCCATGCAAGATCAGCCAATGGTGCGCATCCACCAGGTATTCGGGTGGAATGCGCTTGAGCAGCTTGTGCTCCACCTCCAGCGGCGTCTTGCCCGGCGCAAGCCCGGTGCGGTTGCCCAGGCGAAAGATGTGCGTGTCCACTGCCATGGTGGCCTCGCCAAACGCTGAGTTGAGCACCACATTGGCCGTTTTGCGGCCCACGCCGGGCAGGGCCTCCAGCGCCTCGCGCGTGCGCGGCACCTGGCCGCCGTGCTGCTCGACCAGTATCTGGCAGGTGGCCAGCAGGTTTTTGGCTTTGGTGCGGTACAGGCCAATGGTCTTGATGTAAGCCTCCAGACCTTCCAGCCCCAGGTCCAGCATCGCCTGCGGCGTATTGGCCACCGGAAAGAGCTTGCGCGTGGCCTTGTTCACGCCCACGTCCGTGGCCTGCGCGCTCAGCAGCACCGCAGTCAGCAATTCAAACACGCTGGTGTATTCCAGCTCGGTCACCGGCATCGGGTTGGCGGCTTTCAGTGTGGCAAAAAACGGGGCAATGTCGGCAGATTTCATGCCTTGCAGTGTATTCTGCAGACGCCTGCCGCTGCCGCGCGATTGGTCTACAAGGCCCGCACCGGCACGCATAGCAGGCAGCTGAAAGCGCCGGTGTCCGGGTCCATCACAAAGTTTTCTTCATACAGCTCCAGTGCGGGCTTGTCGTCGGCCTGGTAGCCGCTTTGCGGCAGCCACTGCGCAAACATGTACGTCCACGCATCATGAACGTCGCTGCCTGGTTTGCCGGTAAAGCGCCCGCAGGCATAGCGCCCGCCGCCAAAACTTTGCACACCCACTTCGCCTTGCGGTTTGAAGGCGTCGTCCACTTCGATGCAGGCGTCGTAGCGGCATTTGTCGGCCGGCGTGATTTCGGGATTGTCCTGGCTGATGCCGTACATCTTGCGGCGCGGGTTCATCATCCCGTGTTGTCCGCACCAGGCGCCAAAACGCTGCCACAGCTGCCCGATGCCGGGGCCGTAGGGGCCGGTGTTGCGCATATAGGCCAGGCGCAGGGCGGGCAGGGTTTTGAGTTCAACTTGCATGGCGATGGTTCTTTCAGGGGTTACCAGCCCGGCGGGCCAGATGGCTTTATCTTTGAACAGCGTGTGCGTCGCGTCTTGATTCGCCTTGCGCTGGGCTTGATGAATCTTGCGCAATTCATGCTGGTGGTGCGCGGTCCAGTCGCGCCAGGCGCCGCGCCGCCAGGCCGTGGGCGTGACGCCAAAGTACGCGCGAAAGGCCCGGCTGAACACCTCGGCCGAGGCAAAGCCCACCTCCATCGCCACATGCAGCGCGGGCTGCGCAGGCGTTGCCAGCAATCGCTGGGCCGCTGCCTCCAGCCGCAAGCGGCGCACGCAGTCTGCCAGCGTCTCATCCGTCAGGGCCTGGAACACGCGGTGAAAGTGCCAGGGTGAGAAATGCGCCACGTCCGCGAGCGTGGCCAAATCCAGCGTATCCACGAGATGCGCGCTGATGTAGTCCACCACGCGGTTGATGCGGGCAATGTAGGTGTTGCGAGGTGTCGGTAAAAGCGGGCTTGGGGGCATGGGCAAAGATTATCGGGTCGGCGCAGGAAACCTGCGCACAGATTAGCGACAATGCTGGGTAGAAAGCGAGACACCTGCCATGCCCCTCCAATTTGCCGACCGCCTCAACAATGTAGAAACCTCAGCCATCCGCGAGCTGTTCAAGCTGCTGGGCAAGCCCGGCATCATCAGTTTTGCCGGCGGTTTTCCGGACAGTGCCATGTTCGACGTGGAGGGCCTGAAAGAAGCCGTCAACAAGGCCCTGCTGGAGGAGCCCGGCGCCGCGCTGCAATACGGCGCTACCGAAGGCTACAACCCGCTGCGCGAACAGCTGGCCGCCTTCATGGCCGGCAAGGGCGTGAAAGACCTGACGCCCGAAGGCTTGATCGTCACCACCGGCAGCCAGCAGGCGCTGGACCTGCTGGGCAAAACCATGATCAGCCCCGGCGACAAGGTGATCGTGGAAGCGCCCACCTTCCTGGCCACCATCCAGTGCTTTCGCCTCTACGGCGCCGAGCTCATCACCGCGCCCATAGACGCCAACGGCGTGAAGACCGACGAGCTGGAAAAACTGATCGCCGAGCACAAGCCCAAGTTCGTCTACCTGATCCCCACCTTCGGCAACCCCAGCGGCGTCATGCTGAGCCTGGAGCGCCGCAAAAAGGTGCTGGAGCTCGCCGTGAAGTACCAGACCCTGATCGTGGAAGACGACCCCTACGGCGACCTGTACTTCAACGAAGCGCCGCCGCCCAGCATTTTGGCCCTGAGCAAAGACGTGCCCGGCAGCCGCGACTGGCTGGCGCACTGCGGGTCCTTAAGCAAGATACTGAGCCCCGGCCTGCGCGTGGGCTGGATGGTGGCCCCGCCCGAACTGCTGGCCAAGGCGACGATGTGCAAACAGTTCAGCGACGCCCACACCAGCACCTTCGCCCAGGCCACCGCTGCCCAGTACCTCAAGGCTGGCCGCATGCCTGATACGCTGGCCCATGTGCGCAAGGTGTACGCCGAGCGTGCGAAGGCGATGGGCGACGCCCTGCGCCGCGAACTCGGCGATGCGATTGAGTTTGTGCAGCCGCAGGGCGGCCTGTTTGTCTGGGCCCGCCTTACTGGCGCGGGCGGCAAGGTGAAAGACGGCAACGAACTGGCCAAGCGCGCGATTGAGAAGGGCGTGGCCTTTGTGCCTGGGGCGCCGTTTTATGCGAGCAATCCTGATCTATCGACCCTGCGGCTTAGCTTTGCTACGGCGGATGTGGGGAAGATTGAGGAGGGGGTGGGGAGGTTGGGACGTGCGTTGTAATTGTCACTGACCGTGCCTGTTTCAGCCGCTACGCTGGCCTAAATCTCAACCCGATGGAAACGTCAATGGCGAAAACGTGGCTCTGCGGCGTGTTACCGTAAGTCAAAACAAAGGTCATGCCGATGAACCAAACCAGTCCTTACGTGGCCAACGAGGCCGATGCCATCACAACCTGGTTTGTGGACGAGGCAGGCGACCCCGCACTGTTTGCCAAAGGTGGCAAGATGGTCGTAGCCACTGAAGGCTGCTCGCGTTTCTTCATCGAGGGCAAGCTGGAGTGCCGCGATGTGGGTGCGCTGGCGGCTGACTTGAGCCGCTTGCGCGCCGAGGTGCTGGCAGACCCCTATTTCAAAGGCGTGCCGTCGCTGGACCCGGCGCGGCAGCGGACGGCGGTGAACTTTCATGCCAAGGACGACCCGGCCGAGGTCCGATTTCTGGTGTTCAAGCTGCTGGCTCGGCACGAGCTGCGCTTTGTGGCGGTGGTGCGCGACAAGCTCAAGATGCTGGACTACGCCACGCAGCGCCGGCGTATCGACCCGACCTACCGCTACAACCCCAATGGCCACGAGCTGTATGACGAGCTGACGCGTCGGCTGTTTTCACGCCTGCACGGTTATGGCGAGCACCGCGTGGTGTTTGCGCAGCGGGGCCACAAGCCGCGCACCAGGGCATTCATGGAGGCGATTGAGCATGAAGACCTGGCGCTGGAGGCTGCGATGGGACTCAAGCGGCCAAAGCCGACAGAGGTGGTCTGCGGCTTTCCCAAAGACCATGCCGGCCTGCAGGCGGTGGACTATTACCTGTGGGCGCTGCAGCGCTTTTATGAGCGGGGCGAAACGCGCTACCTGGAGTACATCTGGCCGCAGACGCTGGAGATCATCGATCTGGATGCACCGCCACAAAAGAAACGGGGCCGCGCCAGGGGTGAATTCGTGGTTTTCAATAAAGAACACCCGCTGACCTTGGAGAGTCGAGCGGGTGTGGGGAATAGGGATCGAGAGATATAGGATGAACCGAATCACCTCACGGCATGAAGCCGATTTTTGTCTCTCGAAGCCCAAATTATACCGACCGCATCAAGCACTGGTCAATTAGAGCCAATTGCCGCGTTTTGCCTTAAGCGTGGCGCTTTTTCCTGGCTCACGACGTCTTGCGGGACAGCGTTGGCCGGGGCTTGCTTTCTACTTTGAAGGTGCGCAAAGTGAGTTTGCTCTCGCGCTGAGATTTCAATGCGCCAAAGCCTTTGGTCAGTTCCGAAAAAATGTCACGTTTTTTCTTCATGGTGTCTGCCAATCGGTTGTGTCCATCAAAAGCGCTGATGAGCCAAAGCCCTCACGCTGCCTTCTTGAACAAAGCCAAGTGGATCTCCACCGATTCAAAAGGCACAAACACCGTGTCTTCCGGCGTGCGCTTGACCAGCCCATGCTCCTCCAGTTTTCCGATGTCTGTGTGTACGTTCGAGTAATTGCGTTCCACGGTTTTGGCCAGGGCATAGACCGAGCAGGGGCCGCACTGCCGCAGCGCTTCCAGCAGGTCGATACGTGCAGGCGTCAGCTCTGAGAACAAGGTGCGAGCTGATTCAAAGCTCAGGTGGTAATCGGCCCCGTACTTTGGGCTGGCCTGAGCGGCTTTGAGCTGCTTGCGCGCGACGTCGAACACCGAGCCGCGTGGGGCGATTTCAATGACTGCTTTCATGGCTTAACTCCAGGTTTCTACGTCGCGCTGAAAGTCGTCCAGCAGCTGCGTTACTGATACAAAACGGTAAGGTTGCTCTGCATTGTTCAGGTGCCGGTGGTCACCCATGCTGTCATTCTGAGCAACGCGAAGAATCTTGCCAGCCTACCGAGATCCTTCGCTGCGCTCAGGATGACAAAGTATGTCGCACTACTTTCGGACTGCAGAGTAAGTCATGGGTGAGTTCTTCGTGCTATAAAAAAAGTAGCGCCTTGCGCCCGTACCACGTGGTATGCAGCCATATTTAACCTGAAAAAGTAGGGGAAATATGAAATGTTACAACCCGAGTTGACCGCCCCCTTAAACTCCGCCCATGACCCCGACCCTCCAACGCGCTGCCACTTTCGCCGCTGAGCAGTTTCATCGCTTCACGGGCGCCGTCAGGCGGCACCCGGTGCGGGCGGCTTTGGTGCTGCCTGCGCTGGTGCTGCTTTACGTGCTGGTGCTGATTCCGTTCACGCCCGGCATTGGCGACTTGCGCAAGGCCAAGTCTGAATCGCCCTCGGTGCTGCTGGCTTCTGACGGCACGGTGCTGGCCGAGTACAGGCGCATCAACCGCCAGTGGGTGACTCTGGACAAGATTTCGCCCCATGTGGTGAACGCGTTGATCGCGACCGAGGACCACCGGTTTTACGAGCACCACGGCATTGACTTGCGGCGCATCGCGGGGGCGGTGCTCGCTACCTTGTCGGGTGACTTGCAGGGCGGCTCGACCATCACGCAGCAGCTGGCGCGCAACCTCTACCCTGAAGAAATTGGCCGCGCCGCCAGCATCACGCGCAAGGTCAAGGAGGCGATCACCGCGCTGAAGATCGAGGCGGTGTATTCCAAGCGCGAGATCCTTGAGACCTACCTCAACACCGTGCCCTTTTTGTACAACGCCTTCGGCATCGAAATGGCCGCGCGCACTTATTTCGACAAGTCTGCCGACAAGCTGGACGTGCTGGAGAGCGCCACGCTGATCGGCATGCTCAAGGGCACGAGCTACTACAACCCGGTGCTAAACCCTGAGCGCGCGGTGCAGCGCCGCAACCTCGTGCTGGCGCAGATGGCCAAGCACGGCAAGCTCGACCCGGCCCGGGTCGAGACGCTGGCCAAGCGGCCGCTGCGGCTGGACTTTGAGCGGCAGACCGAGCCGCTGGGCCCGGCGCCGCACGTGGCCCAGCACTTGCGCAAATGGCTGATTGCCTGGGCCGACCACAAAGGCTACGACATTCATACCGACGGCCTGAGGGTGCGTACCACCCTCGACGCCAAACTCCAGAAGGCGGCCAACCAGGCGGTGGCACGGCAGATGACGCAACTGCAGACGCTGGCAGATCGGCAGCGCCCTGCGGCCGGGCAGGCGCGTGCCGTGTTGCAGGCCGGCTTTTTGGCGCTCGACCCGCGCAGCGGCGGCGTGCGGGCGTGGGTGGGCAGCCGTGACTTCGCGCAGGAGCAGTTTGACCATGTGAGCCAGGCGCGGCGCCAGCCGGGCTCGACCTTCAAGCCCTTTGTTTATGGCGCGGCGTTCATGCAGGGGCTCGACCCGTCGTACGCCTTTATCGACCAGCCCGTAGCCATCTCGTCGCAAGGCGGCGCGGTGTGGACGCCCAGCGATGCGGCGCCTCCAACTTACTTGCCCACCAGCCTGCGCGACGGGCTGGTGTATTCCAAAAACATCATCACGGCCCAGTTGATGCAGCAAGTGGGGCCGGCCCGCGTCGGGCAGCTGGCGCAGGCCCTGGGGGTGCGGCAGAGCAAGCTGGACCTGGTGCCCTCGCTCGCCCTGGGCACCAGCCCTGTCACGCTGATGGAGATGGTCACAGCCTACGGCACCATTGCCAATGGCGGCAACTACATGCAGCCGGTGCTGGTGCTGAGTGTGGAAGACCGCAACGGCCGGCTGCTGGAACAGTTCGAGCCCGTCAGGGAGCGCGAGCCGGCGATGCCGCGTGCGCATGCGCTGACCTTGGTGAACGCCATGCGCGGTGTGATTGACGAGGGCACGGGAACGGCGATTCGCCAGCGCTACGGCATCCAGGCCGACGTGGCCGGCAAGACCGGCACCACGCAAGACAACACCGACGGCTGGTTCATCATGATGAACCCGCAGTTGGTGGCGGGGGCCAGGGTCGGCTTTAACGACAACAGCGTGACGATGGGGGCCTGGGGGCAAGGGGCCCGCAGCGCGCTGCCCATGGTAGGAGACGTTTTTCAGCAAGCATTTCGCAACCGCTGGCTTGACCAGAACGCTGAATTCGACATTCCCCGCCCGCGGCCCGCTCCGCCGGCGCCGATCATGGAGATCATGGATGGCTTGTTTGGCAGGATTTTCCGGCAGTGGCAGGTGAACTGACTGAGAGTGCTATAAAAAACGTAGCTGCTTGCCCCCGTCTTTGTTGGGCTAGAGGCAATACTGTTCAGTTGCTCAGCAGTCCGAAAGTAGTGCGACATACTTTGTCATCCTGAGCGCAGCGAAGGATCTCGGTATGCGGGCAAGATTCTTCGCGTTGCTCAGAATGACAGCATGGCTGGCGTCGCCTTCGTTACGGACTGCTGAGTAATTCCTTGCTCCCCTGACTTGTCATCCCGGACTTGATCCGGGATCCATGGGTTGCGGAGCAAGCCCGCAATGACAAATCAACGTTGTTGTTTCCACGGCACTCACCCCGTCCTGATCACCGAAATAAACTCTGTCCCGCTCTCCGGCAGCCAGACCTCCCCCGGCCGGCCCAGTAGCTGGCGGATGTTGGCGGTGTGCTTCTTTGCTTCTTGTTTGCCCGCGGGCTTCGCCTTGCCTTGGCGATCACCACGGGGGGCGGTATAAACTTGGCATAAATGCTGATCGAGGCAAAAGACGTGACTTCTTCCGTAAAAGAAACAACGACCCCAAGGTTCTGGCGCGATGAAGCGCTGCCTTTTGTCGAAGCCCGTTCAATCCAGGACGGCCGTCAAGTCTGCTATGCCAAGCACTCGCACGAAACGTTCTCAATCGGCGCAATCACGGGCGGCCGCAGTATCTATGTAAATGGGAAGGTGCAGGAACGCGTTGGTGTCGGCGCGGTGGTCGTCATGAACCCGGGTGATGTCCACGCCTGCAATCCGATTGGCGATCAGCCATGGTCATACCGCATGCTTTATGTCGGCGCGCGCTGGCTAAACAAGCTTCAGCATGAACTAGGCTTCAGCCGTAACCCGGATTTCCAGGCGTTTTCGACGACTGTGACCACGAACCCCGATCTGTACGCCGGGTTGAATCGTCTCTTCATCTTGCTCGCCGACCAGCAGGCGGAGCATCTGCAAAAGCACAGCGCGGCAATCACCTTTTTTTCGGATATGCATGGAATGCTCAATCACGCGCCTGGGTCGACAAGAGACGCAAATCACAAGCTTGTACGCGCGGCGGAATACATAAGCGATAACTTCACGCGCTCACTTAAGTTGGATGAAATATGCGCAGCAGCGGATCTCTCTGCGTCGTACATGATCCGCTCGTTCAAGGAACACTACGGCATGACGCCTCACGAGTACTTGGTTAATCGCCGCATCCAATACAGTCGATCACAACTCAGGCGGGGACGGGAGATTGCCGAAGTTGCCATTGAAGCCGGATTTTCTGATCAGGCACATTTGCAACGGGCATTCAAGCAACTCGTGGCGGCTACTCCTGGCCAATATCGTGGTCGAACCCAGGGAGCGGCCAGGGTAGGCGCCTATGCCACCAGCAGGTAGATGGCACTGCCTGCAAGCAATAGCGCCATCAGGCGATTGAACAGCTGCACTCGCTTGGGGTCACGCAAGTATTGGCGAAGAAACGTTCCTGCATAAGCCCAGCAAGCTATCGATCCGTAGCAGATCACGGCGTAGAGCACCGTGAACTGCCAGACCAGCATACTTTCGCCATTGGCTGCATAGGCGCCCATACCCGCCAAGGATGCCAGCCATGCTTTCGGATTGAGCCATTGCATCGCTGCGCCGTAGACCACTGACGGGCCTTTTATTGCCTTGTCCACTCCAAGCCGGCCGTTGTCGACGGCGAGTTTGTAGGCCATGAAAAACAGAAATGCGACGCCGCTCCAGTGGATTGCCCTTGCCAGGTGTGGCCAGTGAGCCAAAAACTCGTGCAATCCCAAACCAGTCAGCAGTAGCAACAACGCGAAGCCAAAGGTCGCCCCGGTAACGTGCCGCATGCTTGCGCCAAACCCGTACTGCGCGCCGGCGGTCAGCGCAACGATATTGACGGGTCCGGGTGAGATCGACGCTGCAAACGCAAAAGCTGCCATGGAAAGAAATGTGCTCATCTCGCCTCGATACATTCGTTCGGAGTTTTCATCGCCCGAAGATATATCGCGATGGCACCACGCGTATTGAAGAAAATTACCCTTTTTGCTCTAGCGATGTGTGCGGCAGCTCGTGCTCAGGACGGGTTTAAGGCCGCTGGGCATGATCCTCCTGTGAAATGCAGGAAGCAATCTTTGCGGCACTCACCCCGTCCTGATCACCGAAATAAACTCTGTCCCGCTCTCCGGCAGCCAGACCTCCCCCGGCCGGCCCAGTATCTGGCGGATGTTGGCGGCGGGGCGGGGCATGGTGAGCACGTCGAACTTCTCGCTGCCCGGGTCGAAGCGCAGCATGGCGTTGTTGCTCCACTCCGAGGCCCAGACGATGTCTTTGTTGTCCACGTACACGGCGTAGACGCGCGGGTCGGCTCCTGGCGCTTTCCAGGTGCGCCAGCTGTTGGCGCCCGTGCCCAGCGCCGGGTCGTGCATGGAGAGGTGGCCGCTGTTCCATTCGGCCACCCAGATGCGGCCGCGGCTGTCGGACCAGACGCGACGCGCGCCCTGGCGCGGCGTGGGCGGCTCCACGATGCGGGACTCGCCGGTTTTGCGGTCGATTTGCGCAATGAACGAGCCGGCCAGCGAGCACCACCACACGTCGCCCTTGGGGGTGGCGCAAATGCCGTAGGGTCCGCGCCCGCGCGGCGACGCTTTCACGCTGACCACGCCGCTGCGCACGGCCACTTTGCCGACGTAGCCGCCTTGCCCGGTAAACCACAAGTCGCCGTCGCCATCAAAGGCGCAGGTGTTGAGGTTGGCGTAGGGCGTGCCGACGGGCAGGGGGAAGAGCTTGACCTCGCGCGCCGGCCAGCTCACGCGTGCCATGGCGTTTTGCCCGCCGTCGGTCAGCCAGGCCGCGCCGTCGGGCCCGGCAATGACGCCGTGCGGCGACGAGCCGCTGCTATTGCTTCCCAAGGCAATCAGTTCAGATTTTCCCGTGCGCGGGTCAAACCAGCCCAGGTGCCCGCTGCGCTGCGCGGAGAACCAGACCCCGCCATCAGGCGCGGGCGCCACGTCGTGAATGCCGGTGCTGCGCGGCGTGTTGAGCGGCCACGATTGCAGGCGAGAAGGGTTGAGCGCCTGCGCGCGCCCGGCGCTGGGCCAGAGCAGGGCGGCGGACAGCACGCCCAGAGTGGAGCGGCGGGTGGGTTGGGTGAGGTGGAACGGGTGAGCGTTGATCGGCAAGGTCATGGCAATACCTCCTGCGCGCTTGAATTCGTGGAACGACTTCGGGCGGGGTCATTTTGGCGGCAATGCGTGGCGGCATGCAAGGGCATCCGCGGTCAGGCTTTATCGAACGCTCATTTCCATGCAAACGCCGGCTGCTCGAAATGCGCCACGCGGGTGTGGCGGCCCTCGATGCAGACTTCACGAAACTGGTAGAGGATCGCCGCCGTCGGCGCCGCAATCCAGTGCTCGCCAACGGGCATGCGCAGCACGGGATGCGGGCCATGCCCTTCGCGCGCCAGCATGGGCGCGTCTCTTCGCAGGAACTCGGCGATGGGGATGCGGTGAATGCTTTGCACCTCGCCCGGATTGGGCCTGATGTGCTGCGCCGCGCCGGCCCAGACGACGACCGGGGTGATGACAAAACCCGAGCGGGTGACGAAATCATCGAGTTGGCCCAGGACGGCGCTGGCATCGAGTTCCAGGTGCACCTCCTCGGCCAGCTCGCGCAGGGCGGCTTGTTCCGCCGTTTCGCCGGCGTCGATGCGCCCGCCCGGCAGCGCCCACTGCCCCGCATGCTTGCGCAGCTGGCCGGAGCGCCGCGTCACGATCAGGGCCGCTTGCGAGCTCCACGCCGCATGCTGCGGGAAACCCGGCAGCTCGGCGCCGTGGCCTTCGTCGGTAATGGCCACGGCCACCGCCGCCGCATGTTGTTGATCGTGGTGTTGATCACGCGAGGTGGCCTGCACGGTGAAAGCGCGCAGCTTGTCCTGGATCAGTGTTCTGAGCTGCGGGTCTCGCTGCATGCTGAGGGCCGTGCCTGTCGCCATTCCTGCTATCACGCGGTCACCACTTGTCGCGCAGTTCCCGCAGCTTGGTGAACACCGTCCTGGCATCGGGCTCGTCCGGCAGGTCGGGGAAGCTTTCGCGCAGCCTGGCGATCACGCTGGGGTTGGCCAGGCGGAAGAAGGTGTTGAACTGCTTTTCTTGCGCGAGCGTGGTGACGGCCGATGTCTTGGGGTCATGGTCGGTCACGCTGGGCAGCAGAGCTTTCGCGGCGGCGTTGTCAGGCTCGCGCGCCAGCGTAAACCTGAGGTTGTTCTCGATGTAGTCGTGGCCGGGATAGACCTGGGTGTTGTCGGGCAGCCTGGCGAGCTGCTCCACAAAGGTCGTATACAGCTCGTTGACGTCGCCGCCGTTGTACACATTGCCGGCGCCGGCATTGAAGAGGGTGTCGCCCGAAAACAGCGCCGGCTGGTCGGTGTGCGAGCGCAGGCAGATGTGGCACAGGGTGTGGCCGGGCGTGTCCATGCATTCAAGCTCGACGGTCTTGCCGACCTTGATCACGTCGCCGGCCTTCACGCCCCTATCCACCCCGGCGATGCGTCCGCCGGCGCGGTAATGGGCGATCAGCTTGGCGCCGGTGGCCGCAATCACCGCCTCGTTGCCGCCGGTGTGGTCGCGGTGCTCGTGGGTGTTGAGGACCTGGGTGATCTGCCAGCCCTTGACCTTGGCGGTGGCCAGCGTTTTTTCATGGTCCAGCGGGTCGATCGCGAGCGCTTCGCCGGTTTCGGGGCAGGCTACAAGGTAGTTGAAGTTGCGGTAGGCGTTACCGGTCCAGATACGTTCGACGATCATCGCGCTCTCCAAGGGGTTTGTGTGTCAGACGGTTCCGCGGCGCTGCTTCACGGCCGCCGCCAGATTCTCCAGCACTTCGACGGTCGTTTCCCAGCCGATGCAGGCGTCCGTCACGCTCTGCCCATAGCGAAGGCCCTTGCGGCCATCGACAATGTCTTGCCGGCCCTCGATCAGGTGGCTTTCAAGCATCAGGCCGCAGATGCTGGTGGAGCCGCTGGCGATCTGTTGCGCGATGTCGGCCGCCACGGCGGGTTGCCTGGAATAGTCCTTGTTGCTGTTGCCATGGCTGCAGTCGATCACCAGGCGGGGCGGCAAGCCGGATGTCTCCAGGGACCCGGTGGCGCGCTTGACGCTGGCGGCGTCATAGTTCGGCCCGTCGCTGGCGCCGCGCAGCACCAGGTGGCCATCGGGGTTGCCGGTGGTCGTGATGACGATGGCCTTGCCTTCGAGCGAGATGGTGGGAAAGCGGTGCGGCTGGGCGGCGACATGAATGGCGTCGATGGCCGCGCCCACGCTGCCGTTGGTGGCGTTTTTGAAGCCCACAGGCGCGGAGAGGGCAGACGCCATCTGCCGGTGCAGTGGGCTTTCCACCGTGCGGGCGCCGATGGCGCCCCAGGTCAGCAGCTCGGCGTAGTACTGCGGCGTCACCAGGTCCAGGATTTCAGAGGCCGCCGGCACGCCCAGGCGCGCGCACTCCAGCAATATGCGCCGCGCATGGCGCAGGCCTTCGCCGATGTCGCCCTGGCCGTCGAGCCCCGGGTCATAGATCAGGCCCTTCCAGCCCATGCGGGTGCGCGGCTTTTCGAAGTAGACGCGCATCACCAGCAGCAGCGATTCGCTCAGGCGCTGGGCCACCTGACGCAGCCGTGCGGCGTACTCGAGTGCCGACTCGGGCTCGTGGATAGAGCAGGGGCCCACGATGACCAGCAGCCGGTCATCCAGGCCGCGCAGGATATTGCGGGTGGCGGCGCGCGAGGCGGTGATGAATGCGGCTTCAGCGTCGCCCGCGGGCAGTTCGTCACGTAACAACCGGGGTTCCGGCAGCGGGTCGGCCTGGGCGATGTGGATATCCGAGATTTGGGTGGACATGGCGTCTCCGTGAGGTGCAACCATTTTGCACGGTATCGATGACCCGGCGACGCTGATCATTGTGCTCTGTTAGCTATAAAAATAATAGCTACTTGCGACCATTTTGCAAGGGCTAGGGCCTGATTTTTCTCATAAAAAAGTCAAAAAACCAGGCTCCACCCATCTCTGAGTCCAAACCTCTCTCGGCGGCAGGTTGCCACTGCCGGTCAGCGCGTTCTCGTAAATGAGTTTGCCAAGCGCGCGATTGAAGCGAGCAATCTGGATGTTGCTACGCTGCGGCTTGGCTTTGCTACGGCGAATGTTGGGAGCAAGCACGCGGGGGAAGTCATCCCGATCGCGTGAAAGAGACCTCAGTCCGCCAGTTCTTCCACTCGCAGCGTCGTCACTGCCCCCGCCACCGCCGGGTGCGCCTGCAGCGTGCGCACGGCCAAGTCCACCGTGGCCTGCACTACGGCGTCGGTCAGCACCAGCACCTGCGGACTCATGCCGGGCCGCTCGGCCGCCGGCCGCACTTGGCGCACGGGCACGTGCTGCCCCGCCAGCCAGGCCGCCACCGCTTTGATCTGCTTGGCGGCATGCACGGGGACCCGCAGGTAGTGCGGGGTGCATACGGCGGCGCGTGGCAGCACCGGCAAGGCGCTCATCGCATGCACGTGAAACCCCAGGTGCGGCACGCGCTGCGCAGCGTGGGTGCCATCGAGCCGCGCCACGTCAACCAAGTCGGCAATCACGGCCGATGCGGTTGGCTCGGACCCCGCCCCCGCGCCGTAGTACATCGTCACGCCCGCCGCATCGGCCTTGACCATGATGCCGTTCATCGAACCGTTCACATGCGCCATCAGGTGCGTGGCGGGTACCAACGCGGGCTGCACGCGCAACTCCACGCCGTCCGCCTGCCGGCGGGCCACGCCCAGCAGCTTGATGCGAAAGCCCAACTGCTCGGCACAGGCCACGTCCAGCCCCTGCAGGCTGGTGATGCCTTCCACCTGCACATCGGCGAACCGCACCGGCATGCCGAAGGCATTGGCCGCCAGCAGCGTCAGCTTGTGCGCGGCGTCGATGCCTTCGATGTCGAAGCTCGGGTCGGCCTCGGCATAGCCCAGCGCCTGGGCTTGCGCGAGTGCGGCGGCGAAGTCCAGGCCCTCGTCGCGCATCTTGCTCAGGATGAAGTTGGTGGTGCCGTTGATGATGCCCGCCACCCACTCGATGCGGTTGGCCGTGAGGCCCTCACGCAAGGCCTTGATGATGGGAATGCTCACCGCCACCGCACCTTCATACGCCACAGCCACGCCGTGCTGTCGGGCGGAGGCAAAGATCTCGGCGCCATGCAGCGCCAGCAGCGCCTTGTTAGCCGTGACCACATGCTTGCCGTGCGCGATCGCGGCCAGCACCCAGTCGCGCGCGGGGCCGGTGCCGCCTGCCACCTCCACCACCACGTCCACGTCGGGGTGCGTGGCCACGCGCAGCGGGTCATCGGTCAGTTCGACGCCCTTGCCCACAATGCCGGCGGCCCGCGACAGGTTGCGGGCCGACACGATCACCATCTCGATCTCCCGGCCTGCGCGGCCTGCGATGTCGGCCCGGTTGCGGGCCAGCACGCGGAATGTGCCTGCGCCTACGGTGCCAATGCCAATCATGCCCACGCGCAGCGGGCGGGTGGGCGCAGGGCGGCTGTACAGGGGCTGAAGTGACTGGACTGGATCGCGGTACATGGACATCTCCGAACGAAAAAACAAAAAAAACCAGCTGCCAGAGCTGGGTTTCATTCATTCGGGGGAGAAGAGAGATACACCAGGTGGCTGCCGGAACGGCCACCTGCGCGTGCTCAGGTGGCCGCGGTGGTAATGGTGGTAATCATTCGTGCACCCATTGCCCGATTCGCCCACGCGAAGGCAGGCGGCATCATGCGGCCCATGGGGGCGGCGCTGAATGCGGTGGGAAGTGGATGGCACGACATGGAGGGGCAGTATACAGGAGCCTGGCGGCGCGCGAGGCGGCGATGAAGGCCGCTTCAGCCTCGCCCGCTGGCAGTTCGCCCTGCAACAGCCGGGGTTCCGGCAGCGGGTCGGCCTAGGGCCTGTTCACACTAATATTGAAGGATGCGTTGCGAGCCAAAAAGGCCATGAGCAAGGCGCAAAACGCCGTCGGGGTAGGCCCCCGACAAGGCTTTGCAACGCCGCGCATGGCCTTTTT
>NZ_JAKFDR010000004.1:0-9268 GCF_036676035.1 Polaromonas sp.
TTTTCCTTTCGTTTGCTTGGCGGCTCACGATTGGAAGTTTCTGCGATGGACACCCATACCTACGCATACGTCAAACTTCTACTGCCTCCCCGGCAGAGCCGGGGGGTCTCCCAACGGACTAGCAGCTATTATTTTTATAGCTAACAAAGCCCTGCCGGGATGGTATTCGGGCAACCCGGCCATCATCGGCCTGGCGTCCTCCCTGCTGCTGTGGGTCGCGGTTTACCACGTCGCCGACGCCATCCAGTCGCTTTGCGTGTTTTTGCTGCGCTGCTACCAGATCACGATGGCCCCGCTGGTTGTGTACTGTGCACTGCTCTGGGGTTTGGGCCTGATGGGCGGCTACCAGCTGAGCTACCGGGGAATTGGCACCTACCCGGCGGTCCAGTCCGCCATCGGCTTCTGGGCGGCCAGCGCGGTGGCGCTTGCGCTGGTGGCATTGAGCTTCACGGGCTTGCTCTGGCTGGCCGTCCGGGCCAGCGTACCCAAGCCCGCTCAGGTGCGCTAAGGCGCGCTAAGTCTGCCGCACCCGCGCGGCGGGAAAGATGATGGAAAAGCGGGAGCCGTGACCGGGCTGGCTTTCAATGTGCAGCTCCGCGCCATGGCGCTGGGCCACATGCTTGACAATCGCCAACCCCAGCCCTGTCCCGCCCGTCTCGCGTGAGCGACTGCGGTCAATCCGGTAGAAACGCTCGGTCAGGCGCGGCAGGTGTTCCGGCGCAATGCCCGGGCCGCTGTCCTTGACCACGAACTCGCCCCGGCCATCGTCCAGCAACTGCCAGCTGACCAGGACCTGCCCCCCCTCAGGCGTATAACGCACCGCATTGGTCACCAGGTTGGACATCGCGCTGTAAACCTCGGTTTGCACGCCGGCCAGCTCACACGGCGTGCCCAGCTCAAAGCTCAGCTGATGTCCCTGGGCAGTGATGACACCCGACAGGGCCCGCGCCTCCTGCTCACACTGGGCAAACAGGGCGCTGGTGGTCATCCACTCGTTGGCCCCCGGCGCGGGGCTGCCCTCCAGGCGCGACAGGGTCAGCAAGTCATTGACCAGCGTCTGCATGCGCAGGGACTGCTGGGCCATCAAACTCAAGTAGCGGCTGCGTTCCGGCTCCTTGAGCGGCAGGGTTTGCAGGGTTTCGATGAAGCCCGACAACACCGTCAGGGGCGTGCGTATTTCATGCGATACATTGGCGACGAAATCGCGGCGCATGGCCTCCGCCAGCTCTACGGCCGTGATGTCCCGGGACAACAGGAGTTTGCGCCCCTTGCCATAAGCGTGCACATGGACCGACAGCTTGACCGGCCGCGCCGGCGTGCTGAAGCTGCCGGGAATCACGACATCCTGGGAAAACTGCTCCGAGGCCAGATAGGCGGTAAAAGCCGGGTCGCGCACCAGGTTGGCGATGTGCTGCAGCACGTCGCGTTTGGCATCAAATCCAAAATGCTGGCTCGCGGTCTGGTTGCACCACTCGATGCGCCCCTGGGCGTCAAGCAGCACGACGCCATTGGGCGAAGCCTGCAGGGCCGCCAGCAACTCGTCCAGCCGGGACTGGCTTTCCTGGTATTGCCGGTCACGGCTTCTCAGGATCCGTCGGGTCCTGTCAGCCACTTCACCCCAGACGCCGCGCATGACGGGCGCCACGCCCGTTGCGCCGATGGGGGTTTCATTGCTTTGTTCCTCGCGCAACCATCGCAGCAGCCGGGCAATGTAAAGGCTGTCGAAGATCAGCCAGACAAAGCTGCCCAGAACGAGTCCGGGCAGCCATCCGTCTTTGGCGGCAATCGCCCACCCGAGGACTAAGCCCGCCAGCAGGCAGGCCGCAAAGACAAGCCAACGATTGATCATGCACCGGATTGTGCTGCAGGGGCCGGACTCGTGGCCGCAAGCGATGTCAGCCGGTAGCCTGCCCCCCTGACCGTCTCCACCATACTGCCGGCACTGCCCAGTGCTTCGCGCAGGCGCTTGACGTGAACGTCCACCGTGCGCTCTTCAATGAAGACATGATCGCCCCAGACCTTGTCCAGCAAGGCGCTGCGACTGTGCACGCGCTCGGCATGCTTCATCAGGTAATGCAGCAGCTTGAACTCGGTAGGGCCCAGCTTGAGCTCCTGGTTCTGAAATGAAATGCGGTGTTTGGCCGCATCCAGCATCAGCTCCCCCACCGTCACACTGTCGTTGACGGACTCCGGCGCCCGCCTGCGCAGCACGGCGCGAATGCGGGCCAGCAGTTCCTGCGGCGAGAATGGTTTGGTGATGTAGTCATCGGCGCCTGCGTCCAGACCGGCCACCTTGTCGGGCTCGTCACCGCGGGCGGTCAGCATCAGGATGGGAATGCTTTTGGTGCGCGGCTGCTTGCGCCAGTGGCGGGCCAGCGCCAGGCCGCTTTGGCCCGGCAGCATCCAGTCCAGCAAAATCGCATCCGGCAGCACCGCATCGAGCTCGCTCTGGGCCGAGGCGCTGTCTTGCGCGATCACCGGGTCAAAACCGCCATGCCGCAAATTGACGGCAATCAGCTCGGCAATGGCGGGCTCGTCCTCGACAATCAGTACACGTGGCTGGTGCTTCATTCAGGAATTGCTTTTTACCGCAGATTCAATCTGCTCCATGGTGGTGTGCCGGACGTCGGCGCCCTTGACGACGTAGATGATGAACTCCGCAATGTTTTTGGCGTGATCCCCGACGCGCTCAATGGCCTTGGCCACGAACAGCAGATCCAGGCTCGGTGAAATGGTCCGCGGGTCTTCCATCATGTAGGTGATGAGCTTGCGGACAAAGCCGTCAAACTCCTGGTCGATCTGGTCGTCCTCCTTGAGAATCGACACCGCCACATTGGTGTCCAGCCGCGCAAACGCGTCCAGCGCCTTGCGCAGCAGGCCCGACGCCAGCTCGGCCGCAATACGAAGATCCGATGACGGCAAGGCACGGGCCGAGCCGCTCTCGATGATGGACTTGACCATGCGGGCAATCTTTTCGGCCTCGTCGCCGACGCGCTCAAGGTTGGCCGTGGTCTTGGAAATGGCAATCAGCAGGCGCAAATCACGCGCTGTCGGTTGCCTGCGGGCGATGATGGATGACAGCTCGCGGTCAATATCAATTTCCATGGCATTGACACGGGCCTCGGTTTCAATCACCTGATTGGCCGTTTCGGCGCTGAACTGCGACAGCGCATAGATGGCGTGGCGGATCTGGGACTCGACCAGGCCGCCCATTTCCATCACGCGTGAAGACACGCCATTGAGTTCGCTGTCGAACTGCGTGGACAAATGTTTATCGGGCATATTCGCTCCTCAGTCCTGATCAGCCGAAACGGCCGGTAATGTAGTCTTCGGTTTCCTTGCGCTTGGGCTTGAAGAACAAATCCTCGGTGGAGCCAAACTCCACCAGATCGCCCAGGTACATGTAAGCCGTGTAGTCGCTGCAGCGCGCGGCCTGCTGCATGTTGTGCGTCACGATCACGACCGTGTAGTCGTCTTTCAGCTCGGCAATCAGCTCCTCAATCTTGGCGGTGGAGATCGGGTCCAGCGCGGAGCAAGGCTCATCGAGCAGCAGCACTTCAGGCTTGATGGCAATGCCGCGTGCAATGCACAGGCGTTGCTGCTGGCCACCGGACAGGCTGGAGCCGCTCTGGTGCAGCTTGTCTTTCACTTCGGTCCAGAGGGCTGCCTTGCGCAGCGCCCATTCGACACGCTCATCCATGTCGGTGGCGTTGAGGCTTTCAAACAGCTTCACGCCAAACGCGATGTTGCCGTGAATCGACATCGGGAAAGGTGTTGGCTTCTGGAACACCATGCCGACTTTGGCACGAATCAGCGCCACATCCGTTTTGGAGGTCAGCAGATTCTCGCCGTCGAAATGGACCTCGCCTTCGGCACGCTGCTCGGGGTACAGCTCGTACATGCGGTTGAAGATGCGCAGCAGCGTGGACTTGCCGCAACCCGACGGACCGATAAAGGACGTCACCTTTTTCTCGGGGATCTCTAGGTTGATGCCCTTCAAGGCGTGGAACTTGCCGTAATAGAAGTCCAGGTTCTTGACTGATATTTTCGACTTTTCGCTGTGTTTTTCGCTGTGGGCGGTGATGGTTTCCATCTTTAACCTTTGCTTGTTTTGTAAGCGGAGCTGCAATCAGCTCCTGCTGCGCGTCAACACGCGGGCCAGAATATTCAGGCCCAGGACGGTGACAGTGATCAGGAACACACCGGCCCAGGCAAGTTTCTGCCAGTTTTCGTAAGGGCTCATGGCGAATTTGAAAATCGTCACGGGCAGGCTGGCCATCGGCTCACTCAGATTGGATGTCCAGAACTGGTTGTTCAAAGCCGTGAAGAGCAGTGGCGCTGTTTCACCGGCAATGCGTGCCACCGCCAGCAGCACACCGGTGACGACGCCTGCACGGGCCGCCCGCAGCGTGATGCTCATGATCACTTTCCACTTGGGTGCGCCCAGCGCATAAGCGGCCTCGCGCAAGCCCGGCGGCACCAGCTGCAGCATGTTTTCAGTGGTCCGGATCACGACGGGGATCACAATCAGCGCCAGCGCCATCACACCGGCCCAGCCGGAAAATGACTTGAAGCGGGCCACCACCACGGCGTAGACAAACAGGCCAATCACGATGGAGGGCGCCGACAGCAAAATGTCGTTCACAAACCGTGTCGCGGACGCGAGCCAGCCCTTGGTGTCGTACTCGGCCAGATAAATGCCGGCCATGATGCCGATCGGCGTGCCCACAAAAGTAGCCAGCATCACCATCAGGAAAGAGCCGTACAGGGCATTGGCGATGCCGCCCGCTTCGTTGGGCGGCGGCGTCATCTGCGTGAACGTCGCCAGCGCAATACCGCCGACGCCCAGGCGAATGGTCTCCCACAAAATCCAGAACAGCCAGAACAAGCCAAACGACATGGCCGCCAGCGACAAAATCAAGGCCAGTTGGTTGACCCGTTTGCGGCGGGCGAATTTTGCGAGCCGCGCATCATGCTGCACCACGCTCATGATTTGCTCCCTTCGTTTTTCTTGAGCTGGGTCAGCAGGATTTTTGACAGCGCCAGCACCACGAAGGTGATAAAGAAAAGCACCAGACCGAGGTAGATCAACGCGGCCTGATGCAGGCCGTCCGCCGCTTCGGCGAACTCATTGGCCAGCGCTGAGGTAATGCTGTTGGCGGCCTGAAACAGGCTCAACGAATCCAGTTGATTGAAATTGCCAATCACAAACGTGACGGCCATGGTTTCGCCCAATGCACGTCCCAGGCCCAGCATGATGCCGCCCACGACACCGGCTTTGGTGTAAGGCAACACCACCTTGAAGACAACCTCCCAGGTGGTGGCGCCCAGGCCATAGGCAGACTCCTTGAGCAGCACCGGCGTCACTTCGAAAACGTCGCGCATGACCGAAGCGATAAAGGGAATCACCATGATCGCAAGAATGATGCCGGCCGACAGGATGCCGATACCGACCGGGGGCCCGGCAAACAGAGCCCCGAGATAAGGCACATTGCCAAACACGCCTTGCAATGGCTGCTGGACGTAGGTCGCCAGGATGGGACCAAACACCAGCAGGCCCCACATGCCGTACACGATGGAAGGCACAGCCGCCAGCAACTCAATGGCAGTCCCCAAAGGCCGCTTCAGCCAGGCCGGGGAAAGCTCGGTCAGGAACAGGGCAATCCCGAAGCTGACCGGCACCGCAATGAGCAAGGCGATGAACGAGGTTGCCAGCGTGCCATAAATCATGACCAGTCCGCCATACTCGTTCTTGACCGGATCCCAGACGCTGCTGCTCAGGAAGCCGAGGCCATACTTTTCAATCGCAGGCCAGGCGCCTATCAGCAGGGTAATCAGAATCCCTATGAGCAGGCCCAGCGTCAGCAAGGCCGCCCCCTTGGCAGTCCAGCCAAAGAGCCGGTCTGCCAACGGGCCTCTGCGTACGGTGTTGACGGGTGGCGGGTTGGTCATGGTTAGTCCGGGCGCTTTTGAAGAAATATCAAAAGCAGCCCGGCTAGCCGGGAGTGTAGAGGACACGTTGAAAACCCTTGTGCTTATTGTTCCAGGACAATGGCCGGTTTACTTGTAGGCCACCGCTTTGCCAGAGGTATCCTTGATATCGTTCCAGGATTTTTCAATCACGGTCTTGACGCTGGCGGGCATGGGCACATAGTCCAGATCGTCAGCCGTCTTGTCGCCGTTTTTGTAGGCCCACTCAAAGAATTTGAGCGATGCCACCGCCTGGGCAGGCTTGTCCTGCGATTTTTGCATCAGGATAAAGGTGGCGCCGGTAATGGGCCAGGCATCCTTGCCAGGCTGTGCGGTCAGGATCTGGTAGAAGCTTTTGCTCCAGTCAGCACCCGCAGCGGCCGCCTTGAAAGCACTGTCTTCAGGCGATACAAAGTTGCCGGCGCTGTTTTGCATTTGGGCAAACGTCATTTTGTTCTGCTTGACGTAGGCATATTCAACATAGCCAATGGAGTTGGGCAAGCGGCCCACGAATGCGGCGACGCCTTCATTGCCTTTGCCGCCAGCGCCCACGGGCCAGTTCACGGCCGTGCCCTCACCCACCTTGGTTTTCCACTCGGGATTCACCTTGCTCAGGTAGTTGGTGAAAATGAAGCTGGTGCCGGAACCATCTGCGCGGCGGACCGGGGCAATGGCCGCATCAGGCAATGCCAGCGACGGATTGAGCGCCTTGATGGCAGCGTCATTCCATTTGGTGATTTTCCCCAGGTAGATGTCACCCAGAACCTGGCCGCTGAGCTTGAGCTGGCCGGGCGCAATACCTTTGATGTTCACGACGGGGATCACGCCACCGATCACGGTGGGGAATTGAACCAGGCCCTTTTTGGCCAGCTCATCATCCTTCAAAGGCGCATCCGACGCACCAAAATCGACTGTTTTGGCTTCAATTTGACGCAAACCGGCGCCCGAGCCTACCGATTGGTAGTTGATTTTGGCACCGGTGGCCTTGTTGTAGTCAGCGGCCCATTTGGAGTACAGCGGCGCTGGAAAGCTGGCACCTGCGCCCGTCACATCCTGGGCGGCAGAGAAGGCAGCAAAAGACATGATGGCAAGGCCCATCACGCCCGTCACGGAAGCTTTGAAACTCATTTTCATCAGGATACCTCTTGGGTTGGTAGAAAAGATGAAGTGACTTTAAGAAGCTTATGTGACAAAGGCGTGACAAAAACTGTCACGAAGCATCCTATTTTCACAAAGTGGTTTCGTCATGAAAACTTCAAGAGTTTGTCACATATCCGTCACCAAACCTCCCTACGCTAGCGGTGTCTTAACCAGGAGAAGCTGTCATGTTTAATCGTCGCGTTCTGTTCATCGCCGCTGCAGTTGCCGCCATGGCGGGCTGTGCCACCCACCCCACCGCCCCCGCGTCGGTCGCCGACACCATCGCTGCCACCCCCTCATTGAGCACGCTCAACGGTCTCGTGGTGAAGGCAGGATTGACCGACACGCTCAAAGGGAGCGGCCCCTTCACCGTCTTCGCACCCAGCAATGAGGCTTTCAAGGCGGTTCCCGCCAAGACGATGGACGAGCTTTCAAAAGACCCGGCCAAACTCAAGGCCATGCTGACCTACCATGTTCTGCCAGGCAAAGTCATGACCGCTGAAGTCAAAAACGGCAATAGCAAGACCGTTAACGGCGCCAACGTCGCCCTGGCCAAGGCCGGAGAGTATGTCACCGTTGAAGAAGCACTGGTTCAAACAGCCGACATCACGGCAAGCAACGGCGTCATTCACACGGTTGACCGTGTCCTGATGCCACCGAAAGCCCGCTAACTCCCTGGGCCATGCACCCTGGATGGCCAGCCATTTCCGGCTGGTACCCCGATTCAGCGGGCGCCAACAGCTATCAAATCAATAGCAAAACAAATAACAATTCAAAAAATCAGCAGCGGGAACCAGCGAGTCCCGCTCAGGGATAAGACCATGTCGTTGCAAAAACCCGTTTTAACTCGTCGCAAACTGCTGCAGTGCGCCACCTCGAGCGCCGCCGGTGCTGCGCTACCCGTGTGGGCCCAGCCGGGCAAGGCCGCAGCCTCCTCGCGCAGCGTGGTCGTGGCGCAGGTGGTCGACTTTTCGCAGGCGCAACAGGACGTCTCCAAAGACTTCCTGATCGGCTCGCGCGCCGCCTGGCAAGACATCAACGCACGCGGCGGCATCCGCGGCCGGCAGGTCCAGCATCTGGCACTGGAAACCGATGGCAGCGCAGCCAGCCTGCGCACCGCCCTCAACACCATCAAGGACAACCCCTCCTGCGTGGTCTTGTCTGGCAGCGTGGGAGACCAGATTGCCAACCAGGTGGTCGCGCAATCGCGCCAGGACAACTTGCACGTGGCCCACGTGGCGCCATGGCTGCAAAACTCCAGCCTGGAGATTGACGACAAGACATTTCCGATTTTTGCGGCACGCCAGGAGCAGGTGACGCACGCCCTGAAAACCCTGGCCGTCATGGGCTTGCAGGAACTGGGGGCCGTGTACGCTTCGGAGCAGGACTATCAGGTCTACCATGGTGAAATCGAGCGTATCGCCACGGACATGAAGCTCAAGCTGCAGTCTTTCCGCAACACGGACAATATCCGGTCACTGGGACAGAAGCTGACGGCGCGCACACCGGCCATTTTGCTGTTTATCGGCGGTACGCCCGAGCTGGCGGAGTTCACGCTGGGACTGGAAAAACAGTCCCGTCAGCGCTACATCGTGGCATTGGCCGATGTCAACCTGCAGACCATGGTCCAGATGGGCGCCGCACGCAGCACGCCCGTCATTGCAACGCAAGCGGTGCCCATGGTCAATGCCAGCCTGCCGGTGGTACGGTCCTATCGCGACACCCTGGCACGGCTGTTTGACGAGCCGCCCACCTCCTTGAGTCTGGCCGGGTTCATTGCCGCCCGCTACACCTATGAAGTCCTCAGCGACGTTGAGGGCACGCTCACACGGCAAAGCGCACTGGCTGCTTTTCAGCGGCGCAGCACCCTGGATGTGGGCGGTTTCCGGATCAGTTACAACGCCCAGCGCCGAAGCAGCACCTACGTCACACAAAGCATGCTGACTGCAGATGGCCGGCTGATCGGTTGAGTGGCCCCCACGCTTGCCACTGCGTGTGCCTTCGGCGTTGCGCTGCCCCTTTCACCACGAAAAGGGGCTGTGCTTGCTTGGGGCGGCCCTGCGCTGCGCACGGGCCCTCACGCTTGCCACTGCGTGTGCCTTCGGCGTTGCGCTGCCCCCTTCACCACGAAAAGGGGCTGTGCTTGCTTGGGGCGCCC
>NZ_JAKFDR010000005.1:0-78920 GCF_036676035.1 Polaromonas sp.
TTGAGCATGATGGCTCCTTGCTATGACTTCATGCCATCATGCCGCATGAAATTTGAAGCGTCAAGCCAAATGCCAAGTCGGGGTTTGAGCTGAGCCAGCCAAGCCCGAAGAACCCTTCGATACCTCAGGGCGAACGGATGGCGGCGGGAATTGGCAGCGGCGTGAAGGGCCGCAGGACGAGCGCGCCTGGCTCCACGCCACGCCTATTTGCGCAGCAAGTGTTTGAGCACCGTCTGCAGCCGCCGTGCGGCCTGCGCGTCGTGCGCCGATGCCAGCACCTTGCCGGCGTCCTGCCCCCAGGTCTCGGTCGGCGCGGGTGCGTTGCGCTTGGTCAGCAGCTGCAGCTGCAGCATGCGGCGCGCGCTCAGGTGCTCGGCGGGTGTGGGCACGTCGGCCGCCATTTCCAGGCGCAGCAGGGCTTCGGACGCATCCGCCGCCGGCGCGCTGCGCAGGGCTTGCGACCAGGCCGTGCGGGTGGCGGCGTTGATGCGGCTGCCCAGTTCCTGCAAGCCCGGCACCTGGTCGGGGTCGCGTTTTTCCCACGCGGTCAGCAGATTGGTCAGCACTTCGCCATGGGCCTGGGCCGCCAGTTTCTTCAGGGCATGCTGCGCGTTGTCAAAGGCTTCGCGCTGGGCGCGGAAGGCGGCATCACCCAGGCGCGGGCCGCGGTCTTCGTAAGCGGGACGGTCATTGAAACGGCTGCCACGCTCACCACGGGCCTCATCACGCGAGGGGCGATGCGGCTCGAACTTGTTGTCACCGCCGGGGCGCGGGCCGCGGCTATCCGGCCGGCTGCCGGGCCGGGCGTCTTTGCGGTCACCGAACTTGCCGCCACGGCCTGCGGGCACGGGCTCGGCCTTTTTCATGCCGGGTCGGTCGTCGCCACGCATGGCGATCACGGGCTTGGCCGGCTTCAAAGGTGCAGCAGCGGGCTGCGGCGCTTCGGCGGCAGCGTCAGAAGCTTCAGCAGCTGCCGGCTGCGCCTCATCCGCTATCGTTTCAGGAGCTTCTGGCGCAATAGTATCGGGGGCTGCAGCCATATTTGACTGTAAAGATGAGGGCTGTGACAGCGCAGCCTGGGCCGCTTCCGCCGTCTGGGCGGCGGCGTGCACGGCCGCCTGGGCGGTCTGCCCGCGAAGGGCGGCCTCCAGATCGGCCATGGCGGCGCGGATTTTCTGCGCATCGCCGCTGGCGTTGGCGGCATCCAGCGCTTTGGCGGCGTCCAGCACGCGGCGATCATGTTCGCCCAGCGCGGCTGCGGCTTTTTCGCGCTCGGCCGTTTTGCGCTGGAAAGCGTCGTCAATCGGCTTGCGGAAGGCATCCCAGAGCTTTTGCTCCTGCTTGCGCTCGATCGGCACGCCTTGCGCCTCGTGCTGCCAGCGCTGCTGCAGGGCCTTGATGGCGTCAATGCGCAGATGTGGTTCGGCACCCAGCACTTGCGCCTCTTCAATCATGGCCTTGCGGCGCGCCAGGCTTTCGGCGCGCGCAGCGGTCAGCGGCGCGTCGGCCACGTCCATGGCGGCTTTCCAGGCGGGCTGGATTTCGGCAAAGGCTTTTTCGCTCAAATGCCCGGCTTCGCGCCATTTGTCCACAAAGCCGTTGAGGCTGCGGATGTGGTGCTTCCAGTCGGTATTGGTTTTGTGGGCCTCGGCCCAGACCAGCACCTCGTCAATGAGGGCGCGGCGCTGGGCTTTGGTGGCCTCCAGCTGCTCTTTGGTTTTTTCAAGCCAGGCTTCCACGACTTTGTGCGCTTCGTTGCAGGCGTCATCAAAACGCTTCCACAACGCGTGGTTGGGCGTGCCGCCCTGGTCGCTGGTTTTCCACTGCTCGCGCATGGCGCGCAGCGCTTCCTGCTGCTTGCGCCCGCCCATGGGCTTGGCCACCAGCGCTTCGGCCTTGACGACCAGGTCTTCACGGATCTGGTCGGCGCGCCAGCGCTGCCAGCCTTCCAGCTCACCCGCTGCCGTCAATGCGGCATGGGCCGCGGCTTCGAGCGCGTGGTCGATGTTGCGGATGTGCTCCTTCAGGGCGTGGCGCAGGTCGGCTGCCGCCTTGGGCGTGGCTTTGCCGTGGCCTTCGGTCACTTCCTGCTCCAGTTTTGAGAGCGCGGCCTGCACGGCCAGCGCCGCCTGGGCACGGATTTCTTTCAAAGCGGCCGGGTCCAGCCTGGCTTTGGGCGCCTTGGGCGCTTGCGCCGGCTGCTCCCCGGTGGCGGGCTCGCCGCCACGCGCCGCACGCAGTTCATCGGCCCACACGGGCACGGCGGGCAGCGGTGCGACGGCATCGTCCGCGGCGGCCACGGCCAGGGACAGGGCGCCCTGAAAAGCGTCCCACACCGCCAGCAGCTGCGCGCGCGAGGCGTCGAGCAGCGGCGGAAATTTGGTGTCCACGCTGGCCCAGTTGGCGTCCTGCGTGATCTCGTCGGCTTGAGCCTGCCAGTGCGCGACATCGGCGCGCAGCGTGTCCAGCGCGGCCTGCGCGTCGCGCCAGGGCTTGATCGACAGCACTTCGATGCGCTGGGCAATCAGCACGGCGGCTTCGCGCTGCACCTGGGTGCGGTGCTGCAGGTCTTCAATGGTTTTGACGCGCTCGGCCAGCTGCACCTTGAGGCTGGCCAGCGGCTCTTTCGACAACGGCGCGCCGGCTTTGGCGGCGTCGCGCTGCCAGGCCAGGGCGTCGGCCATGTTGAGCTTGGGCAGGCCCAGGAGGCCCTGGGCTTTTTCGGCCCACTCGGCAGCCACGGCTTCCTG
This sequence comes from Polaromonas sp., assembly GCF_036676035.1. Lineage (GTDB taxonomy): Bacteria > Pseudomonadota > Gammaproteobacteria > Burkholderiales > Burkholderiaceae_C > Polaromonas. The sequence goes on from NZ_JAKFDR010000005.1 coordinate 2,751, forward strand.
ACCCTTGCTGCGCTTGAGCTCGTCGAGCTTTTCCTTGAGCGGTTTGGCCGCGCCCTTGTCGCGGTTGGCCAGGTCTTTGTAGACCTCGCTCATCTGCTCGGCGCCGGGCTCGGTGGCCAGCCACTGGCGGATGCGCGCGGCCCGCTCGCCCGAGGTGGGGGCTGAAAAAGCGCCGCCGGTCAGCCCGTCCAGCGGATGGGCTTCAGCGGTTTTGGCCTGCGGAGTTTTCACGGCAGGGGCCCCCGCTGGGGTGGTTTCGGATTTGGCAGATTTGGACATGGGAAAGCGCAGCATAAAAATTAATAACTATCCGTCAAAAGGTCAGCAGGACAGCCTCCCGGGAGGTCTGTACACGGCGCGCCGGCCAGCGTGCGCTGTGGCGGCGGCTCGAAAACACCCGCCCGGGCGCAGGACCCCGGCGGACAAGCACTGGGCGTATTTTCGCTGTTTATTCGGAAGGTTTCAGGGCGTCGCCAAATTAAGTTCTGCGCGCGGGCTCCATTTGGCTTCGGGCGGCACGGCCTTGGCGGCGCCCAGAAACAGCCTGCCCGGCGGCAAATCCAGGCCGCGCACCTTGCCCTGGACGTCCAGCGCCAGTGCACAGGCGCCAGGCGCAACAGGGACTGCAACTCGGCATCTATATATAGAGACGCTTGATGTGCCGCTGGGGCGATGGCGCGCCACTTCGGGCTATCGCCAGGTCCTCGATCATGAGTTCCAGCGACCAAGGCTTGAAGTAGGCAGCGAGTTCTTAACGGGCCGGGCCCAAAGGTCAATACTTATTTGGCAGGGCCCAAATAAAAACCCCGGGCAGCTGGGCCGACCGGGGTTGACGGCGGGCTTAATGCTCATGCCGTCGGCTTTCGCAAAGGAGAGAAGTTCGTCTCCAGTGCGATGAAAGCAAGTGATTGCTCTCATTTTTACCGGGACTGGTTACCCGGTTGGCGCCTGAAATGCTCAGGCAATTGAAGATTAAACCCGCGATGCCCTGCATGCAAGCCCAATTTTTCAATCGAAAACTAGCCCGTGATTGGCTTTTTCTTGACAACTGGTGATTACCACAGCGTCGCCTTGAGGCGCCTTACCCGATGGACGGCTAGAACTTTTTGCCGGGTTCGCGGCTCAAACTTTTTTACGTCCGACACGGACAGTTACCCGGACCAGCCGCCGACCTTGAAAAACCGAGCGCAGCGCATTAATTTAGAGCGGCATGCTAAAAAATGTGTTTTCGTGTCAATTTTTGTCACTTTTTGGGTCAAAACAAGGCATTTAATTCCAATTAATATATAAAAACATAGTTTGTTATTATTGACAGGTTATTTAACAGGACCATAGAATCCGCCAGTCCCAGAAAAAGCTAGGGACAACCCGAACCCGCTGGCCTACACGCCAGTGGCAAGCAGAGGGAGAGGGGCCACACCCACCGCTCAAGGCCGTGGTTTGATGGCGACCCACTCAAAGTGCCAGGCTCACCAGCCAGGCACGTAGAAAGGAGGAGGTGCTATGACAGCGCTAGAAAATTTCAGTTTTGCGGCGTGCCGAAAAAATGTGCGCAGCAGTGTTTCCAACATTGCCAACGACATCGCCCAGGGCTTTTTCGACATCACCAGCAACAGTTTTGCCCTGCTCGGGCTGGTGGTGGTGTTTGGGGTCATTACCCTGACGGCCCGGCCTGACCTGCGTCAAGCCGGCGAATTCAAGCTGATGGCCTGGCTGCAAGAGCGCCAGGAAGCGGCGATTGGGTTTACCGAGCCCGATGCGATTGAGCGCGCCACGGCGGCCGACCCCCAGGACCTGCCCTCCCAGCAGGCGGCGGTGGCTTTCTGGCTGAGCCGCAAATACGCCGTGGCCCCGGAGCCGCTGAGCGTGCTGGTGGCCGAGGCCTACGAAATTGGCCAGAAGGCCAAGCTCGATCCGACCCTGATCCTGGCCGTCATGGCGATCGAATCGGGCTTCAACCCCTTTGCCCAGAGCCCCGTCGGGGCCCAGGGCCTGATGCAGGTGATGACCAGGATTCATCACGACAAGTACGAGAACTTCGGCGGCAAGCTGGCCGCGTTTGACCCGGTCACCAACCTGCGAGTGGGCGTCAAGGTGCTGCAGGAATGCATTGCCCGTGCCGGCTCGGTCGAAGGCGGCCTCAAATATTACGTGGGCGCGGCCAATCTGGATAGCGACGGCGGCTACGCCGGCAAAGTCATGGCAGAACACGCCCGCCTGCGGGCTGTCGCGGGCCGCAAGCCCATGCCGCTCTCGTACGACGACACACCGGCAGCGCCCCGTGCGATTCCGGTCACCCTGCCCGCTGCCAAGCCCGCCCCCTTGGGGCCTGGCGACAAAGCCAGCGAAAAAATGGCTGCTCTGGACCCAGTCCTGATCACCCAGCCCGGCCTCGGGCGGTCTTCGAGCTCCCCGGGGTCTTTGAAGTAGCGGCCGCAATCGCGGCGCTCAGCTACACTACGGGGGTGCGCGACTGGCGATAGGCATGACGGCCATGAAGGCTGTCGATGCTGACGTGGGACACCACTGGGAAGCGCACCGCTGGCGTCATCGAGACAAAGGCGTTCAGCCGTTCGCCTGGGCAGCCCTTGTTTTTACACAGGGACCATTGTCTTGAAGGACTGCCATGTACAACCGCAACATTCTCGTTGAACAAACCGACCCCGAACTCTTTGCCGCCATCCAGGCCGAAAACAAGCGCCAGGAAGAGCACATCGAGCTGATCGCCAGCGAAAACTACGCCTCGCCGGCCGTCATGGCCGCCCAAGGCACCCAGCTCACCAACAAATACGCCGAGGGCTATCCCGGCAAGCGCTACTACGGCGGCTGCGAATACGTCGACATCGCCGAGCAGTTGGCCCTCTCTCGCGTCAAGCAGTTGTTTGGCGCCGATGCCGCCAACGTGCAGCCGCACTCCGGCGCGCAAGCCAACGAGGCCGTGTTCCTGGCCTTCCTCAAGCCCGGCGACACCATCATGGGCATGAGCCTGGCCGAAGGCGGCCACCTGACCCACGGCATGGCGCTCAACATGAGCGGCAAGTGGTTCAACGTCGTGAGCTACGGCCTGAACGACAAGGAAGAAATCGACTACGACGCGATGGAGCGCAAGGCGCATGAATCGAAGCCCAAGCTCATCATTGCCGGTGCCTCGGCCTACTCGCTGCGCATCGACTTCGAGCGTTTTGCCAAGGTGGCCAAGGCTGTGGGCGCGATCTTCATGGTCGACATGGCCCACTACGCCGGCCTGATCGCCGCCGGCGTCTACCCCAACCCGGTGCCGCACGCCGACGTGGTGACCTCCACCACCCACAAGAGCCTGCGCGGCCCGCGCGGCGGCATCATCCTGATGAAGGCGGAGCACGAAAAAGCCATCAACAGCGCCATCTTCCCCGGCCTGCAGGGCGGCCCGCTGATGCACGTGATCGCCGCCAAGGCCGTGGCCTTCAAGGAGGCACTGGCACCCGAGTTCAAGGTCTATCAGCAGCAAGTGGCCAAGAACGCCCAGGTCGTCGCCGAGACGCTGATCCAGCGGGGCCTGCGCATCGTCAGCGGCCGCACCGAGAGCCATATGATGCTGGTCGACCTGCGCGCCAAGGGCATCACCGGCAAGGAAGCGGAAGCCCTGCTGGGCGACGCCCACATGACCATCAACAAGAACGCGATTCCCAACGACCCGGAAAAGCCGATGGTCACCAGCGGCGTGCGCATAGGCACGCCGGCCATGACCACGCGCGGATTCAAGGAAGAAGAGGCACGCCTGACGGCCAACCTGATCGCCGACGTGCTGGACAACCCGCGCGACGCGGCCAACATTGAAGCGGTCAGAGCCAAGGTCAACGCCCTGACCAGTCGCTTCCCGGTGTACCGTTAAGAAAATGGCCCCCACGCTCGCCACTGCGTGTGCTTCGCTGCCCCCCGAGGGGGCTAATTTCCCTTGGGGCGGCCCGGCGGGAAATTGCCTAGCCTGCAATCCATGAAATGCCCCTTCTGCGGTCATCTTGAAACCCAGGTCGTGGAAACCCGGGTGTCAGAAGACGCAGATTTCATACGCCGCCGGCGCCAGTGCGGCGCCTGCGAAAAACGCTTCACCACCTACGAACGGCCCGACGTCAACTTTCCGGCCATCGTCAAAAAAGACGGCCGCCGCATCGAGTACAAACGCAGCAAAATCCTCGGCTCCATGAGCCTGGCCCTGCGCAAGCGCCCGGTCAGCACCGAGCAGGTGGACTCGGCGATTGAGCGGATTGAAGAAAAACTGCTCAATCTGGGCGTGCGCGAAGTCGCCTCCAACCGCTTGGGCGAACTGGTCATGCGCGAGTTGAAAAAACTCGACAAAGTGGCTTATATACGCTTTGCCAGCGTTTATCGCAGCTTTGAAGACATTGACGAATTCAAGACCTTGGTGGATGAGGTGAGGCGCTAGACGCCCACAACCAACGTGCTTGCTTGCGAATACGGCAAAACGCCCGAGGAAGCACAGACAAGCTCAAAAGACGGACAACCGGTTGGTCCTGACTGATACGCGGTCGGCCCTCGCGCTGAAGTTCAGATCCAAGGTTTTACACTTTGGGCATGCATATACATACCGCCTGTCCTTGCGCAACGCCCATTCGCGGCCCCTCATTACGCCGGGAGCAATCGGGCTTCTCGATTCTTGAGGTACTGATTGCAATCATTATTCTGAGTATTGGCATGCTGGGCGCTGTTGGCATGCAAACAACAGCCATGCAATCCAACAAGGAGGCCCGCAATCAAGCGGCCGCCGCCACGTTCGCCCGTGAACTTGCCGAAAAAATGCGGGGCAACCATACCGTGGCCATCAAGACTGCTGCTGCGGACAATCCTTATATCTTTGACACAACCCTGGGGGGCACGACCACCATAGCGACCCCGGCCGTCAATTGCTTCACAGCCGGGTGCCCTATCGTCAAGGATGCGGCGACCTGGGATGTTGCGGACTGGCAGGGACGCGTCAAGGACGCACTGCCCACACCCAGAGTCAAGGTATGTTTTGACAAAGATCCTTTTGATGCCGCCGGCAAAGCCCGGTGGCTCTGTACCGACGATGGCGATATTGCCGTGCTGAAAATGAGCTGGACAAGAAGCAACACGGCCGGAACGCTCGAGTTCGCCGCAAGCACCGGCGTGCCGGTTGTCGTCGTGCCACTGACCGCAGGAAGCTCCCAATGATGCCACGCCGTTTTCCCAATGCAGGCCGGAACCAGCATGGCTTGACGTTGATTGAACTGCTGGTCGCGCTTGGCCTGGGTCTGCTGGTCGTAGTGATTGCCGCAACGGCTCTTTTGCTGGGCCAGCAAGGGTATCGCAGCGTAGACACCACCACCCAGTTGCGGGACCGGGAGCGTTTTGCGACCGACCTGCTGGCACGTGTCATCATTCAAGCGGGCTACCAGGATTTTGGAGCAGCCAATATTTCCCTGCGCTCAACGGCCACCCTTCTTGGCAATGATCCCGAGCCCGATATTTACGGCTGGAACAATGCAATTTACAAAGTGCCTGACGACCTGCTCCTGAGCACCAGCAACAAGATCGTTACTGATAACAGGCCCGGCTCATGCACTGTGAATGACACTTCCTGCAAGAACGGCAGTGACGTTCTGGTGGTCCGCTACCAGGGCGTGAATTCCCCGACCAATGCCGCCAAGCCAGACAACACCATGATCAACTGCATGGGGCAAGGCGAGGCTGGATTAACGGGCGGGAACCTCAACGATCGTGCGGTCAGTATTTTCCATGTGACGCGAGGGACCAATGGCGAACCTTCCCTGTCATGCACTTACTACAATTTTGAGACAGGCGTCTGGGCCGCGTCGGCCCCGATGATTGAGGGAGTTGAGTCTTTTCAGGTTCTCTTTGGCACCGACGGGGTTTCCCCCTCGCTTGCACCCAGCCCTACCGCCATGCAGGACACCGTTGCAGAACGCTGGCTACGCGCCGATCAACTGACTGCTGCGGGCAATGCCGCAGCCACACGCGAAAACTGGCGCAGGGTGCGGGCTGTACGCGTAGGCCTGGTGATGCGGGGAGCCGAGGGCTCTGCCCAGCAAGCTGCCACGGCCACTTTTGCCCCACTGGGCAGCATGTATGCCAGTACCGATGACACAGGCTCCAATCTGGCAGTGGCTGCCGACCGGCGCTTGCGGCTGCAAAGTACCTTTACCGTGCATTTACGCAACGACCTCACGCTCAGATGAAGCACCACCTTTTAGCCCCATCCAGCAGCCCGGACACAAGCGTGCGCAGCAGGCACCGCGGCTTTTCCCTCATCACCACGCTGATACTGCTCATCGTGGTCACGGTGCTGGGTATCGGCGCGAGCCAAATGGTCTTGCTGTCCGAGCGCTCGACCCGGTTTGACCGCGATCAGCAAATCGCTTTCCAGGCGGCCGAAGCCGCGCTGATCGACGCAGAATTCGACATCCGCGGCCCCAACACCTCTGTGAACCAGCGCATGGCCACATTCTCAGCCACCAGCGGGGTGGGCTTTATGGACGGTTGCGGCACAGGCACCTCGCGGGGCTTGTGCCTGCCCGTGGCTGATGGTCAAAAGCCGGTCTGGTATCTGGTTGATTTCACCGACGAATCCACCGCTGCCAAAACCGCGAAGTTTGGCGAATTCACCGGCCGGACCCTCTCCACGGGCACCAGCGGCATTCGCCCCGAGATGCCGCCCCGCTACATCATTGAAGTGATTCCTGACACCACGCCGGGAAGCAGCGCCAGCGCGCCAAAGACGCTGTTCCGGGTCACCGCCATGGGCTTTGGGCCGCGCAAGGAAACCCAGGCTGTCCTGCAAATGATCTTTCGAAAAGAGTAATCGTCATGAATTTCCGAATTCCATTTTCAGGCTCACCCACCAAGGCATTTAAGAACTGGGGCATCCGGCTGGCCGTGCTGTCAGCCTTGTCAGCCATCACGGTGGGCGTCGTCATCAGTGCAGTCACTCCGCCTGCCCTGCCGCCCGAAGTGGTTCTGCCCGCCGAGCCGCTTTACATGAATGGCGCCAAAACCAAAGGCAACCTCACGCTGGCGCTGTCCGTTGAATTTCCGACGGTAGGGCAAACCTACCGGGACACGTTTGACAAGGCCAAAGAATATGTGGGTTATTTTGACCCAAAGAGCTGCTACAAACATGTGCCGGGCAGCGGGGGCAAGGGCGCCTATTTCGACTGGAGTGGCGCGCCCAACTCGAGCGGAAGTTGCGGTGGTGGCGGTTTCAACGGCAACTTCATGAACTGGGCCACCTCGTCGGCCATCGACATCATGCGTTACGGACTCACAGGCGGCAACCGTACCACCGACGAGAGTACAGGTAATGGCCTCACCATTGTCGAGCGCGCCTGGCTCCCTGATGACTTTTACAGGAACGGCACGTATTTCACGGAAAAAGTCCTGCCGAATGCGCTGATCTCTCAAATGATTGAGACTTCAGTGGCCAACAAAATCGGTGCCAACGACATGTACATCTACAACTGCCGGGACAGGGTGTACTTTGCCAAGGCCAAGGACACCACCGGGGGCTGCACTAACCCTTTCGGCGTGGCCAATGCCCAAAGCAGCGACCTGGTGGGGCCCAACAACAACGATACCTATTACGAGGTCAGGAATATTGTTTGCGACCCCAACAGCGCCACCAACCGGCTCATGACCTACGACCCGGACACCAAGCAATGGAAAGGCCTGTGCTATCGCTACCCGAACGGCAAATACAAACCGGTTGGCCAATTCCAGATGAATTCGGAAAACCTTCGGGTTTCTGTTTTTGGCTATCTGCAAGACAACGACCGCTCGCGTTACGGCGGCGTATTGCGCGCCCCACTCAAGTACCTGGGTCCCAAAAACTACGACGCCAACTTCAACCTGGAAACTGCGGCCAACGCCCGCACCGAATGGAATGCCAGCACAGGTGTGTTTATCGACAACCCCCAAAGTGGGGATTCCACGTATGGTGCACAGGGTTACCCAAGGAGTGGCGCCATCATGTACATCAACAAGTTCGGCACACTCAACCCCGACAGCGTAGGCGCTTACAAGGGGCTCGACCCCGTCAGTGAGCTGTACTACGAGGCCATCCGCTACCTGCAGGGCAAGCAGCCTACCGCCGAGGCTATTTCTGGCTTGACCGGCACCACGTCATCCGACAAGGCCATTCAGGAAAACTTTCCGGCCTACCGAACCTGGACAGACCCCTTCACAGGCTTCACAGATACCACGGATACGGGCAAAGGCTGCCTGAGAAACAGCATTCTGACCATCGCCGATGTATTTACACACAGTGACCGATCCGTCCCCGGCAACAGCAACACAAGCAATAACGACTTTGCCCGCAGTGCGGAAACAAACCCTGCGCTGGATGTTCCTTTCTGGACCAGTGTGGTTGGCAGCTTTGAGAGCCAAACAACCCCCACAGCGACGGTGACTTACACCGACAGCCAGGGACGCACCCAGACTGCGGGCAACCTGCCGGCCAACACGCGTTACCCCTCTTTGGTCAATGCGGCCACCATGGATACCGGATCGACCGGCGGTTCCTACCACATGGCGGGCCTGGCTTACTGGGCCAATACCCAGAGTTTTCGCACCGACTTGCCAAAAGGGCGGATCAAAACATTTTCGATCGATGTCAACGAGAAAAACAAAAGCGCCCCCGTGGATTTTCGCCGGACACAACAGCTGTACCTGGGCGCCAAATATGGTGGCTTTGACGACAGCGCGGCCGGCAACACCGGAAACCCTTATGCGGGTGGCACCAATGTGCTCTGGCAAGCCACTGACGGGGACGCCAAAAACTATTTCCTGGTCAGCGACGCCGCGAAATTTTTGGACTCGCTTTCAGAAGTATTTGCGCGAGTCGTTGAGGAAACCGGCAGTATTGCGGGCGGCGCCATTTCCACACAACGCCTCACGGTTGGCCAGGCGGCGGCTGTGTTTCAGGCTCGCTTTAACCCGGTTGCCAACTTCTGGAGCGGTCGATTGCTCAAATTTCCGCTCTCGCTGGACGCAGCGGGTACCTCCCTGGTCATCGGCAGCACCCCCACCTGGGAGGCGGGCCAGGTTTTGACCAATGAAACCTTGGTAGACCATGGCGCAGCCAGAAACATTGTTATTGGCGCGCCTGTTGGACTGCAAGCAACTGTCTTGCCCACGCCGTTCAAATGGGCTGATTTGGCACAGGCGCACAAAGACGCCCTCAATACCATGCCCTACACCAGCACCTTTGTCATTGACAACCTGGGCTCGGACCGGCTTGATTACCTGCGCGGCGACCGGCGCAAGGAAATCAAACCCACCACCCCACTGGGTCCGTTCCGGCCGCGCGACATCGTGATAGGCGATATTGTCAACAGCGGCCTGGTGTACATGGGCAAGCCATCTGGAAGCATCACCGGCACCGACTACAACACCTTCTTCAATGCCAACAAAAATCGCAAACCTGTTATTTTTGCCAATGCCAACGACGGCATGCTGCACGCCTTTTACGACACCAACGGCAAGGAGGCATTCGCCTACATTCCAGGATTTGTAGCGGGCAAATTAAACCTGCTGCCCGATCAGGACTACAGCCACACCAGCATTAACGATGCCACGCCGGCAGTCTCTGAAGCTTATGTGGGTGGCCAGTGGCGCAGTGTGCTGGTTTCCGGTGTTGGCGCTGGTGGCCAGGGTCTTTTTGCCCTGGATGTGACCAATCCGGAAACCTTCACCAAGGCCAACGTCCTCTGGGAGTTCACAGAGCGTGATCATCCCGCGATGGGCAATGTGATCGGCACGCCCCAAATCGTAAAACTTCGCACCACCGACGCAGGCATTACCCCTGTCTATAAATGGTATGCAGTGGTCGCCAGCGGCGTGAACAATTATGCGGCGGATGGTTACGCGCATGCCACGGGCAATCCCTCCATTTTCATCATCGACCTCTCGAGAAAACCAAGCGACAACCCGACCGAGGTTCCCTGGACCGAAGGCACCAACTTCTGGCGTATCGAGATTCCTCAAACCAGCACCGCCATCGCCAAAGGCATGGTTGGATTTACTACCGTTGAAAACTTCCTGACGGGCGCGGTAGACAGTTTGTTTGCGGGTGACATGCAAGGCAACGTCTGGAAGCTTGATTTCACCTTGAAGGGAACCGGCAGCCTGACCACCGACGCCACGACCAATTTGACAAAGTTCAATGCCAAGACGGGAACCAGCAATACATTTTTCATAGCCAAGGACAGCGCCGGGACACTGCAACCCATCACAGGTGAGCCCGTCGTCGTCAATGCTTTTTTTGACGCCAAGCTGGTGTCCTTTGGCACCGGAAAATACCTTGAAACCCCGGACACCAGCGTGCCCACGAATGTGACCACTTCGTTCTACACGCTTTTGGATAACACCAAGCCGATTACCGGACGGTCCGTATTGCAGCAAGGCAGCGTATCGACCAGTGGCACCGTCACGGTTCCGAGTTTTGTGTACGGCACCCCAACCACGGACAGTCCCACGCTGAAAATGGGCTGGTATATAGATTTCGACAGAAGCATTGGCGAGCGCCAGATCAGCGATATCACCGCCGAGTTTGGCCAGCTGTTTTTTGGCTCCCTGTTCCCTACCAAAGGCTCTTGCGGCGAGGGGGGAGGACGGTTTTATGCAATCAACTCGCTCACTGGCAACGGTGTGTCAGAGTTGTCCCAGGTCGGCATATTGGCCGCCCCCCTGGTCCTGGAAATTGGCACTACGTCACTCAGCAACAGTGACACCAGCGGTCAACGAACGGCAACCCGGCGTATTGCTATCATCACACAGGGCTCCAAAGGTCTGAAGGTCGCCGCGACCGGTGGAAGCGGACTGGCCTACAACGAACAGGTCGGAAGACTGAGCTGGCGCCAGATCAACAGTTATCGGGAAAACAAGAATAACTAACCAATGCGGGGAATCATGCGCTCCATAAAAAAACGGCCGTCTGTTCGGCAACGCACCCAGTCGGGCTTTACGCTGATTGAACTCATGATCACCGTCGCGATCATTGGGATACTGGCATCTGTTGCCTACCCGGCCTACACAGACTCGGTGCGCAAAGGCAAGCGGGCCGAAGCACGGGCCGCACTCATGAACCTGTTGCAGCAGCAGGAACGCTACCTGACCCAAATGAATACATATCAAACCTTCGCGGCAGGATCATCCCCAGGTAGTCCTAAAACTTTCAAAGACTATTCCTCGTCCGATAGTACATCTGCGACAAGTAGTCACCTGCTCGGCGCACGACTTTGCCAGGCGGTAAGTGGCGTGACCCCCGCCCAGCGGGATTGCGTCGAAGTTTTTGCGGAGCCGAACCCCGGCGTTTTTTCCGACCCTCAGATCACTTCAATGGCAATTGATACCCAGGGCAGGAGAACCTGCACGGGCACCAATACTGAGCGGTGCTGGAAGTAAGGCCGCAGCCATGTTGCCCACCAACAGATCGAGACAGAATCTGCAAGCCAGCGCTTCCGGCAGCGAGAGCGGCTTCACCCTGATCGAATTGATCGTAACGATTGCACTTGCGACCATCCTGATGATGGTGGCCGTACCGAGCTTTGTACAGTTCCAGAAAAATGCGCAGCTGTCAGATGCGGTCAGCAATTTCATTTCCGCAGCCAATACCGCCAGAGCCAATGCAATGAAGCAGGGGTTTAACACTTACCTGGTTCCCAATACAGGCACGAACTGGAGCTCAGGCTGGATGGTTTATACCGATTCCAACTGGAATCAGGTCTATAACGCCGGCACGGACGAAGTAGTGCTGCGCCATGAAGCATTGAGTGCGGATATCACCCTCAACATTCCAACCGCCAGCAGTCTGACAGATGGTTACTTGCTGTTTAACGGCAGCGGCTACCCGCGATTGAAAGCAGGCGGCTTTGGCGGCGGAACGATCGTCATGAGCAACACAACGCCGCGCTCAAGTTCGATCATTATTGACCCTGCCGGCCGGGTGAGGTCCTGCAAGACAGGATCTTGCTAACTCTGTTCTTCTTTTCAAACTTACCCCCTCTCCTGCCGTGACAACAAGCCTTCCGGAGCCTATGCGAGGTTCGCTAGACGCAGCGTACGCGGCATTGTCTATTTGCTCACCAAACCCGAGAGTGGGCTGCGTCATTGCCGATTCGAGCGGTAGAACTCTTGGGCATGGCCACACTCAAAAAGCCGGTGGGCCACATGCTGAGATCATGGCTTTGCGCGATGCGGCAAAAAACGATCACTCGGGGCTGGGTGCCACCGCCTACGTCACCCTCGAGCCCTGCTCCCACCACGGTCGCACCGGCCCCTGTTGCGACGCGCTGATTGCGGCAGGCATCAAAAAGGTGGTCGCATCCATTGCAGACCCCAACCCCTTGGTGTCGGGTCAAGGGTTTGAGCGCTTGCGGGCCGCCGGCATTGAGGTGGTGGTGGGCCCCGGCGCTGCGGAATCGCGTGAACTGAACATCGGGTTTTTCAGCCGCATGATCCGCAAAACGCCCTGGGTGCGGATGAAAATCGCCGCCTCCGTGGATGGCACCACCGCATTGGCCAACGGGCAAAGCCAGTGGATCACCTCCCGGCCTGCCAGAGCCGATGGCCATGCCTGGCGCGCCCGCTCGTGTGCGGTGCTGACGGGTATTGGCACCGTGCTCCAGGACAATCCCGGCCTGGATGTCAGACTGGTGGAGACGCCCAGGCAACCACACCGCATCATTGTGGACAGCCTGCTGCAAACCCCGCTGGACGCCAATATCTTCAAGGCGGCCGGTCAGGTGTGGATTTACACGGCGACCAACGACGCCAGCAAGCAGGCGGCGCTGCAAGCGCGCGGCGCCGTCGTCACCTGCCTGCCGGATGCCCGAGGCAAGGTCGATCTGGCCGCCATGATGCTGGATTTGGGCCGACGGGAAATCAATGAACTCCATGTGGAAGCCGGCAACAAGCTCAACGGCTCCCTGGTCCGCGAAGGTCTGGTGGACGAGTTTTTGATTTACATGGCCCCGAAACTGCTGGGCCCAGGCCAGGGAATGGCGGTGTTTGGGCCCCTGCAGAATCTGGCCGATGCGCTCCCCCTGCGGTTTTTATCGGCTGACATGGTGGGCGTTGACTTGCGCCTGCTGGCGCGGGTAGAGGGCCGGGATCAGTTCTAAATCGCTTAATTTGCATTGATTCTGATTTTTTGAGCCTCAAATGGCAGGCTTTTAGCCCCCTTTAGCGCCCTTGGCCGACGAAGTGGCTTGATTCCCTGCGAAAATACCCGGATGTTTACCGGAATCATCACCGGCGTGGGGCGCATCGTCGCTATCCATAGCCTGGGCAGCTCTTCAGACCATGGCAAGCGTCTCACCATCGAAACGCCGGCCGGTTATCTGGACGATGTGGGCTTGGGTGACAGCATTGCGCTGAACGGCGCCTGCATGACAGCCATGGCGCTGGATGCCGACAAAAACCAGTTTTCCATCGAGATTTCAGCCGAATCGCTGGCCAAAACCAGTGGTCTGGCTGAAACCGGCATCATCAATCTTGAAAAAGCACTGCGTGCGCACGACCGCCTCGGTGGGCATATAGTGGCCGGCCATGTCGACGGCATTGGCAAAGTGACCCATTTCGCGCAGGTCGGTGAAAGCTGGGAGCTGCGCATTCACGCCCCGCGCGAGCTGAGCAAATACCTGGCTTACAAAGGCTCCATCACCGTCAATGGCGTGAGCCTGACCGTCAACCGGGTCACGGACTTGAGCGGTGACGCGGCAGGCAGCGAGATCAGCATCAACCTGATTCCCCACACCGTACAAAACACCGCATTGAACCGGCTGCAGCCAAACTCGCTGGTCAATCTGGAAATTGACCTGATTGCCCGTTACGTAGAGCGCATGCTCCAAGACGCAAGGAAACCCTGAAATCATGACTGTTGCCATTTCCCCTGTTGAAGACATCGTTGCCGACATGCGCGCCGGGCGCATCGTCATCCTGATCGACGAAGAGGACCGTGAGAATGAAGGCGACCTGGTGCTGGCCGCCGATCACGTCAGCGCCGAGGCCGTCAACTTCATGGCCCGGTATGGCCGAGGTCTGATCTGCCTGACCCTGACGCGCGAGCGCTGCGAATTGCTGCAGCTGCCGCCCATGGTCGCGCGCAACGGCACCAAGATGGGCACGGCCTTCACAGTGTCCATCGAGGCCGCTGAGGGTGTGACCACCGGTATTTCTGCCGCTGACCGCGCCCGCACGGTGCAGGCTGCCGTTGCCAAAAATGCCACCGCCATTGACCTGGTCCAGCCCGGCCACATCTTTCCGCTGCAAGCGGTGGATGGCGGCGTCTTGATGCGCGCCGGTCATACCGAAGCAGGCTGCGACCTGGCCACCATGGCCGGCTGCACGCCGGCTGCCGTGATCTGCGAGATCATGAAAGACGACGGCACCATGGCTCGCCTGCCTGATTTGCAGCTTTTCGCCGCTGAGCATGGCCTGAAAATCGGCACCATTGCGGACCTGATTGAGCACCGCAGCCGCAACGAATCCCTGGTTGAAAAAATTGGCAGCCGCACACTGCAGACGGCGTTCGGCGAATTCACCGCGCACGCCTTCAAGGACAAACCCAGCCAGGGTCTGCATCTGGCACTCGTCAAAGGCCAATGGTCACCTGAAGACACCGTGGCCGCCCGCGTGCACGAGCCGCTGTCGGTGCTGGACGCCCTTGAAACCGGCCGGTCCATGCACTCCTGGAGCCTCGACCAAAGCCTGCGGCATATTGCAGATGAAGGCAAGGGGGTTGTCGTCCTGCTGAACTGCGGTGAAGATGCCGCACAGTTGCTGGCCCAGTTTGAAGGCACGGCACGCGCAGCCCAAGCGCCGGAGCGCGGCCGCATGGACTTGCGGACCTACGGTGTGGGCGCGCAGATTCTGCGCGAATGCGGCGTGCACAAAATGAACCTCATGGGCAACCCGCGCCGTATGCCCAGCATGACCGGCTACGGGCTGGAAATCGTTGGCTACATCACAAAAGACTAACTAAATAATCAAAGGGAACTCATCGTGTTTGGTGCAGAAAAAGGCTCATCCGACAAACTGGACGGCAAAAAACTCTCGATAGGCATTGTGCAAGCCCGCTTTAACGAAAGCATCACCAACGCACTGGCCGAGGCCTGCTGGCATGAATTGCTGGCACTGGGCGTGGAAGAAAAAAACATCAAACATGTCAAGGTGCCCGGCGCGCTGGAAGTCCCCTGCGCGCTGCAGGCCCTGGCAGAGCGCGACAGCTGCGATGCATTGATTGCCCTGGGCTGCATCATCCGCGGCGAGACCTACCACTTTGAGCTGGTCGCCAACGAAAGCGGCGCGGCGGTCACCCGCCTGGCGCTGGACTACCAGTTGCCCATTGCCAACGCCATTCTGACTACCGAGAACGTCGCACAAGCCCAAGCCCGCCAGCACGAAAAAGGGCGCGACGCTGCCCGTGTGGCCGTCGAAATGGCCAACCTCCTGAACGAACTTGCCTGAGGCAGTGAACGTCATCACCCCCTCACACCCGTACCACATGGCTGAACAAAACACCACCAAACCCAAACGCCCTCCCCAGACCCGTACCGGTCTGACGGATACCGGTGTGAAAAAGGCCGCCGACAAATCGGCCCGCACCCGTGCCCGCGAATTTGCCCTGCAAGCGCTGTACCAGCACCTGGTCGGGCGCAACGAAGCCCAGTCGATTGATGCATTCACCCGTGACCTGGTGGGTTTTCACAAGGCAGACTCCGCACACTACGACGCCTTGCTGCATGGCTGCATTCGCGACGCGTCACTGCTCGATGACAGCATCACGCCTTTGCTCGACAGAAAGCTGGCGGAGATCTCTCCCATAGAACACGCCGTGCTCTGGATTGGCGCCTACGAATTCAGGTACTGCCTGGATGTGCCTTACCGCGTTGTGATCAACGAATGCATTGAGCTGGCCAAAGCTTTTGGCGGCACCGATGGCCACAAATACGTCAATGGCGTTTTGCACAAAATGGCCCCGGCGCTGCGCGCCGCCGAAGTCGCCTCCGACAACGCCCGATAAACAACGACGACTTGAAAGGCGTGCCGTGAAAATCGCCCAGCGGGCTCAACGGATTGAGCCCTTTTATGTCATGGAGGTCGCCAAGGCGGCTTCAGCGCTGGCGCAGGAAGTTGCGCACACCAGCCAGCCGATGATCTTTCTGAACATTGGCGAACCCGACTTCACCGCACCGCCGCTGGTGCAGGAAGCCGCCATACGCGCCATCCAGCAAGGACGCACCCAGTACACCCAGGCCACCGGCCTGCAGGCCCTGCGTGAAAAAATCAGCGGCTGGTATGCCTCGCGTTTTCATGCCGATGTGGCGCCCAGCCGCATCATCATCACGGCCGGGGCCTCTGCGGCGCTGCAGCTGGCCTGCCTGGCCCTGATCGAGGCGGGCGACGACATCCTGATGCCCGACCCCAGCTACCCGTGCAACCGGCACTTCGTCAGCGCCGCCGAAGGCAATGCGGTCCTGGTCCCGACGACCGCGCAGGAACGCTTTCAACTGACCCGCGCCAAGGTAGAGGCCGCCTGGAATGACAAGACGCGCGGCGTGCTGCTGGCCTCCCCCTCCAACCCCACGGGCACGTCCATAGCGCCCGATGAACTGCAGCGCATCCATGAGTGGGTGCACGGCAAGGGTGGCATCACCCTGATTGACGAAATCTACCTGGGCCTGAGCTATGAGGAGCGCTTTGGCCACACCGCACTCGCCATGCCCGGCGAACTCGGTCAAAACGTCATCAGCATCAACAGCTTCAGCAAGTACTTCAACATGACGGGCTGGCGGCTCGGCTGGCTGGTGGTGCCGCAAGCACTGGCCCCGGTGGTCGAGCGCATTGCGCAAAACCTGTTCATCTGCGCCAGCACGGTCGCCCAGCATGCGGCACTGGCCTGCTTTGAGCCCGACAGCCTGGCCGAATACGAGCGCCGCCGCGCTGAGTTCAAGGCCAGGCGCGACTACTTCATCCCCGAGCTGAACCGGCTCGGCTTGAGAGTCCCGGTGATGCCGGACGGCGCGTTTTACGCCTATGCCGACTGCTCGCAGGCGGCAATAAAGTTGGGCGTGAGCGGCAGTTGGGACTTCGCCTTTGAGTTGATGAAGCGTGCCCATCTGGCGGTGACGCCGGGCCGCGATTTCGGGCAGGCCGCACCGCAACAGTTTGTGCGCTTTTCGACTGCCAACTCGATGGCGCAAATGAAGGAAGCCGTGGCGCGACTCAGGGCAGTGCTTGGCTGACATGGCCCCCACGCTCCGCACTAACGTGTCCTCGCTGCCCCCCGAGGGGGCTAATTTTCCTTGGGGCGGCCCGGCGGAAAATTGCGTGCCGCCCCCGGCTTCGCTAAAGAGCGACTTCCGTTGGCCCCTGCGGGTTTATTGGGAAGACACCGATGCCGGCGGCATTGTGTTTTATGCCAATTACCTGAAATTTTTTGAGCGCGCGCGCACCGAATGGCTCAGATCCCTGGGGATTGAGCAGCAGCGCTTGCGGGAGAGCACCGATGGCATGTTTGTGGTGAGCGAAACCTCGCTGCGCTACTTGCGCCCTGCCCGGCTGGATGATGAACTGATTGTTACTGCAAGCCTGATGGAGGCCGGCCGTGCGTCCCTGATAATCAGACAGCAGGCACTCCTGAAATCAGGGCCGTCACCAGTGTTGCTGTGTGAGGGCACGATACGGATTGGCTGGGTCGAAACCGCCAGCCTGAAGCCTGCAAGAATTCCTGCCTCCATCCTGGACAGTCTGAAAACCTCATCAACATGAATCAAGATCTATCCATTGTCAGTCTCATCCTCAATGCCAGCTGGGTGGTCCAACTGGTCGTGCTGCTGCTGGTGGGCATCTCCATTGCCAGCTGGGCTGCCATCTTCAGGAAAATCGTCGCCCTCAAGCGGGTGCAGTCACTCAACGACGTGTTTGACCGGGAGTTCTGGTCCGGCACCAGCTTGAACGAGTTGTTTGCCGCAGCCGCGCAAAACGCCAAGCTGTCAGGCCCCATGGAGCGCATCTTTGCCAGCGGCATGCGCGAGTACCAAAAGCTGCGCGAGCGCCGCATTGACGACCCCGGCACCGTGCTGGATGGCGCGCGCCGCGCCATGCGCGCCAGCTACCAGCGCGAGCTCGATGTGGTTGAGGTCAATTTGTCTTTTCTGGCCACCGTGGGGTCGGTCTCGCCCTATGTTGGCCTGTTCGGCACGGTCTGGGGCATCATGCACGCCTTCACCGGGCTGGCAGCGCTGGAGCAAGTCACGCTGGCGACCGTGGCCCCCGGCATTGCCGAGGCGCTGGTTGCCACCGCCATTGCCCTGTTTGCCGCCATTCCTGCCGTGGTGGCCTACAACCGGTTCGCGCACGACATTGACCGCATCGCCAACCGGCTGGAAACCTTCATCGAAGAGTTTTCCAACATTTTGCAGCGCAACCTGGGCGTCCAGTCGTCGCCTTCAGGTCACTAGCCAGCCGCAGGAGACCGTCATGCCAGCAGTCACATCCCGGGGTCGCGGCCGGCGCACCATCAACGAGATCAACATGGTGCCTTTTATCGACGTGATGCTGGTGCTGCTCATCATCTTCATGGTGACGGCACCCTTGATCACGCCCAGCATGATCGCACTGCCCAAAGTCGGTCGAGCGCCGGTACAGCCGCAAAACCCGGTGCAGATCCTGATTGGCAAAGACGAAACCATTCAAATCAAGTTCAAGACGGATTCAAGGCCGAGCAGCCTGCAAGTCGTTGCCGATGATGTCGTGAAGCTGGAACCGCTGGTCAGGCATGCAACGGACGCCACCCCGGTCGTCATCAGCGCAGACAAGTCCATCAAGTACGAAACCGTGGTCAATGTCATGGCCGCACTGCGAAAAGCAGAGGTGGTCCGTGTCGGCCTGTCCGTGCAGACCAGCAACTGACCCTGGCTATTGCAACCCGGAAGCAGCCCCGGCTGAAAGTCATTGCCATGCGCAGCGCCACCGACCGCCTTGAATTTGCCCCGCTCCGCGATCCGGACTCGCTGCGCTCGTTCGGGCTGGCATTGCTGGTCCACGCGCTTTTAATCGGTGCACTCACCTGGGGCGTGAACTGGAAGCGCAACGAGCGGGACACCTCGTTTGAAGCCGAGCTGTGGTCAGCCCTGCCGCAGCAGGCGGCGCCCAGGCTCACCGAGGCTCCCCCCCCGACCCCTCCTCCCGCCGCCCGCACGCCAGAAGCCAGGCCCGCACCGCGCACGCCGGACGCGGATATTGCGCTAAAACAGGAAAAAAAGCGCAAGCAACTGCAAAAAGAAGCCGACGAGAAAAAAGCACTGGCCAAACAGCAGGCTGAGCAGGCGCAAAAAGCCAAGGCGGCCAAAGAAGCCGAACTGGCCAAGCGCAAGGCGACTGAAGAGGCTAAAAAGACCGAAGCGAAAAAACAGGAAGCCAGGGAACAGGCGAATGCGGCGGCACTGGCCGAGCAGCGGAAAAAAGCCCTGGACCGCATGATGGGTCTGGCAGGCGCTACTGGTGACGCCAGTGCCAAAGGATCGGCTCAGCGCGCCAGCGGACCGTCGGCCAGCTATGGCGCCAAGGTGCGGGCCAAAGTCAAAGATAACATCGTGCTCCCCGGCGACATCCCCGGCAACCCCATCGCCGAAGTCGAAGTCCGTACCACGCTGGACGGCACCATCACCAGCCAGCGGCTGATCAAGTCCAGCGGCAACAAGGCCTGGGATGAGGTGGTGATGAGGGCCATCATTCGCACCGGCTCCCTGCCACGCGATGTCGATGGCCGGGTGCCCACACCGATGATCATCGAGCTCCAGCGCAGAGAATGAAACAAAAGTACGCTATCAATTCGATAGCTGTTTACGCACAATCCGCCAGGGCAAAGCCCTGATTTCACTCATAAACCACCTGCGCCATCCCCTTGTCGGCCTGCGCCATCCAGCTGGCCAGCGCCGCATCGGTCGGAAAGAATTTGGCGGCTTCACCCAGCTGCAGTTCGGCCGTGGCCCCCTCGCGCTTGAGGCTCAGGCGCACCGGCAAGCCGCGGCTGAGCTCGCCCTGCTCCGACATCTCGCGACGCGGCGGAAAGTCCCTGAGCAGCCTGGAAATGTCGGGCGCAGTGCCGTTGACGGCCACGCGCAAGTATTTGCCAAAGCGGCAGCGCGCGGTTTCCAGGTCCCACACCTGCGTGACCTTGAGCCTGAAGCCGCCTGAAAAACGGTCCGGCTGCAAGGTGCCCTGCACGATCACCAGTTCATCGTCCTTGAGCAGGTTGCGGTTGGCATTGAGCACGCCTTCATCGGCCGTGGCTTCAATCATGGCCGACTTGTCGTCCAGCTTGAACAGGGCGAGCTTGCCGCGCTGCCCGTTGATCACCCGCAAGTCACTCACGATGGCGGCCAGCAGCTGCGGGTCACGCGAATCAATCAGGTCGTCAATCTTGCGCCTGGCAAACTGGCGCACTTCGCGCTCCACCTCGTCAAACAGGTGGCCCGACAAATAAAAACCAATCGCGGTCTTCTCATGGGTCAACCGGGTCTTGACGCCGAAGGGCACGGCTTCGACCAGCGGGGGCTCCTGCGTGCTTGCCGCGTGGGAGTCGGACATGTCAAACAGGCCGCCCTGGTTGGCGTTGGCTTCGGTCGCGGCCGCAAACTCAAAGGCCCGGTCCACCGAGGCCAGCAGCTCCGCCCGGTTGAGGTGCAGGTTGTCAAAAGCGCCCCCTTTGATCAGCGCCTCCACGGTCCGCTTGTTGAGCCTGGACTTGTCCACCCGGACACAGAAGTCATAGAGCGAGGTAAACGGCCCGCCCGACTGCCGCGCCGCCACAATGGCCGCAATCGCCTGCTGGCCGGTGCCCTTGATGGCACCCAGACCATAGCGCACGCTGGTGTCGCTGATGGGCTCAAACCGGTAGTCACCGCGGTTCACATCGGGCGATTCGAAGTGAATGCCCATCTTCTGCGCGTCGCCAAACAGCACCTTGAGCTTGTCGGTGTCGTCCATCTCCACGGTCATGTTGGCGGCAAAGAACTCGGCGGTGTAATGCACCTTGAGCCAGGCCGTGTGATAAGCCAGCAAGGCGTAAGCGGCGGAGTGCGACTTGTTGAAGCCGTAGCCCGCAAACTTTTCCATCAGGTCAAAGACTTCGTCGGCTTTCTCTTCGCTCAGGCCGTTGATGCCCGCGCCTTTTCGGAACACCTCGCGCTGGGCGTCCATCTCCTCTTTCTTTTTCTTGCCCATGGCGCGGCGCAGCATATCGGCGCCACCGAGCGAGTAGCCGCCCAGAATCTGCGCGGTCTGCATCACCTGCTCCTGGTAGACCATGATGCCGTAGGTCTCTTCCAGGATGGGCTTGACGCGCGGATCGGGGTACTCGGGCACCTCACGGCCCTGCTTGCGGGCAATGTAGGTCGGAATCAGCTCCATGGGGCCGGGCCGGTACAGCGCGTTCATGGCGATCAGGTCTTCCAGCCGGTTCGGCTTGGCGTCGCGCAACATGCCCTGCATGCCGCGACTTTCAAACTGGAACACGGCTTCGGTCTGGCCCTTGCCAAACAGCGCGTAGACACGCTGATCATCAAGCGGCAGGTCTTCAAACCGGAAGTTCTTTTGGGCCGGGTGCCGCTGGATGATGAAGTCCTTGGCGATCTCCAGAATGGTCAGCGTGGCCAGGCCCAAAAAGTCAAACTTGACCAGGCCGATGGCCTCCACGTCGTCCTTGTCGTACTGGCTGACGGCGGAGTCGCTGCCCGGCTGGGCATACAACGGGCAAAAATCGGTGAGCTTGCTGGGGGCGATCAACACACCGCCGGCGTGCATGCCGACGTTGCGCGTCAGTCCCTCGAGCTTTTGCGCCAGCTCCAGCAACGTGCGCACGTCTTCTTCCTTGCGCTCGCGCTCGGCCAGAATCGGCTCGGCCTCCTTGGCTTTTTCGATCGTGATGTGCTGGCCCGGCTTGTTCGGAATCAGCTTGGAAATGCCGTCGCAGAAACCGTAGGGAAAGTCCAGCACGCGGCCCACATCGCGAATCGCCGCGCGCGCGGCCATGGTTCCGAAGGTCACGATCTGGCTGACCGCTTCCTTGCCGTACTTGGCCTTGACGTAATCAATCACGCGGTCGCGATTGAGCTGGCAGAAGTCGATATCAAAGTCGGGCATGGACACCCGCTCGGGATTGAGGAATCGCTCAAACAGCAGGTTGTACTGCAGCGGGTCCAGGTCGGTGATCTTGAGCGCATAGGCCACCAGCGAACCGGCGCCCGAGCCCCGGCCCGGGCCCACCGGGCAGCCATTGTTTTTCGCCCAGTTGATGAAGTCGCCCACAATCAGGAAGTAGCCCGGAAAGCCCATCTTGAGGATGGTGCTGATCTCGAACTCCAGGCGCTCCACATACACCGGCCGTTTCTGGTCGCGCAGCGCTTGGTTGGGATACAGGTGCTGCAAGCGCGCTTCCAGCCCTTCAAACGAGGCATGGCGAAAGTAGGCATCGATCGGCATGCGCACGCCGTCGACTTCCGGCGTGGGGTAGTCGGGCAGCATGGGCTTGCCCAGCTCCAGGGTCAGGTTGCAGCGCTTGGCAATCTCCACCGTATTGGCCAGGGCCGATGGCAGGTCGGCAAACAGCTGCGCCATCTGGGCGGCTGACTTGAAATACTGCTCGCGGGTGAAGCGGCGCACGCGGCGCGAGTTGCCCAGGATTTCACCTTCGGAAATACACACCCGGGCTTCATGCGCCTCGTAGTCGTCATAGGTCAGAAACTGCACCGGATGGGTCGCCACCACCGGCAGCCCGAGCCGTGCTGCCAGCTGGACCGCGGCAGCCACATGCCGCTCATCGTCCGGTCGCTGGGCGCGCTGCAGCTCGAGATAAAAACGATGCGGAAACAGACCGGCCAGATGCAGCGCACACTCGAGCGCACGTGACTCATCACCCTGCACCAGCGCCTGGCCAACAGCGCCGCCCTGCGCGCCCGACAAGGCGATCAGCCCTTCACCCAATTCCTGCAGCCACTCCAGCTTGATGACGGCCTGCTCGCGCACCACATTGCGGGTCCAGGCTCGCGTCAGCAACTCCGAGAGGTTGAGGTAGCCCTGGCGGTTTTGGACCAGCAGCAGCAGCCGGGCCGGCGGCGCAGCGACGCCTTTGCCCGGAACCTCGGTCCACACATCGGCCCCAATCAGGGGTTTGACACCGGCGCCGCGCGACTCCTTGTAGAACTTGACGGTGCCAAACAGGTTGCCCAAATCAGTAATGGCCAGCGCGGGCTGCTGGTCCGCGGCAGCGGCCTGCACCACTTCATCAATGCGGTTGGTGCCGTCGACGACTGAAAACTCGGTGTGAATACGTAAATGGACAAACATGCCAGCCATTTTAGGGTGCGGGAGGGTGGTATGCAGCCCGCACGAGGCGTTCACCCGAAACCCTTGCCTACAATTGCCGGCATCATGCAGACTTTGAATATTGCGGCCTACAAATTTGTCTCTCTCGATGAACTGGCCGAGCGACAGGAAGCCGTACGCCAGGAGCTGGCACAGCACGGCATCAAGGGCACGGTCCTGCTGGCAGAAGAAGGCATTAATCTCTTCCTGGCAGGCCCTGCCGATCGCATTCATGCCTTTTTGTCATGGCTGAGGCGCGACACCCGCTTTGCTGATCTCGAAGTCAAGGAAAGCTGGTCCAGCGCCCAGCCCTTTCGCAAGCTGCGGGTGTTGGTCAAGCGCGAAATCATTCGCATGGACCACCCGGCCATTCAGCCCGCCGCCGGGCGCGCGCCCGCCGTGGATGCGGCCACACTCAAGCGCTGGCTGGATGCCGGGCACGACGACACCGGGCAGCCCGTAGTCACGCTCGATACCCGCAATGCGTTTGAGGCCGATGTCGGCACTTTCAAAAATGCGATCGACTGGCGCATCAGCAAGTTCACCGAGTTCCCGCAAGCCCTGCTGGCGCACCAGGAAGAGCTGCAAGGCAAAACAGTGGTGAGCTTTTGCACCGGCGGCATACGCTGCGAAAAAGCGGCGATTTTCATGCGCGAAGCCGGTGTAGCCAATGTTTATCAACTCGATGGTGGCATTCTGAAATACTTCGAAGAAACTGGCCACGCACACTATGAAGGCGCGTGCTTTGTCTTTGACGAACGCCGTGCACTGGACCCGGCCCTCAAACCCCAAGTGGATGCAGGCACTGCCAACGCTTAGCCTGCGTTGAGTTTGAGCTGCGGCGCGGGGATGAATTCGGTCTCGCCTGCAACCTGCCCCATCTTCTGCGCGGCCCAGTCTTGCGAGGCCTGGACGATGCGTTCCTTGCGGCTGGCGACAAAGTTCCACCAGATCAGGCGGCGGCCATCCAGCGCATCACCGCCAAGCACCATCAGGCGCACGGGTGCGCTGGCACTCAGTTGTGCGGGGGCACCGGACGGCAGCACCCCCAGGGTAAGGGCCGCCAGCGGCTCGCCATTGATCAGCACATCGCCATCAACCGGGTAAACCGCCAGCTCGGGCGCCAGTGCGGGCAGCGCCAGCGTGCTGCCGGCCTGCAGCTGCACGTCGAGGTAAATGGTTTTGGAAAAAGTATGGACCGGTGAGGTTTTGCCGTAAGCCTCGCCAATCAACACACGTACCTGCGCCGTGCCGACTTGCAGCAAAGGAATGTCGGCGGCAGGTGTGTGGGTAAAGTCAGGCGCGACATCTTCGTACTCGTGCGGCAGCGCAGCCCACAGCTGGATGCCGTGGTTGACATAGGTCTGATCGCGCAAATCGTCAGGCTTGCGTTCGGAGTGCACAATGCCGCGGCCTGCCGTCATCCAGTTGATGGCGCCGGGCTCTATGCGCTGGACCGAACCCAGGCTGTCGCGGTGCATGATGGCGCCTTCAAACAGATAAGTGACGGTGGCCAGCCCGATGTGAGGATGCGGCCGCACGTCGTGGTTGACCTCGGGCCTCACCGTAACCGGCCCGAAATGGTCAAAAAACAGGAAGGGCCCCACCGACTGCCGCTGCATGGCGGGCAGCAGCCGGCGCACGACAAAACCACCGCCCAGGTCTTTGGGATGGCCAGTGAGTTTGAGCGTGCTCATGGGGTCTTATCGGCTGAATTTGCCGGCGACTTGCGCCACGCGCTTGCCGAACAGCCTGGCGGTTTCCAGGTCGCCGGCCGACATGTCCTTGGCCCCGCCATCCGAAGGCGACTGCGCGATCGCGCCGCTGTACGACACGAGGTAGTTCACGTCGTCGCGTTTCGCGCTCTTGGTGTTGGCGGGCATCAGGCCCTGGCTGACCCAGATCATCGAATGCTGCATGGCCAGGGCGAACATTGCGTTCAGCGTGGACAACTTGTCGCCGTTCATGCCGGCGCTGTTGGTGAAGCCGGCCGCCACCTTGTCTTTCCAGCCTTGCGCAAACCAGACCTTGGACGAGGCATCGGCAAACTTCTTGAACTGCCAGCTCATGCTGCCCATGTAGGTGGGCGAGCCGAAGATGATGGCGTCGGCCTCGGCCAGCGTGTCCCAGCCGCCCTCGGGCAGATTGCCCTCGGCGTCGATCGCGACCAGTTGCGCATCCGCCCCTGACGCCACCGATTGCGCCATGCGCTGGGTATGGCCATAACCCGAGTGGTAAACCACAACAACCTTTGGCATCTCACAAGTTCCTTGTATCTCTTGTATCAAAAACCATCAGGCGCCACGCTTGGCGTCAACACTCCAGGCACCGGCGCCCCAGGCGGCCAGCGTGAGCAAGCCGCCGGTGATGGCCAGGTTTTTGAAGAACATGAGCTGCTGCATCATCTGCTGGTCAGCGGGCAGGGTCCAGTAATTGTGGAAGAAGTAAGAGGCCACCAGTGTGAACAGCGCCAGTGCAAGCGCCGCCCAGCGCGTGCCAAAACCCACGATCAGGGCCAGGCCGCCCAGCACCTCGACCAGCAGCGCAATGGCCACACCGACCTGGGGCATGGGCAGGCCAACGGAGGCCGCATAGCCGACGGTACCGGCGAAACCGCCAATCTTGGCAATGCCGGCCGGCAAAAACACCAGCGCCAGCAGCAGGCGGCCAGCGAGGGACAGGGGGTTTTGTAGTGATGCAAACATGGTGAGTTCCTTGGTTAAAAAAAAAGTAATTTAAAAAGTAGATAGCGCGTTGTAAATGAAAACCATGAGCTTGAATAGCCGTGGGTGCAAGCCGCCTTGCAGGTCCCCTTCAGGCGGCCAGATCAAACACCAGCACCTCGGCCGATTGGCCGTGTGTGAGATTCAACCGGCTTTCTGCCTCCAGCATGGCCGCATCGCCCGCACTCAGAGAGTGCCCGTTGACTTTAAGTTCCCCGCGCACCAGGTGCACGTAGGTCTTGCGCCTCGTGTCGAGCGGCAGCGTGGCCGTCTCATGACCATCCAACAGGCCGGCATAAATTTTCGCGTCGGCATGAATCGTCACCGAGCCCTGCGCACCATCCGGTGACGCGACCAGCCTGAGCGTGCCGCGCTTTTCGCTGTCGGCAAAGGTTTTCTGCTCGTAGCCAGGGGTAATGCCCCGCACATTGGGCTCAATCCAGATCTGCAGGAAATGCGTCGTCGCGTCCTTGGCGTGGTTGAACTCGCTGTGCTGGATGCCGGTGCCGGCGCTCATGCGCTGCACATCCCCGGGGGGAATGGCCGTGCCGTTGCCCATGCTGTCCTTGTGTCCGATGGAGCCGCTGAGCACATAGCTCACGATCTCCATGTCCTTGTGGCCATGCGTGCCAAAACCGGTGCCCGGTGCAATGCGGTCTTCATTGATGACGCGCAAATTGCCAAAGCCCATGTGGGCCGGGTCGTAATAGCCCGCAAAAGAAAACGAATGGAAGGACTTGAGCCAGCCGTGGTCGGCGTAACCACGTTCACCGGAAGTTCGCAAAGTCATCATGGCGGGTTCCTTTCAAATCAATTCATCGTGAGGTTTGTCAATGCCTCCAATGTAGGTCCCACCCGGGGCCTGGCCGTTGCGCCAGTTTGATGGCATCATTCAAATTATTTGAATCATTAGACCTTCAATGAGCATCAACAGCATCCGCGATGTCCTGACGCCCGAAGCCCTGAGCCTGATAGGCGTCGTCCATCGCACGGGCAGCATGGCCGCTGCCGCGCGTGAACTCGGGGTGGTGCCCAGCGCCCTGACCTATCGCATCCGCCAGATGGAAGACGCGCTGGATGTGCTGCTGTTTGACCGCTCCTCCCGGCAGGCCCGGCTGACCGAAGCCGGCAAGGAGCTGCTGCGCGAGGGCGAGCGCCTGCTGGCCGAGCTCGATGCCATTGCCAACCGCGTCAAGCGGGTCGCCACCGGCTGGGAGCCGCAACTCACGCTGGCCGTCGACAGCGTGATTTCGCGCACCACCCTCATGGAGTTGTGCGAGGCATTTTTTGCGCTGAACCCGCCGACCCGTGTGAAGATTCGCGAAGAGGCGCTGTCCGGCACGCTGCAGGCCCTGACCTCCGGACAGGCGGACCTGGCCATTGGCGTCGCCATCGAGCCGGCCACCAGCAACACGTCCGTTCAAAGCAAGCCCCTGGGCACGGTGCGTTTTGTCTACGCCGTGGCGCCCCACCACCCGCTGGCCAAGGCGCCCGAGCCCCTGCAGGACAGCCTGATCCAGCAGCACCGCGCGGTCGCCGTGGCCGACTCGGTGCAGCGGGGCGGTGGCCTGACGCTGGGCCTGCTGGGCGGCCAGGATGTGTTCACGGTCCCCGGCATGCCTGCCAAGCTGCAAGCCCAGCTGCGCGGGCTGGGCGGTGGTTTTTTGCCCGAGTACATGGCCCGGCCCTACATAGACACCGGCAGGCTGGTCGCCAAGCAGGTGAATCGGCCTACCCGGCAGGTTCGCCTGAGCTATGTGTGGCGCACACCCACCGGCACAGGCCATGGGCGCGCCCTGCAGTGGTGGCTGGCGCAACTCGAAAAACCCGCCACCCGGGCCGCACTGCTGGAGCGCGAGGCCACCATTTAAAAACAGCGGGAAAAGCAGCGGAACAGCGCAGGGCGCCCGTCTGCGTGTAGAGTGCGTTTATAAATGCGCTGATGAGTCCGTTAATTCGTCCGTTTCATCAACCCCGGAAAAACCCAAAGACATGACAAAAAAATCCCGCACCCCTTCTGCTGATTCTTTGTCTCCACGCCATGTTGCCGTCGTTGGCGCAGGCATTGCCGGCGTGGCCTGCGCCCGCACCCTGATGCAGGCAGGCCACCGGGTCACGGTGTTCGAGAAAAGCCAGGATGCCGGCGGCCGCATGGCCACCCGCAACACCGAGTTTGGCGGTTTTGACCATGGCACGCAGTACTTCACGGTGCGCGATGCACGCTTTGAAAAAGCCCTGGCCACGGCGCAAGGACTGGTACGCCCCTGGAGCGCCAACACCGTACGCATTCTTGACGAACTGGGCCGCGTGGTGGCTTCCGCGCTGCCGCCCAAGGAAGCCCATTGGGTGGCCACACCGGGCATGAACGCCCTGGTTCGCCAATGGGCCCAGCCACTGGCCGCGGCCGGCAGCCTGGCGCTGGAAACCGAAGTCATCCGGCTGGAGCCCGACAGGCTGCAACCGCGGCGCTGGCAGCTGCAAACCGAAGGCCCCGGCGCCCGCAGCCCGGTCTACTCCGGCTTTGACTCGGTGGTGCTGGCGGTGCCCTCCCCGCAGGCGCATGCGCTGCTGCTGAGCTCGCAACAGGGCAAACCGCTGATGGCCAAGCTGTCGGATGTGAGCGTGGCGCCCTGCTGGACCCTGATGCTGGCCTTCCCGCAGGCCATCCAGCCCACGCTGGCGCACCTGGGCCCGCACTGGAATGCCGCGCGCAGCACCCATCACCGCATCGCCTGGCTGGCACGTGAGTCGTCCAAGCCGGGGCGCGACCCCATCGAACGCTGGACCGTGCAGGCCAGCCCGGACTGGTCGCAGCGCCACCTGGAAGACGACGCCGAGCGCGTCAAGGCCAAACTTCTCAAGGCCTTTACCGAAGTCACCGGCATTCGCGCCCAGCCCCCGCACGCCACGGTGCACCGCTGGCGCTATGCCCAGACCATGGAGCCGCTGGGCAAAACCCACCTGTGGGACCACAAGTCAGGCATAGGCGCCTGCGGCGACTGGTGTCTGGGCCACCGCGTGGAAGACGGCTTTGTATCGGGTCTGGAGATGGCGCTGGAAATTTGTTAGCCCCCACGCTTGTCGCTTCGCGTACTACGCTGCCCCCCGAGGGGGCTGGCCTTGCTTGGGGCGGCCCGGCGCGGCGGCCGCTGGAGTTAGCCCCAACACCGTTCCTTCCTTCTTATGGCTTGTTATCTGTCTGGCTATATAGGTCGATTTGCTCCTTCACCTACGGGCCCGCTCCATGCAGGTTCACTCGTTGCGGCGCTGGCCAGCTGGCTGGACGCACGTGCCCATGGCGGCACCTGGCTGGTGCGCATTGAAGACGTGGACACGCCCCGCTGCGTGCCGGGCGCCGATCAAATCATTCTGGATCAACTGGCCGCCTGCGGTCTGGTGCCGGATGCGCCGCCGCTCTACCAGTCGCAGCGCAGCGCGCTCTACCAGGCCGCGCTGCAGCAATTGGTCGCCCAGGGCATGGCCTACCCCTGCGCCTGCACGCGCAAGGACATTGCGCAGGCACTCGCCGCTGCCGGCCAGGTGCGTGCACGCCATGGCGAATTGGTCTACCCCGGCACCTGCCGCCAGGGCCTGAAGGGACGACCGGCGCGTGCCTGGCGCTTCCTGACGGAGATTTCAAAGGAAAACAAGCCATCAGCCCTTGATAATCCTGCGCGGTCAGCTATTAATTCAATAGCAAATAAAGAGCTGCACTGGCACGACCGGCTGCTCGGCGAGCAGCAGCAGGACGTGAGCCGCGAGGTCGGCGACTTCGTACTCAGGCGTGCCGACGGCCTGTGGGCCTACCAGTTGGCCGTGGTGGTGGACGACGCGGCGCAGGGCGTGACCGATGTGGTGCGCGGCCAGGACCTGGCCGACAACACCGCCCGGCAGATTTTGCTGCAGCGCGCGCTGGGCCTGCCGACGCCGCGCTACCTGCACACGCCGCTGGTGCTGGGCAGCAACGGCGAGAAGCTATCCAAGCAAAACGATGCCCGCCCGCTGGACACCCGCGACCCGCTGGCAGTACTGGCACAGGCCGGACAACTGCTGGGCCTGCACCCGGCTGCCAGCACCGCGGCCGGCTGGCTCCAGGAGGCCGTGCCGCTATGGGCCGCCCGGCACACTAAAATTGGGCGGTGACTGAAACATTACCCCCCAGCGATCTGCCCGATCTGCCCGGCCAGCCTGCCGACGTGGCGCATCCCCGAAACATCCGCAGCTTTGTGCGCCGCGCCGGCCGCACCACCACGGGCCAGGCCAAGGCCTTTGCCGATCTGGGGCCGAAATTCCTGCTGCCCTACGCGCCAGGCGCTATAGATTTAATAGCTACCTACGCCCGTTCGGCGCCGACCATCCTCGAAATCGGCTTTGGCATGGGCGAAGCCACGGCACACATCGCGGCGCTCATGCCGGAGAAAAACTTCCTCTGCTGCGAGGTGCACACGCCCGGCGTGGGCGCGCTGCTCAAGCGCATTGACGAGCGCTCGCTGGGCAATATCCGCATCCTGCAGCACGACGCAGTGGAAGTCATAGACCACATGCTGCCGCCGGCAAGCCTCGATGGCGTGCACATCTTCTTCCCCGACCCCTGGCACAAGAAAAAGCACAACAAGCGCCGCCTGATCCAGCCGCCGCTGATCGCCAAGCTCGCGGCCCGCCTCAAGCCGGGCGGCTACCTGCACTGCGCCACCGACTGGCAGCCTTATGCCGAGCAGATCCTCGAAGTCCTGAGCGCCGAGCCCCTGCTGAAAAACACGGCCGATCAGTCCCAGGGCGGCTATGCCCCCAAGCCCGACTACCGGCCGCTGACCAAGTTCGAAAACCGCGGCCTCAAGCTCGGGCACGGCGTCTGGGACGTGGTGTTCCAGCGGGTGTGAACAGCCCACCCGAACATGGCTTGGTGACCCGTCACGGGGTCAGCCCGAGTTGCGTTGGCCTGCCCGCCGGCCACTGGCCCACCATCACCGATTTTCTGGTGGAGCGCTTTCCCGCCATCACACGCGCGGTCTGGCTTCAGCGCATGCAGGATGGCTTGGTCATCGATGAATTTGGCGCTGCCGTCACGCCTGGGCGCCCCTACCAGGGCCACATGCGGGTGTACTACTACCGTGCCATTGACGATGAGCCCCGCATTCCGTTTGAAGAAACCGTGCTCTACCAGGACGAGCACTTGGTGGTCGCCGACAAGCCGCATTTCTTGCCTGTCACGCCTTCGGGCTCCTACCTGCAAGAGACGCTGCTGGTGCGGCTTAAAAACCGGCTGGGCATTGACACGCTGATACCGATTCACCGCATTGACCGTGAAACTGCGGGCCTGGTGCTGTTTTCAGTTCAGCCCGCCGAGCGCGATGCCTACCAGGCCTTGTTCAGGCAGCGCAACGTCGCCAAACACTACGAGGCCATCGCGCCATGGCGCCAGGACCTGCGCTTTCCGCTCACGCGCCAAAGCCGGATTGTGGAAGACGAACCCTTTTTTCGGCAGCTCGAAGTGCCGGGCGAGCCCAACAGCGAAACCCATATTGATACGCTGGAAATCAAGGGCGACAAAGCGCGTTACGCACTCAGCCCGGTCACCGGCAAAAAGCATCAGCTGCGCATGCACATGAACGCGCTGGGCATCCCCATCCTCAATGACCGGATGTACCCGCCGGTGGCGCACACACCCGATGACGACTACCGCTACCCGCTGCAGCTGCTGGCGAAGTCGATTGCCTTCACCGACCCCGTGACGGGCCAGCCAAGGCAGTTCGAGAGCAGGCTGAGCCTGCAGTTCTAGCGGAAAGATTGCCCCGGTCCATCCAGCGGGGGCCGCGGAACCGGCTTTGCCGGGCCGCAGGCGCAGCGGCCCCCTCGGGGGCAGGAAGCTACACGGAGTGAGCGATCGTGGGGGCTATACCAGCTTGGCCGTGATCTGGTACTTGAAATCATCCGGCGCATACGAGTCAAAACGCCCGGCCGGATTTTCTGCCGTCGGGTACATGAAAAAGCCGAGCTTCTCTCCCGTGGAATGGGGCAGCGCCAGATCGTGCGCGGTGTTGTAGGCCATCCAGTTGCCCTCCCAGCCGCCAAACAGCGCCTGGTTCACGGGCGCGACCACCGGGTTGGTCGTGTTTTTGATCCAGTCGGCGGTCTCCAGGCGCATGACCTTGGCCACGTCGGCCGGATCCATGGCCACCCAGCCGTAGCCTTTCAGGTAAACCTCCGAGCGGCAGTGTTGCGCGCCCTTGAGGCTGGCCGGGTTGCCTGACAGCTCCTTGTAGCCAAACGCCGACGGAACCAGGCGGATGCCGTACACGTCGCGTGCGGGGATGCCCACCGAGCGGCACAGGCCGACAAACAGCGCGTTCAGGTCAGCGCATTTGCCGCCCAGGTTGCCGGTTTCCAGCATGGTCTTGATGTCGCCTTCGCCGCAGCCGCGCACCTTGGGGTCGCGGTAGGTGTTGGCCACGATCCAGTCGTAAATCAGCCGGGTCTTTTCGACATCGGTTTTGGCGCCCCTGGTGGTTTCGAGCGCGGTCTTGCGCACGATGCCGTCGGTCGGCAGGAATTTGGTGGGGCGCGTGAAATAGCGCAGCGTGTCGGCGTCTTCGCGCACGGCGGTCTTCTGGGACCAGTCCACCGCGCGGCCCTGGGTCTGCACGCGGCTGGTCAGCTCGATGAAGGGCTTGGCTTCGCCTTGCGCAAACTCGGCATACAGCATCTTGGCGCCGTCCTTGCCGTCGTCGGTCAGGTCGGTCTTGCCGTTGCTTGAAAAGCTGCTTTCGAAACTGCGCTGGTAGTCGCTGTTGACCGAAGGAATCGGCAGCCAGACCTTGGTCACCCCCTGGGGTTTGAGGATGTCCACGCGGGTGGTCACTTCAAAGGTGCGCCAGGCGCCGCTTTGCGGTGCAAAGTGGCTGCGCTGCACAGGCGTTTGCGCAAAATTGAGGGTGGGCAATGCAGCGGCCATGGCGGCAACAGCGGAATTTTTCAAGAAGGTACGGCGTACGGTGGTCATGAAGAGATCTCCGGATAAGAAAGTGCAACGTGCATCGGGGCATGTAAAGGTGCCCCGAGATGTTTAGAGCCAAGCCTCTGACAAGTCGGTCAGAGGCGCGAGCAGCCTGCCAATTATCGCTGGAGCGGGCAGCCAGGCCCCCAGGCGTCTCCCCGGGCGCCCCCGGAGTTTCATCAAGGCTTCATCAGCCCGGCAATCAGTTTCTCAGCCTCGGCGCTGGTCCAGTCCACCTCGCCCCGCACGCGCTGGCGGGGCTGGCCGGCACTGTCTATCAAGATGGTCGTGGGAAACACCTTGACGCCCCACTGCCGGGCCACCTCGCCTTTGGGGTCGAGCAGCACCGGCAGGCTCAGGCCGGTGCTTTTGGCAAACTGGATGGCCCGCGTGGGGTGCTCCTTGAAATTGATCGCCAGCACCAGCAGTTTCTCGGGGCCGTAAAGATCGGCAATCTGCTGCAAGGTCGGCATCTCGGCCCGGCAAGGCTCGCACCAACTGGCCCAGAAGTTGAGCAGCACGGCACGCCCACGCAGGTCGGCCAGCCGCCAGGTTTTGCCCTGGGTGTCGAGCGCCTGCAGGGACGGCACGGGCGCCGCCGCAGGCCAGCGCGAAACCTCGTAAGCCAGCGCCTTGGCATCCTGCGCGCCCGCCTGCCCAGGCAGGAGCAGCGAACTGGCGGTCACACACAAGGCGGATTGCAAAAACTGACGGCGACCTTGTAGACGTTGTAAGGTTTGAGGCATTTGAAAAACTGATTCACGAAAAAGAAGGTGCCCATGCGGGGCCTTGCCTTTGCTTTTTACCGCTGTTTTTAAATCTATACTGATTACATCATTAACCGGATGACACCTTGAATCTTCCGTTAAACATCCCCGGGCTGACCCGGCCCGCGGCCTCGCCGCGGCTCATCAATCTGTACGGCGATGCCCTGCCAAGCCGTCAGGCCAGTGCGTCTGCCGAGCTGGCCCGGGGTTTAAGCGCGGCCACGGCCAGCATTGCCCCCAAATACTTCTACAACGCGCTGGGCTCCAAGCTGTTTGAGGCCATCACCGGCTTGCAGGAGTACTACCCCACCCGCACCGAGGCGGGCATTTTTTCGGCCCACCTGGCCGACATGGCCCAGGCCGTGGCGGATGCCGGCATTCGCCAGCCCTGCCTGATTGACCTGGGCGCGGGCAACTGCGCCAAATCGGCCCTGCTGATCCCCACCCTGACGCCGCGCCAGTACGTGCCGGTGGACATTTCGGTCGAGTTTCTGCGCCAGGCGGCCGAGCAGCTGCAAACCGCTTTCCCGGCGCTCGATATCGTCGGAGTGGGCATGGATTTTTCGGCCCATCTGGCTTTGCCGACGCAGGTTCAGGCGGATGACCGCGTATTTTTTTACCCCGGCTCCAGCATCGGCAACTTCACGCCGGCGCAGGCACTGGCGTTTTTGCAGCGCATTGCCCGAGCCGACCAGGGGCAGGCGCGGGGGCTGCTGCTGGGCGTCGATCTGGTCAAGGACAAGGCCGCGCTCGAAGCCGCCTACGACGATACGCTGGGTGTCACGGCTGCCTTCAACAAAAACCTGCTGCTGCATGTCAATGAACTGCTGCAAGCCGATTTTGACGTCCGCCAATGGCAGCATGTGGCGCTGTTTGACGAAGCGCAATCGCGCATCGAGATGCATCTGCAAGCCTTGTCGGAGGTGACGGTGCGCTGGCCCGGCGGCCAGCGGGCGTTCACGCGCGGCGAGCGCATCCATACCGAGAATTCCTACAAATACACGCTGGAGAGCATGACGGCCTTGCTGCGACAAGCGGGTTTCAGGCATGTAGAACATTGGTGCGACCCGAAGCACTGGTTTGCCGTGTTCTGGGCGGCGATTTAGGGCATTGGCATCCCGAGGGGATTTCTTGATAAAAGTGCCTTGAGCCCAATCAAAACGCGCGCAAGCAGCTATTAATTCGATAGCGAATTTGACCACGCCCGCCCTCGACTGACCCATGCCCAAACGCGCTACCTGAAAGCCTTTTGCAGCACCTCGCGTAGCCGCGCATAGGCCAGTTCGCGGGTGACCGGATTGCGCCCGGCGTGCACGCCCTGGTCGGGGCTCAGGCCGTTGGGCACGTCCGGCCGCAGGCGCACCTCGCCCACGGGATTGTCGAAGTCGTGGTAGCTGTCGGGGTACACATTCACCTCGGCCTGCACGGCCTTGCCCAGTTCGATGCAGGGGCCCGGCGGCGTCCAGTCGTCTTTTTCACCGAGCATCAGCACCAGCGGCGCTCTCGGCTTGTAGCCCGACTTCAGCGCAGCGCTGCAGCCTGGATAAAACGCGATCGCCGTCGCCGGCCGAATGGCCTGGCCGCGCACGTCGCTGCGGTTCGCATCCGTGGCTGAAAGGACTGCACTGCCGCCATGCGACCAGCCCAGCAGGGCGATGCGTTCGGGCTGGGCCCAGGGCTGTGCGGCCACCCAGGCCAGCGTGGCCAGTGCGTCGGCGCGGCGCTCGGTCTGGTCGATCTTGCGGCTGCCGATTTTTTGCGTGCACAACTCGGTCTCGCCACGCGGCGTGAGGCTGTCGGGAAAAACGGCGGCATAGCCGTGCGATGTCAGCAGTTCGGCCATGGCCTGATGCCGGGCATTGAGCAGCCCCTTGCGCGAACCCGTGGTGGCGTAAAGCCCGCCGCAGCCATGCAAGGCAATGACAGCGCCTTTGAGCGGCAGCGCTTGCGGCTGGCCGGCCGGCTGGAACACCCAGGCCTTGAGCACCGTGCCGTCAAGGCTGTTGAAGCTGACCTCTTGCGGCGCGGCAGCGACCGACAGGCTCAACACCAGCAGATTGAAGGCGAAATACGCCTTGAGCCCCTGCCAAACAATCGCCATCAGCTATCAATTTAATAGCGAAAATTTCAAACCCGTTCGCTCACCCAGGCCTGCACGGATTTCAGCGCCTCACCCAGTCTGGAGGCATCGGTGCCGCCGGCCATGGCCATGTCGGCCTTGCCGCCGCCCTTGCCACCGACCTGCTGAGCCACAAAGTTGACCAGTTCGCCGGCCTTGACCACAGTCACGCTATCAGCGGTGACGCCTGCGGCGATCTGGACCTTGTTGCCGTCCACGGCAGCCAGCACGAAGACTCCGGTCTTCAGCTTGTCCTTGAGCTTGTCCATGGTGTCGCGCAGGGTTTTGGCGTCGGCACCTTCCAGCCGGGCGGCCAGTACCTTGAGGCCTTTGACATCGATCGCCTGCGTCATCAACTCGTCGCCTTGCGACGAGGCCAGCTTGCCCTTGAGCGCGGCAATTTCTTTTTCCAGCGACTTGACCTGGTCCAGCACCTGCGCGATGCGAGTAAGGTGCTCGCCCCGCGATGCCTTCAGGTAGCCGCTCATCGCTGCGCTGTTTGCTTCGAGTTCCTGCAGGTAAGCCAGGGCGTTCTCGCCCGTCACCGCTTCGACGCGACGCACGCCGGCTGCGACACCGCTCTCGGCCACGATTTTGAACAGGCCAATGTCACCGGTGCGGCCCACGTGGGTGCCGCCGCACAGCTCCTTGCTGGAGCCAATGCTCAGCACCCGCACTTCGTCGCCATATTTCTCGCCGAACAGCATCATGGCGCCTGACTTCTGGGCCGACTCCATGTCCATCACGCTGGCATCGGTGGCGGCGTTGGCCAGAATCTCGGCGTTCACGCGCGCCTCGATCTCGCGGATCTGCGCGTCGGTCACCGGGGCATTGTGCGCAAAGTCAAAGCGCGTGCGCTCGGCATTGACCAGGCTGCCTTTTTGCTGCACATGCTCACCCAGCACTTCGCGCAAGGCCTTGTGCATCAGGTGCGTGGCGCTGTGGTTGCGCACGGTGGCGGCACGCAGCGCGGTGTTCACCTGTGCGGTCACGGCATCGCCAACCTTGAGCGAGCCTTGCTCCAGGGTGCCGTGGTGGCCAAACACATCGGCCTTGATTTTCTGGGTGTCGTCCACCAAGAATTCCGTTCGTCCTGAGCCTGTCGAAGGGCCCGCCGTCAACCGGCCCTGGTCGCCCACCTGCCCGCCACTTTCAGCATAAAAAGGCGTGGTGTCGAGCACGACCACGCCGCTTTGCCCGGCGTTCAAGGTCTGCACGGCCACGCCGTCGGCGTAGAGCGCCACGACTTTGGCCGGCTCTTCGAGCAATTCATAGCCGGTGAAGGTATTGCCCGCGCCGCTGTACTCCAGCGCACGGTCCATCTTGAATTTGCCGGCCGCGCGGGCCTGGGCCCTCTGCTTGTCCATGGCGACGCCAAAGCCGACCTCGTCGACACTCAGGCCGCGCTCACGGCACACGTCCGCCGACAGGTCGAGCGGGAAACCATAGGTGTCGTGCAGCTTGAAGGCCACGTCGCCCGGCAGCACCTGGGCGCCACCGGCCAGCGCCGCATCGAGAATCTGCATGCCGATTTCCAGCGTCTCGAAAAAGCGCTCTTCTTCAACCTTCAGCACCTCGGTGATGCGCTTTTCGTCAGTCTTGAGCTTGGGGTAGGCATCGCCCATCAACTTGACCAGGTCCGCCACCAGCTTGTGGAAGAACGGGGTCTTCTTGCCCAGCTTGTAGCCATGGCGAATCGCGCGGCGGATGATGCGGCGCTGCACATAGCCGCGGCCTTCGTTGGACGGGTTCACGCCGTCGCTCACCAGGAAAGCCGTGGCACGGATGTGGTCGGCAATCACGCGCAGCGATTTGTTGTCCAGGTCTTTCTCACCCGTCTCGCGCGCAGCGGCCTTGATCAGTGCGTCAAAAATATCGATCTCGTAGTTGCTGTGCACATGCTGCAGGATGGCGGCCAGGCGCTCCAGGCCCATGCCGGTGTCCACGCAGGGCGCGGGCAGATTCTTCAGCGAGCCGTCGGGCTGCATGTCGAACTGCATGAACACATGGTTCCAGATCTCGATGTAGCGGTCGCCGTCCTGCTCGGGCGAGCCCGGAGGGCCGCCGGCAATCTCGGGGCCGTGGTCATAAAAGATCTCGCTGCAGGGGCCGCAGGGGCCGGTGTCGGCCATCATCCAGAAGTTGTCGCTGGCGTACTTGGCGCCCTTGTTGTCGCCAATGCGCACCACGCGCTCGGGCGGCAGGCCAATCTCCTTGGTCCAGATGTCGTAGGCCTCGTCGTCGTCGATGTAGACCGTCGCCCAGAGTTTGTCGGCGGGCAGCTTGTAGACCTCGGTCAGCAGCTCCCAGCCCCACTTCAGGCTGTCGCGCTTGAAGTAGTCGCCAAAACTCCAGTTGCCCAGCATCTCGAAAAAGGTGTGGTGGCGCGCCGTGTAGCCCACGTTTTCCAGGTCGTTGTGTTTGCCGCCGGCGCGCAGGCAGGCCTGCACACTCGCTGCACGCACGTAATTGCGCTTGTCGGTGCCGAGAAACACGTCCTTGAACTGCACCATGCCCGAGTTGGTGAACATCAGCGTCGGATCGTTGCCCGGCACCAGCGGGCTGGACGCCACCACGGTATGCCCTTTGGAGGCAAAAAAGTCCAGAAAGCTCTTGCGGATGTCGGCGACGGTAAAAGTGGGTGTGCTCATGGTGTGATGGGGACGCGCTGCAACTGACCACCTGGTGTGGAACAAGGCGCAGATCACGCTAACTGCTTGATTTATTTGAACAATAGATTATAGGTTTTGCGCCTTGCTCATGGCCTTTTTGGCTCGCAACGCATCCCCCATAAATAGCGTGAACAGTCCCCTATACACCAAAACGGCCAATTTGCACACTGCCGAATACCCCAATAAAGATATTTCAAATATCTTCTTAATATATCTACATACATCGACCTGACACCCTCCCAACCCAACCGCAGAAAGAGCAATTTTCATGAACAACCCACGCTGGCAAGGCATTTTTCCCGCCATCACCACCAAATTCCACGCCGACGAGCGCATCGATGCCGAAGGCACGGCCAAACACATCGACTTCCAGATCCGCAACGGCATTCACGGCCTCGTCACCTGCGGCTCGCTGGGCGAAGCCAGCACGCTGACGCTGGAAGAAAAGCTCCAGGTCGCCGACATCGCCCTCAAGGCCAGCAAGGGCCGCGTCCCCGTGCTTGCCAACGTCTCGGAAACCAGCACCCGCGAAGCGCTGCGCTACATCCGTGGCGCCAACGAACTCGGTGTGGACGGTTTCATGGTGATGCCCTCGGTCATCTACGTGGCCGACGCACGCGAGGCCATGCTGAATGTACGCACCATGGCCGAGGCCGCGAAAAAGCCCATCATGGTCTACAACAACCCGGTCGCCTACCGCGTGGACCTCAGGCCCGAGCACATGGCCGAACTGGCCGACTGCGAGTGGATAGTCGCGATCAAGGAAAGCTCGGACAACATCCGCCGCATCACCGACCTGCGCAACACGGTGGGCAACCGCTATCAGCTCTTCCTAGGCGTGGATGACCTGGCCTATGAAGGCCTGGCACTGGGCTGCGACGGCCTGCTCGCCGGTGTCGGCTGCACCTTCCCGCGCGAAACCGTGGCGCTGTACGACCTGATGAAGGCCGGCAAGTTCGCCGAGGCCCTCAAGCTCTACCAGTGGATGACGCCCATGCTGCACCTGGACGTGTCCACCAAGCTGGTGCAAAACCTCAAATTGATCGACGTATTGGCCGGCGTGAGCACCGAGCACATGCGCCGTCCACGCCTGCCGCTGATAGGCGCCGAGCGCGAAGCCATTGAAACGATCGTGAAAAAAGCGCTGGCGACACGGCCGGTTCAATACCAGTCGGTTGCCTGACGGCAGCCCTATTAAAACGACCCGAAATTTCAGGAGACAGGTATGAAAATCAAACCAAGCATGATTCCGCTTCTTGGCGTCATGGCCATTGCGCTGGCAGGCCATGCGAATGCCCAGGAGCAGGTGGTCAAAATAGGCCACACCGGTCCGCTGTCAGGCGCCAACGCGTTTGCAGGGAAAGACAATGAAAATGGCGTGCGCCTGGCGATTGAAGAGCTCAATGCCAAAAAAATCATGGTCGCGGGCAAGGTGCTCAAATTTGAACTGCAGTCCGAGGATGACCAGTGTGACGCCAAATCAGGCGTCAGCGCCGCCCAGAAACTGGTGGATGGCGGTGTCAAATATGTCATGGGGCCCTATTGTTCTGGCGTGGCCATTCCTGCGTCGCGGGTCTATAGCGAGGGTGGCGCCATGATGTCCACGGTCGGCACCAATCCCAAAGTCACCCAGGGCGGCTACAAAAACCTGTTTCGCATCATTGCCGGCGACAATCAAATTGGCTCCAGCATGGCGGTCTATGCGGCCAAGGTGCTCAAGGTCAAGAAGGTTGCCGTGATTGATGACCGTACCGCGTTTGGCCAGGGCGTGGCGGATGAATTCCTCAAGGAAGCGAAAACTTTGGGTCTCACCATCGTGGGGCAGGAGTACACCACGGACAAATCGGTTGACTTCTCATCCATATTGACCAACTTGAAAGCCAAGCAGCCCGAAGTTATTTTCTTCGGCGGTTATGCACCGCAAGCCGCACCGCTGACGCGGCAAATGAAGCAACTGGCGATACCCGCCAAATTATTGGGCGGCGATACGCTGTGCAGCCCGGAAATGGGAAAGCTTGCAGCGGACGCTGTCAACGATACCGTTTTCTGCGCGCAAGGCGGCTCGATCCTGGAAAAAGCCACGGATGGCCCCGCATTCAAGGCGAAATACAAAAAACGGTTCAATCTTGATGCGGATGCCTATGCGGCTTCGTTTTACGACCAAACCTTGTTCATTGGCCAGGCCATGCAGAAAGCCAACTCGACAGACCCGAACAAAGTAGGCGCAGAAATCTATAAATCCAGCTACAAAGGGGTTGCCGGCACCTATGCCTACGACGAAAAAGGCAATATGAAACAGGCTCCTGTCACGGTTTTCACCTTCAAGAATGCTTTGCCGGTTCCACTGGCAAGTTATTGATGCGGTCTGCTTTCTTGAGCCGCTGAGTTGAAGGAATAGGAGGAATAGGGCAATGCCAGCTGCCCTATTGTTTTCACTGTTTTCTTGTGAGTCTCACGGCACGAATCATCAACGGCATGACGGAAACACCCATGAAACGCATCCAGATCATCGACTCCCACACGGGCGGGGAACCCACGCGCCTGGTTATTGATGGCTTCCCCGATTTGGGAAGCGGCAGCATGGCCGAGCGCCGCGCCGTGCTGGCGCAGCAGCATGATGCCTGGCGCACCGCCACGGTGCTGGAGCCGCGCGGCAGCGATGTCATTGTGGGCGCCTTGCTGTGTACACCGGTCGCCGCCGATGCCAGTGCCGGCGTGATTTTTTTCAACAACACCGGCTACCTGGGCATGTGCGGCCACGGCACCATCGGGCTGGTGGCCACGCTGGCCCACATGGGCCGCATCCAGCCGGGCGTGCACCGCATAGAGACGCCGGTGGGCACGGTCGAGGCCACGCTGCATGCGGATCGCTCGGTCAGCGTGCGCAACGTGCCCGCCTGGCGCCATCTGCACCAGGTCGCCGTGACCGTGCCCGGCCACGGGACAGTGCGCGGCGACGTGGCCTGGGGCGGCAACTGGTTCTTCTTGGTCAGTGAACATGGCCAGCGCGTGGCCAGCAACAACCTCGACGCCCTCACCGCCTACAGCTGGGCGCTGCGCGAAGCATTGGCGGCCCAGGGCATCACCGGTGCGGAGGGCGCTGAGATCGACCACATCGAGCTGTTTGCCGACGATGAGGTGGCGGACAGCCGCAACTTCGTGCTGTGCCCCGGCAAGGCCTACGACCGCTCGCCCTGCGGCACCGGCACCAGCGCCAAGATCGCCTGCCTGGCGGCCGACGGCAAGCTCGCGCCGGGTGAAATCTGGCACCAGGCCAGCGTGATCGGCAGCCAGTTCGAAGCCAGCTTTGAGCGCGATGGCGACCACATCATCCCCACGCTGCGCGGGCGCGCCCATATGAGCGCAGAAGCCACGCTGCTGATCGAGGCCGACGATCCATTTGGCTGGGGCATACGGTTGTGACCCTGGACGCAGACGTCATCGTCATCGGTGCCGGCATCGTAGGCAGCGCCTGCGCGCATGAGCTGGCACGTGCCGGACTGGACGTGCTGGTGCTCGACGACCGCCGGGGCGGTGCCACGGCGGCGGGCATGGGCCATCTGGTGGTGATGGACGACAACCCCGCCGAGCTCGCGCTCAGCCGCCATTCGCTTGGCGTGTGGCGGCAGTGGGCCGACGCGATGGCCGCGGACTGTGCCTGGCACCCCTGCGGCACGTTGTGGCTGGCCGCGAACGACGAGGAAATGGCGGCGGCCCATGACAAGCAGGAGCGGCTGCGCGCGCACGAGGTGGCCTGCGACCTGATCGATGCGCAAACACTGCAGGCCCTGGAGCCGGCACTGCGCCCCGGCCTGTGTGGCGCCTTGCATGTGCCAGGCGACAGCGTGGTCTATGCGCCCAACGCGGCGCGCTGGCTGCTGGCGCATTACCCGAAGCAGATTCGTGTACAGCACGCCGAAGTGCTGGAGATTGAGGGTGCCCGCGTTCGGCTGGCCGGCAACAGCTGGCTTGACGCCGGCGCCGTGCTGCTGGCCAATGGCGTCCATGCCACGCAGCTGTGCCCCGAACTGCCGATCCGCCCGAAGAAGGGCCATCTGCTGATTACCGACCGCTACCCGGGCCAGGTCCGTCACCAGCTGGTGGAACTGGGCTACGTCACCAGCGCACACCACAGCACCGGCCCCTCGGTGGCGTTCAACCTGCAGCCACGCCCTACCGGGCAACTACTGATCGGCTCGTCACGCCAGTTCGATGACAGCTCCCCCGAAGTGGATGCCGATATGCTGGCGCAGATGCTGGAGCGGGCGCTTGGCTATATGCCAGCCCTGGCCGATCTCAACGCCATCCGCTGCTGGACCGGCCTGCGCGCCGCCACCCCCGACAGCCTGCCGCTGCTGGGGCCACATCCGCAGCGCCCCGGGCTCTGGCTGGCCGTGGGCCACGAAGGCCTGGGCGTGACGACCGCCCCGGCCAGCGCCCAGCTGCTGGCCGCACAGATCACCGGGCGCCGGGCCGAACTTGACCCAGCGCCTTACCTGCCGCAGCGTTTTGGAATGGCCGCATGAACAGCCTGCCCAGCCATGTCGAAATCCAGCTTGATGGCCAGCCACAACGTGTGCCTGAAGGTGTCACGGTGGCCGCAGCGCTGTACATCGTGGGCACCGGCATCACGCGCATCTCCGTCAGCGGCGAGCGGCGCGCAGCGTTCTGCGGCATGGGCATCTGCCAGGAATGCCGGGTCTTGATTAACGGCCAGCGCCGCCTAGCCTGCCAGACGCTGTGCGTTGAGGGCATGGCGGTGCAGACCGCAGCCATGGCGGGAGCCTGAACCATGGCCATCCCTTCCCCGGAACATTGCGATCTGCTGATCGTCGGCGCAGGACCGGCGGGCATGGCTGCAGCATTGGCGGCAGCCCCCACGGGCGCGGCCATCACGCTGATCGATGACAACCCGGCCCCCGGCGGCCAGATCTGGCGCGACGGCCCCGGCGCCCATCTGCCCCGCGCCGCACTGCAGCGGCGTGAAGCCCTGGCCCGCCACCGCAATGTGCGGCTGCTGTCCGGCACCCGCATCGTGGCCGTGCCGCAGCCCAAACAGCTGCTGCTGGAAGACGCCGATCGCGGCTGGAGCTTGAGCTATGACAAGCTGATTGTGTGCACCGGCGCACGCGAACTGCTGCTGCCGTTTCCGGGCTGGACCTTGCCCGGCGTCACCGGTGCTGGTGGACTGCAGGCCCTGATCAAGGGTGGCCTGCCGGTACGCGGCGAGCGCATTGTGGTGGCGGGCAGCGGCCCGCTGTTGCTGGCGGTCGCGGCCGCGGCCCAGGCCGCCGGTGCGCAGGTGCTGCGGGTAGCCGAACAGGCGTCCACCGGCGCGGTGGCCGCTTTTGCCGCTTCGCTGGTGCGCTGGCCCGGCAAGGCCC
This sequence comes from Polaromonas sp., assembly GCF_036676035.1. Classification (GTDB taxonomy): domain Bacteria; phylum Pseudomonadota; class Gammaproteobacteria; order Burkholderiales; family Burkholderiaceae_C; genus Polaromonas. The sequence continues at coordinate 46,813 of NZ_JAKFDR010000005.1, forward strand.
TGCAGGCCTTGACGCTCATGCATCCGGGCTATCGCCTGTCCAGCCACGTCGTGGCGGCTGCGGGCCAGGGCCGCGTGGAGTCGGTACGCCTGCAGCAGGGTGCACGTACGCTGGACATCGCTTGCGACCGCCTGGCCTGCGGCTTCGGCCTGATTCCCAACACCCAGCTCGGCCAGGCGCTGGGCTGCGCCCTGAATGCACAACACGCCATTGCGGTCGACGCCTGGCAGGCCAGCAGCCTGCCCGACCATTACGCCGCCGGTGAATGCACCGGCTTCGGCGGCAGCGAGCGCGCCCTGGTGCAGGGCGCCATTGCCGGCCACGCGGCCATGGGTCAGCTGGATCAAGCCCGGCAGCTGTGGCCCCAGCGGCAGCGCTGGGAGGCCTTCGCAACGGCTTTGCACACCCGCTTCGCGCTCCATCCCGGCTTGAAACAACTGGCCGCGCCCGACACCCTGGTGTGCCGGTGTGAAGACGTGAGCCATGAGCAGCTGTGCGGCTTCGAAAGCTGGACTGCGGCAAAGCTGCACAGCCGCTGCGGCATGGGTGCCTGCCAGGGCCGCGTCTGCGGCGGCGCCACGCAGTTTCTGTTTGGTTGGCCACAGCCCGCGCCGCGTACGCCAATCTCGCCTGCACGCATTGCCACATTGGCGCTCAACGCAGACGCGTCAAAACTTAAGTCACCCACATGAACAAAGACATCATTCTTGAAACCAAGGGACTGACCAAGGAGTTCCGCGGCTTCGTCGCCGTGCGCAACGTCAACCTGCGCGTCAAGCGCGGAACCATCCATGCGTTGATTGGGCCGAACGGCGCCGGCAAGACGACCGTCTTTAACCTGCTGACCAAGTTCCACATCCCGAACGCAGGGCAAATCCTGTTCAACGACACCAACATCACACAGGAAAAGCCGGCGCAGACCGCGCGCCGCGGCATCGTGCGATCGTTCCAGATTTCGGCTGTTTTTCCGCAGTTCAGCGCTCTGGAAAACGTGAAAATCGCCTTGCAGCGCAAGCTGGGGGTTGACTACCGCTTCTGGCAGTCGAGCGCCTCGCTGCACAGCCTCAACGCCCGCGCGATGGCCCTGCTGGAGCAGGTCGGGCTCGCCTCCTTCGCGTCATTGCTGGCCGGCGATCTGCCCTATGGGCGCAAGCGCACGCTGGAGATCGCCACCACGCTGGCGCTCGACCCCGAGCTGCTGCTGCTTGACGAACCCACGCAGGGCATGGGCCATGAGGACGTGGACCGTGTGAAGGACCTGATCAAACAAGTGTCGGCGCACCGCACCATTCTCATGGTCGAACACAACATGAAGGTCGTGGCCGACATCAGCGACACGATCACCGTGCTGCAACGCGGCGAAATCCTGGCCGAGGGACCGTATGCCGAGGTGTCGGTCGATCCCGCGGTGCGTGAAGCTTATATGGGGACCGAAGAAAATGTCTGATTCAAGCCCAACCATGCTGTCCATCCGCGACCTGCATGCCTGGTACGGAGAATCCCATGTGCTGCAAGGCATCAACCTGGAAGTCCGCGCCGGCGAATGCGTGACGCTGCTGGGCCGCAACGGCGCGGGGCGCACCTCGACGCTGCGCGCCATCCTGGGCCTGATCGACAAGCGCGCGGGGTCCATCCATGTGGCAGGCAAGGAAGTCATCGCCCTGCCGCCGCATCGCATCGCGCGCTTCGGGATAGGCTACTGCCCGGAAGAGCGCGGCATCTATGCATCACTGACCGCCGAGGAGAACCTCACGCTGCTGCCCGAGGTGGGCGACAACGGCATGACGCTCGAGCAGATCTACGCCATGTTTCCCAACCTCAAGGAACGCGCCCACAGCCCCGGCACACGGCTGTCGGGCGGCGAGCAGCAGATGCTCGCCATGGCCCGCATTCTGCGAACCGGCGCCAAGCTCTTGCTGCTGGACGAAATCACCGAAGGGCTGGCACCCGTCATCGTGCAAAAGCTCGGCCAGGTCATCCGCGAGCTCAAGGCGCAGGGTTTCACGCTGGTGCTGGTCGAGCAGAACTTTCGCTTCGCCAAACACCTGGCCGACCGCCACTACGTGATCGAGCACGGCCAGGTCGTCGAAATGATTGACCGCAGCGAAGTCGATGCCAGGCAGGACCGCCTCAATGAACTGCTGGGCATTTGAGCCGACCATTCCACCGTTTCCCTCCCCACCCCTCTCCTTTCAATCTTCCATGGAGTTCCTCATGAATCTCAACAAACTCAGCGCCTGCCTCGTCGCCTGCATGGGCTTCGCGGCGCAGGCCCAAGTCAGTGACGATGTGGTCAAGATCGGCGTGCTCAACGATCTGTCCGGCGTCTATTCCGACCTCTCGGGCCAGGGCTCGGTGGTTGCCGCACGCCTGGCCATCGAGGAAATGGGCGGCAAGGTGCTCGGCAAGCCCGTCGAGCTCGTCTTTGCCGATCACCAGAACAAGCCCGACGTGGCGGCCAACCTCGCGCGCGGCTGGTTCGACCAGAGCAAGGTAGACATGGTGACCGACTTTCCGACCTCCTCCACCGCGCTGGCCGTGATGGAGATTGCCAGGCAGAAAAACCGTGTGAGCATGCCCTCCTCGGGGCTCGCCACCGCGATTCTGGGTGAGAAATGTTCGCCGCTCAATGCGCAGTGGACCACCAACACCTATGCGCTTGCGGCAGGTACGGCGCGCGCGCTGGTCAAGGAAGGCAAGAAGTCGTGGTATTTCATCACCGCCGACTACACCTTCGGGCACTCACTGGAGAAGGACGCCACCGAAGTCATCAAAGCCAACGGCGGCAGCATCGTCGGCAACTCGCGCCATCCGTTCCCGGGCAATGACTTCTCCTCCTTTCTGCTCAAGGCGCAGGCCTCCAAGGCCGATGTGATCGCACTGGCGAACGCCGGCAACGACACGATCAACGCCATCAAGCAGGCCAACGAATATGGCATCACCCGCAAGCAGGTGGTGGCGCCGCTGCTGACCTACATCTCCGATGTGCACAGCATCGGCCTGGACAAGGCCCAGGGCATGTACCTGAGCGAAGCCTTCTACTGGGATCTGGACGACAAATCGCGCGCCTGGTCGCGCAAGTTCTTCGAAAAGCACAAGCGCATGCCGACGGCCGCCCAGGCTGGCGTCTACTCGGCCACGCTCAACTACCTGAAGGCCGTGCAGGCCGCCGGCACCGACGAAGCCAAGGCGGTGATGACGCAACTGCGCAAGATGACGATCAACGATGCCGTGATTCGCAACGGCAAGCTGCGTGAGGACGGCGCGCTGGTGCACGACATGCTGCTGCTGCAGGTGAAGAGCCCGGCCGAGTCCAAGGCGCCCTGGGACTACTACAAGGTCAAGGCGGTGCTCAAGGGTCCCGATGTATTTCCGCCCGTCAATCCGGCCTGCGCCATCAGCCACTAAGCAAGCGCTGCGTGCGGCCGTCCCTCCAACAAGAGGACGGCGGTCGTACCTCCAGCCAGCACGCACACACCATGTTCGATATTTCCTCACAAGCCCTTCTGGCCCAATTGCTGGTCGGGCTCATCAACGGCTGCTTCTACGCACTGCTCAGCATGGGGCTGGCCATCATCTTCGGCCTGCTCAACATCATCAACTTCACGCATGGCGCGCAGTTCATGCTGGCTGCGTTCCTGGCGTGGATGGGTTTCTCGCAACTTCCCCTGTTGCTTGGTCCGGAGTTCCAGATCAACTTCTGGGTGGCGCTGGTCCTGGCGCCGCTGATCGTCGGGGCGCTGGGCGTGCTGCTGGAAAAGACGCTGCTCAAACGCCTGTACCACCTCGACCATCTTTACGGGCTGCTGCTGACCTTCGGCGTGGCGCTGGTGCTGGAAGGCGCGCTGCGCCATTTCTACGGCATCTCAGGCGCCAGTTATGACCCGCCGGACCTGCTCAAGGGCGGCGTGGATCTCGGTTTCATGTACCTGCCGGTCTACCGCGGCTTCGTGGTCGTGGCCTCACTCACGATTTGCGCCGCAACCTGGTACCTGTTCGAGAAAACCAAGCTGGGCGCGCTGCTGCGTGCCGGCACCGAAAACCCCAAGCTGCTGCAGGCGTTTGGCGTGAACATTCCGTTGATGATCACGCTGACCTACGGCTTCGGCGTGGCCTTGGCGGGCATTGCCGGCGTGATGGCAGCGCCCATCATGCAGGTCAATCCGCTGATGGGCGCCAACCTCCTCAACATCGTGTTTGCCGTGGTGGTCATCGGCGGGCTGGGCTCTATCTTCGGTGCGATCTTCACCGGCCTGGGCCTCGGCCTGCTGGAAGGGCTGACCAAGGTGTTTTACCCGGAAGCCGCCACCGTGGTGGTGTTCGTCATCATGGCGCTGGTGCTGCTCACCCGGCCCGCCGGCCTGTTCGGCAAGGAGAAATGAAATGAGCGCCTCATCCACCCGATCCATCCCATTCACCCTTCCCGCCTCCCGCCTCCCGGCGGTCCCCACCTCCATCCGCATCCTGCTGGTGTTGCTGCTACCGGCCTTGCTGGTACCGGCCTTCCCGGAAATCGCTTACCCGGTCTTCATCATGAAGGTGCTGTGCTATGCGCTTTTCGCACTGGCCTTCAACCTGCTGATCGGTTTTACCGGCCTGGTGTCGTTCGGCCATGCCGCCTTTTTCGGCTGGTCCGGCTACACCACCGGCATCCTCATGATCCGCTTCGCCAACAAAGGCTTTCCGGTCGAACTCGCGATTCTTGCGGGTGTGGTGGTCGCCACCGGCATTGGCTGGACGATTGGCAAGCTGGCCATCCGGCGCACCGGCATCTATTTCTCGATGATCACGCTCGCGCTCTCGCAAGTGGCCTACTTTCTGGCGGTGCAAATCCCCTGGACCGGCGGGGAAGACGGCATGCAGGGCATTCCGCGCGGCAAGCTGCTCGGGCTCGTCGACCTGTCAGCCGATAACCACATGTACTACTTCACGCTCGGCGTGTTCGTGCTCGCGTTCCTGCTGATTCACCGGATCGTGCACTCCCCGTTCGGCCAGGTGCTCAAGGCCTTGCGCGACAACGCACCGCGCGCCATCTCGCTGGGCTACGATACCGACCGCTGCAAGCTTTACGCCTTCATGCTGTCGGCCGCGCTCGCCGGTCTGGCCGGTTCGCTCAAGGCCCTGGTCCTGCAGCTCTCGGCGCTCAACGATGTCATGCTCTCGACTTCGACCGAAGTACTGCTGATGACGCTGCTCGGCGGTCTTGCCACGGGCTGGGGGCCGGTGGTCGGCGCCACGCTGGTGGTCAGCCTGCAAAACCATCTGGCCCAACTCGGCGGTGTCGTTACAATCATTATTGGCCTGACCTTCATCGTATGCGTCTCGTTCTTCCGAAGAGGCCTGGTCGGTGAGTGGCAAGCTCTGCTGCAGCGCCGACAACTCAAACGCCACCATGCCACAGTCCTCGATGCCTAGACCTCCCTTCCCAACGAAGCGTCGCGCCGCTGATCTTGCCTATGATGCGATCGAGGCGCTGATTTCCACGCTGCGGCTCGAGCCGGGCAGCCCGGTGGTCGAAGCGGAACTGGTCGAGCTGACCCAGCTCGGCCGCACGCCGGTGCGCGAGGCGCTGCTGCGCATGGTGTCGACCGGACTCATAGACCAGCAGCCACGACGCGGACTACTGGTCTCCCACATCGATCTGGCAGACCACCTGGATGTGATCCAGACGCGCCGGGTGCTCGAACGCCTCATCGCCGCGTGCGCTGCGCGCCGCGCAACGGCAGCGCAGCGCCAGGAGATCGTGCGCTGTGCCGAAAAAATGATGAAGGCGGCGGCACGTGGGCACCTCGAAGACTACATGCGGGCCGACCATGAACTCGACGAGGTCAACCACCAGGCCAGCCAGAACCATTCGGCGGTCAAATGCGTGGTGCCGCTGGTCGTGCAATGCCGGCGATTCTGGTATGCCTACCAGCACGAGGGGGAAATTGCCGAAGGCGCCCGCCACCACATGGAGCTGGCCCAGGGTATTGCCACCGGCGACGAGAAAGCAGCCGTGCACGGCGCCGATCAACTGATGGACTACCTTGAACGCTTTGCCCGGCGGGTGATTGACAGCTGAAAACCGCCGTTGCAACAGTTGCGTCAGCTCCCGCCATGAGCCTTGCTCGAAAACTGACAAAACGACTTTACCGCTTAAATAATCACCCGGGCCATCTGCCCCCATCCTCTCAGGAGAACTCCCCATGGACATGAAGACATCGCCCCTCGCCCTGCTCAAAGACCCATCTCTGCTCAAGACCGACGCGCTGATCAACGGTCAGTGGGTCAAGGGTGCTGCCCGTTTTGACGTGAACGACCCATCCACTGGCCTGAAGCTCACCGATGTGGCCAACCTGGGTCCGGCCGACGCCGAAGCCGCCGTGGCTGCGGCCAACGCCGCCTGGCCGGCCTGGCGCAGCAAGACCGGCAAGGAGCGCCACGCGATTTTGATGAAGTGGTACCAATTGCTGATGGCGAATCAGGAAGACATTGGCCGCATCATGACGGCCGAGCAGGGCAAGCCTTTTGCCGAGGCCAAGGGCGAGGTGGCCTACGGCGCCAGCTTTGTCGAGTGGTTCGCCGAAGAAGCCAAGCGCGTCAACGGCGAAACCCTGCCCCAGTTTGACAACAGCCGCCGCCTGATGGTGATCAAGCAGCCTATCGGCGTCTGCGCCGCCATCACGCCCTGGAACTTCCCGCTGGCCATGATCACGCGCAAGGTGGCCCCGGCCCTGGCCGCAGGTTGCCCGGTCGTCATCAAGCCGGCTGAGCTGACACCGCTGACGGCGCTGGCCGCCGCCGAGCTGGCCGTGCGCGCGGGCATCCCGGCCGGCGTGCTGAACATGATCACGGCCGACAGTGCCAACAGCATCGCCGTGGGCAAGGTGTTTTGCGCCAGTGACGTGGTGCGCCACATCAGCTTCACCGGCTCCACGGAAGTCGGCCGTATTTTGATGGCGCAAAGCGCGCCCTCGGTCAAAAAACTCGCGCTGGAGCTGGGCGGCAACGCGCCTTTCATCGTGTTTGACGATGCCGACATCGACTCGGCCGTCGAGGGCGCCATGGCCAGCAAATACCGCAATGCCGGCCAGACCTGCGTCTGCGCCAACCGAATTTATGTGCAGGACGGTGTGTACGACGAGTTTGTGCAGAAGTTTGCCGCAAAAGTCAAAACCCTCAAGGTGGGCAACGGCTTTGAAGACGGTGTGATGCAAGGCCCGCTGATTGAAGACTCGGCCGTGGACAAGGTGCAGCGCCATGTGGCCGATGCCGTTGCCAAGGGCGGCAAGCTGCTGGCCGGCGGCCACAAGCTGCAAGGCCAGTTTTTTGAACCCACCGTGGTCTCCGAAGCCACCGGCGACATGCTGTGCGCGAAAGAAGAAACCTTCGGCCCGTTTGCGCCGGTGTTCCGCTTCAAGGCGGAGCAGGAGGCGATTGACGCCGCCAACAACACCGAGTTCGGCCTGGCCAGCTACTTTTACAGCCGCGACATCGGACGCATCTACCGCGTGGCTGAAGCGCTGGAATACGGCATGGTGGGCATCAACGCTGGCGTGATTGCCACCGAACATGTACCCTTCGGAGGCGTCAAGCAGTCAGGCTTGGGCCGCGAGGGCTCCAGCCACGGCATGGAGGAATACATTGAAATGAAATACCTTTGCCTGGGAGACATTCTCAAATGAACCGCCGCAGCTTTATCCAGGCCGGTGCGCTGGCCGCAAGCGCTACACTTTTGATAGCTGCCAACGCACAAACAACGGTGGCTGCAACTCAAAAACGCCACAAGATCGTGATCCAGGTCAGCGATGCGGACCCGGCCAAGTGGAACCTGGCGCTCAACAATGCCAGGAACCTGCAGGACGACGTGGGCGCGGCCCATGTGGACGTGGAAATCGTCGCTTACGGGCCCGGCATCGGCATGCTCAAATTCGACGCCCCGGTGGCGAGCCGCATCAGCGACGCCAGCAAGGCCGGCGTGAAAGTGCTGGCCTGCGAAAACACCATGCGCGGCCAGAAGCTGACCAAGGACGACATGCATGCCGCCGTGGGCTACGTGCCTGCCGGCGTGACCGAAATCATGAAAAAGCAAAGCGAAGGCTGGGCCTACCTGCGGCCCTGAGCTCTGCTTTTATAATCACAGCACTGCGGGTGTAGTTCAATGGCAGAACGGCAGCTTCCCAAGCTTCATACGAGGGTTCGATTCCCTTCACCCGCTCCACCCAATTTCAAGCGCCCAGGCTGGATGCATGCACCTTCAGTGCGTGCGCGTCACCTTCGATAGGTGCGGTGGCGCGTCGGGGTCGAAGCCGCGTTCGCGCGACAACCGCTCCACAAAGGCATAAAAGCTCTGGATCGTGAGCATCGGGCTCAGATCTTCGTGGCTGGCGGGCGCCAGGCTCAGGTTGGCGCCGACGGTGCCGACCGGCGCCGCCAGCAACACCACCACGCCACGTGCGCGCATGTTGGCCGCTAGAGCCAGCAAATCCTGCTGAGCCGGCCCGGCAGGCGCAAAAATCAGCAGCGGGTGCTCGGGCCGCGCCAGGGCCATGGGGCCGTGCTGCACTTCGGCGCCGGAGAAGGCTTCGGCATGCAGGCCACAGGTTTCCTTGAACTTGAGGGCCGCTTCCTGCGCAATGGGCAGGCCGATGCCACGGCCGATCACATACAGGCCCTGCGCCTCGCGCAACACGTCGAGTGCGGGCGACCAGTCCTGCCGCAGGGCCACGTCCAGATCGTCGGGCAGACGCTGCAAGGCCTCGCTGAAACCGGCATCGTCCAACAGCAACTGCACCAGCCGCGCGCCGGCCAGCAGTTGGGCGATGAAACTCTTGGTCGCGGCCACGCTGCGTTCAGCGCCGGCGCGCAGATCAATGGCCCATTCAGCCGCACGGGCCAGGTCGGACTGCATCTCGTTGACGAAAGCGACCGTGCATGCGCCGCCCTGGCGCAACTGGCGCGTTGGCAGCACCAGGTCCGGACTGGCGCCCGATTGCGAAAACGCGAACGCCGCCACGTCGCGCCCACGAATCGGTGCATGGTACAAAGTCAGCAGCGACAGCGGCAGCGTGGTCACGATGCGGCCCAGCCTGGCCATCACCAGGTAAGCCAGATAGGCCGAGGCATGGTCGGAGCTGCCGCGGGCAATGGTCAGCCAGGCCGACGCGGCACGCGCGTCCAGGGCGCGCACCACCTCGGCGTAGACCTGGTGGTCGTGCTGCAGCGCGCGCGCCACCACCTGCGGGGCCTCGCGCAGTTCTTCAAACATCCGCGAGTTCAATCTTCACCCCCTCCACCATCACCTGCCGAACTTCAAGTCCGGCATTCAGAACCACCATGTCGGCATACGCGCCGACGCACAGTCGACCGCGTTCTGTCAACCCCAAATAATCGGCCGCATAGGTCGATACCCGCATGGAGGCCTCGGCCACCGTGAGCCCGATTTCATGCACCAGGTTGCGCAAGGCCTGGTCCAGTGTCAGCGTACTGCCGGCCAGCGTCCCGTCGGCCAGGCGCACCCCGCCCAGGCATTTGTGCACGGCCTGGCGGCCCAGCAGGTAGGGCCCGTCGGGCATGCCGGTGGCTGCGGTGGAGTCGCTCACGCAAAACAACTTGGGAATGCTGCGCAGTGCCACGCGCAGGCCACCGGGGTGGACATGCAGCAGGTCTGGAATGACTTCGGCAAACTCGGCGTGCGCCAGCGCCGCGCCCACCATGCCGGGTGCCCGGTGATGCAGCGCGCTCATGGCGTTGAACAAATGAGTAAAGCCGCCCGCCCCACCGGCCAACGCCGCGCAAGCTTCCTCGTAGCTGGCGTTGCTGTGGCCCAGCTGCACGCGGATGTTGCGCTCGCGTAGCGCGGGGATCAGGGCCACGTGATCGTCAACCTCGGGCGCCAGCGTCAGCAAGGCAATCGGCGCCAGCGCGCACAACTCACCCAGTTCCGCCAATGCCGCATGGCGCACAAAATCGGGTTGGGCGCCGAGTCGCACGCTGTTGAGGTAGGGCCCTTCCAGATGCACACCCAGCACACGGGCCGCGCCTTGCTGCCTTGAGGCTGCCGCCTCTCGCATGTAAGCACCGACGCCGGCCACCGCCTGCGCCAGCTCGTCAGCCGGTGCCGTCATGGTGGTGGCCAGGAAGGCTGTGGTGCCGTGGCGTGCCACGGTCCTTGCGATGGTCGGCAAGGCCGCTCGGCCCTGCATCACATCGGCGCCACCGGCACCATGCACATGGGTATCGATAAAGCCCGGCAGCACCCATGGCAGGCCGCTGCGTAGCACCGCGTCCTGCGCGATCGGCCGGCCCACGATGGACGCCACGCGACCGGTGGCGTGATCGATGTGCAATTTGCCTTGCACAAACCCGTCGGGGGTCAGGATGGCGCCGGCGATCACGCGCTTTGCTCCTCGATGGGCCGCCGCGTAACCCGCAACGCGTCCGGGACCCGCAGCTGGGGCTGCGCGCGACACAGCCCCAGCAGCGCGCCCTGTGCCGCATCCAGTAGGGCCGGCCGCAGCGGGCGAAGCTCCGAAGGTGGCAAGCGCGACTTCAAATTAAGCGCCACGCTGCCGCTCAGGCTCAGCGGCAGCGTGGCTTGCGGATCGAGCGCTTCGATCATGCCGCGCAAAACCTCGGCCGCTTCGTCCAGCAAAGCCGCTGCCACCGCATCGGACGAGGCGTGCACAAACACCATCGGCGCCAATTGCGCAAACCTGGTGGCGTCCGCTTCCATGCCAAAGCGCAACACCGCTTCGCGCGTGCCACCCAGGCGCTGCAATATGGCATCGGTAAGCTCGCAGGCCGGACACAAGCCGTCGAGTACCTGCTGCAAACGCTGCACGGCGCGCAGGCCCAGCCAGGCGCCACCCCCTTGGTCGCCCACAGGGAAGCCCCATCCACCGATGCTGCGGCGTGTGCCGTCGGGCAGCCAGCTTTCGCTCATGCTGCCCGTGCCCATGGCCACCATCGCACCCGACGCGCCGCCGTGCGCGCCCAACAGGCAGGCAAAGCCGTCGGTTTCCAGATGCACCATGGCATAGCCCGGATCACCCACCAGAAACTGCCGGCGCCACTCGGGGTGATTGGCGCCGGCCAGCCCCAGGCCCAGCGCGCAGGCGGCGCGATCAAATGCCAGCCCCGCCGATGTCAGAGCCTGTCGCACCGCGCTGTCAATGGCGCCCCACGCCTGCGCCGCGCCGAAGCCCAGCGCCGACGGACCGGCGTTCGCTCGCGCCAGCAATGCACCATCGACGGTGTAGATCACGGCCCGGGTACCGGAACCGCCACCATCCACACCAACCAAAAACTCGAACGTCGTCATGGCTGCACGACCGGCATTTCCGCCGCCACATTGAGTTCGGCCACAAAGTCATAGACATCGCCGCGAAAATAAGACTGCGCGAACTCGATGGCCCGCCCCTGCGCCAGATAGGCCGTGCGCTGCACCTTGAGAACGGCGGCGCCGGGTTCAATCTGCAAGATGCCTGCGTCTGCCGCGCCGATGTTGGCCGCGCCCAGCCGCTCGGTCGCCCGCACCGGCCGCAGCTTGAGTTTTTCAAGGTAGGCGTACAGCGAATCGGCCACCATCAGCGGGTCGGGCAGGTCGCGCGCCGGCAGCACCGAGCACTCGATCGCCAGCGGCACGCCGTTGGCCATGCGCAGGCGCGTCAGGCGCGACACTGGCTCGCTATGCTCCATCGCAAAGATGGCCTGCTCTGCGGGCGTGGCGGGCGTCACCGTGCGGCTGATCCAGCGCACCGTCGAGACGATGCCCCGGCGCCGCATGTCGTCGGAAAACGAATACAGAAACGACAGCGATTGCTCCAGGTGCGGGCGCTCAACGTAGGAGCCGGAGCCCGCACGCTGCTTCAGCACGCCGCGCTCGACCAGGCCGGCCAGCGCCTTGCGCACCGTGACGCGTGAAACGCCGCAGCGCTGCGCAATATCGCGCTCGGGCAACAAGGCATCGCCAGGCCCCAGTACGCGGTCGTCGATGGCGCGCTCGATCACGGCCGCGAGCTGGCGGTACAGCGGCGCACCGGAGCCGTGCTGGAGACGCCCGGGCCCAAACAGTTCCTGGGATGGCGCGTTCGTCATGGCGATTGAAAGTGCGCCACCAGCACCGAGCGGTCGTCACTGAATTGGGTAGTGGTCGAGCCCTTGACGCCGGGATAGGCAGCGGTCTTGGCATAGTCCAGCGCCTCCACGCGAGCAAACTCGTCTTCCCATGCGCGCAAGGTCACATCCGGCGGGCACGTCGCATAGCCGTCGGTGAACAGTTCAATGCTGCGCACCTCGGACTTGGGCCGGCTGAAAGCCAGCAGATCCGCCCCCTGCGTGTCGCCACCATCGACCACGGCATAGCCCAGCGAATGGCCCGCGCGGTTGGCGAAGCCGTACTGGCCCTGCGCGATGCCGGCCAGCAGCATCGACTCGACCAATGACACGGCGTCGGGTTGCAGGAGCGGCACACAGGCCTGCCGCGCACCGCGCAGGATGGACTCCACTTCGTGCGCATCCAGACCAAACTGCGCGGCCTGCGACAGCCCCTTGGCAACCAGCTGCCGCGCGCCCTGCTCCAGCGCATCGCCCACCCAACCTTTGGTCTGCAGGCGCTTGAAGGCGGCGATGCGGCCGGCCGTGTAGATGCGGTCCACATCCTTGTGCAGGTGGATCAACTCAGTGCCGTTGATGCGCACGCCCGAGTCGCCGACGATCAAGAAGCGCAGCTCATCGCCGCAATCGAGTACCGCCGCCGCCGTGGTGCCGGCGCGCGTGCCCGGCGGCGCCTGGGCGAGCAAGCCTTCGGCAATGGCCCGGTTCATGTCGATCAGCCAGCGCGCCTGCGCACGCGCGGCATGGTCGGGTGCAAGAGCGGTGCTCACCATCGCCATCGCCGCCTGGCGCGCTGCAAAACGGCCCGGGGACTCGCCATTGATCGACAGGCCCACGGTATCGGTGGCGCCGTCGAACACCGCATAAAGGCGTTGCGGAACGATCGCCAATACATCGTCGCCGGGCTGCGACAGATCGCGGTATTTCGGGATGCACGACGATTCGATCAGCATGGAAATGGCTCCCAACGGCGCTCAGACAAACGCGCCCTCTTTGGACTGCGAGAAACGGAACACCACGAACACGCACAAGCCGGAGCTGACCAGCAAGATGGTCGATAGCGCGGCCGCCACCCCGAACTCGCCGTCGAGCACGGCGCTGTAGATGCGCACCGGCATGGTGGCGGTGCGTGCGGTGTACAGCAGCAGCGTGGACGACAACTCGTTGATGGCGGTGATAAAACTCATCATGGCGCCGGCAATCAGGCCAGGCATCATCAGCGGCACCGTGACCTTGAGGAAGGCCTTGGCCGGCGATGCGCCCAAACTCACGGCCGCCTCCTCGATCGAGGGCTTGATCTGCCGCAGCACCGAGCTGGTGGCGCGCACGCCGTAGGGCAGGCGGCGAATGAACAGGATCAGCACGATGATGGTGGCTGTGCCCACCAGATCGAACACGCCGGTATTGAAGACCAGCAAAAAACCGATGGCCATCACCACGCCGGGCACCACATAGGGCACCATCAACACCGAATCCAGAAAACCCGACATCGCGGTGCCTCGCCGCACAATGATGTAGGAGATCAGGCTGCCGGCAATGGTGATCAGCGCCACGGCAATCAGCGCAAACAGGAAGGTGTTGCCAATGACATCGGGTACTTCCTTGACCACGCGGGCATAGCTGTTGAGACCAAAGCCGCCTGTGAACACCGGGCCGCTGGTCTGCAAAAACGAGGTGTAGATCACCACCGCGATGGGCAGCGTGGCCAGAAACACGATGCCGTAGCAAAGCGCATGCGCCAGCGCACCCTTGAGTCCGCTGACTTCCCTGGGCGCGATCAGGTTGGTCATCGAGCCGGCGTAGCTGCGCTTGTTGATCAGGTAGCGCTGCAAGGCCACGGCCAGCATCGAGATCACGATCATCAGCATCGAAATGCTGACCGCCATGGTGGGCGGCCCGCCCATTTCCGAGGTGTACTGGTTGTAGGCGATGGTCGAGAGCGTGCGGAAGTCGCGCCCGATGATCGAGGGCGTGCCGAAGTCGGCAATCGACAGCACAAAGCACAGGATGGCACCCGAACTGGCCGCCGGAAACACCAGCGGCAGCGTGATCTTGAAAAAACGTTGCAATGGCGTGCAGCCCAGGTTATGCGCCGCTTCTTCGTAAGACCGGTTGATGTTGCGGATCGCGCTTTCGGTCATCAGGTAGACGAAGGGAAAGAACTTCAGGCTGAACACCAGCACGATGCCGTGAATGCCGTAGATGGTGGGCACCGCGATGCCCCAGGACTTGAGCAACTGCGTCAGCCAGCCGTTGTTGCCCAAAATCATGACCCAGGCATAGGCGCCGATAAAGGGCGGCGATACCAGCGCCAGCACCGCCAGCGTGGCGATCAATGTGCGCCCCCAGATCACATAGCGCGCCACAAAGTACGCCAGCGGAATGCCCAGAAGGCAGGCGCCCACCATGCCCCCCACGCCGACGATGACGGTGTTCTTTAGCGCGCCCAGGTAGTAGGGATGCGTGAGCACCTTGCCGTAGTTGGCCAGGGTGAACTTCTCGGTTGCCGGGTCGATGAAACCCAGCATCAGCACCTGCACAATCGGCCAGGCCAGCAGCACGGCAATGAGGGCCAGTGAAGCCGCCATCACCACGGACCAGAAGTCCATGCGGAGGAAGCTGCGCATGCCCTTGCCCATGGCCGACGCTGGTTGCGCGGCGGCGCTCATTGGGTAAGCTCCGCGCTGCGCGCTGCGGTATTCGCCTTGGGAACGGCCCGGCTGCTCATGACAACAGCTTCCCGGTCTCGCCTTCGGCGAAGTACAGCACATCGCTGGCCTGGATGCCCAACTGCAGCTCGTGGCCGGGCTTGATCGCGACGATCGCCTCGTCCGGGGCGGTCAGTGCATCGAGTGTGCCGTGCCCTTCAACCTCCACCGTCAGTTGCAGCTCGCGGCCGGTGAACATCGACTGGCGCAGCACGCCCCGCACCTGCACGCCTGGCCCGGCCAGTGCCTGGTTGACCCGCACCTTCTCCGGCCGCACAGCGCCCACGCAGCTGGCGCTGGCATGCTCACGCACGGCGGGCGGCGCAGGCAAGCGTGTCCCAAGCAGTTCGAGTTCGCCATCAGAGCGCACGGCCACGGGCATGAAGTTGTTCGAGCCGACAAAGGTGGCGACAAAACGGTTGGCCGGCTGGTTGTAGATGGCCCAAGGGCTGCCCACCTGCTGGGCCCAGCCGTCGTACATGACGCAGACCTGGTCGGAAATGGCCAGCGCCTCCTCCTGATCGTGCGTGACATACACGGTGGTGATGCCGAACTCCTGCTGCAGCTGCCTGATGTCGCGTCGCAAGTCAATGCGCAGCTTGGCATCGAGGTTGGACAGCGGTTCGTCCATCAATAGCACCTTGGGCCGGATCACCAGCGCGCGCGCCAGGCCCACGCGCTGCTGCTGCCCGCCGCTGAGCTGATGCGGCATGCGCTCGGCATGCTGGGCCAGATGTACCGTCTTCAGAATGGCTGCGACGCGCTCCTTGACCTGCGCGGCCGGCACCTTCTGCTGCACCAAGCCGAACGCGACGTTGTCGAACACGCTGAGGTGCGGGAACACGGCGTAATCCTGAAACACCATGCCCACATTGCGCTTGTTCGCTGGCAACTGCCCGATGGACTTCTCACCCACGTAAATCTCGCCCGAGTCCTGCCTATGAAAACCGGCGATGGCGCGCAGCAGCGTGGTCTTGCCGCAGCCGCTCGGTCCCAGCAGCGTGAAGAACGAGCCGAGGCCAATATCGATGTCGATGTTCTTCAGCGCCACGTAGTTGCCGTAGCTTTTCTTGATGTTTTTGAGTTGAACCTGCGACATGGCGTGTCCCTGCAATCCATTAACCAAAAAATGCCGCCGCCCACGGGTGGCGGCGGCGTTCAGCGCATCACTTCTTGTTGAGCAACAAGTCGTTCCACTTGGCCAGAATGCGCGTGCGCTGGGCGCCGGCCAGGTCGGTGTTGAACTTGATGAGCTTGATCTTGGCCAGTGGCGTCAGGCTGTTCTTCGAGGTCACGTCGGTGCGTATGGCACGGCGACCGGCGGCATCGACGATCTCCTGCGCCTCGCGCGAGAGCATGAAGTTCATGAACTGCTTGCCGGCCTCCGCATTGACCGGGTTGGCCAGCAGGGCCATGCCATCGGCACTGGCCGTGGTGCCATCGGCCGGGTACAGAATCTCGACCGAACCGCCGCCCTGTTTGAACTTGAGCAAGGTGTCTTCGTTTGAGATGCCGATCAACGCTTCGCCGTCGTTGACGAACTTCGGCACCGCGCCCGAGCTGTTGGACAGAACCAGGTTGTCGAGAATCTTCGTGTACAGCTCCCACCCCTTATCCTCGCCGTATAGCTGCAGGATGGTGGCGAGTTGAATGAAGGCAGAGCCCGATTTGTCGGGCCGCGCGGCCGAAATCTTGCCCTTGTAGACGGGGTTGGCCAGATCGGTCCAGCTCTTGGGGTACTGGGCTGGCGTCAGCAACTTGGTGTTGACGCCAAACGAAGTCGCCACGGCCGTGAACGGGACCCACGCGTCGTCGATTTTGAACGCATCGGCGATGAACTTGGCGTTGTCCGGCGCGTACTTGGTGAACAAGCTGTTGTTGGCCTCAAGTACCTCGCCCGCCACGGCCCAGATCACGTCGGCGGTCTGACGGCCTTTCTCGGCTTTCAGTCGATTGATCAGCTCGCCCGAGCCAGCCTTGACCAGTTCGACCTTGAGCTTGCTCGCCTTTTCAAAGGCGGGAACCACTTTGTCGATCAGGTCTTGGGGCGCGGCCGTGTAGATCGTGACCTTGCCGTCGGCCAACGCTGGCCTGGCCAGCAGGGCCCCCACAGCGCCCATCGAGAAAAAGCCGAATGTTCTGCGCGTTATCTTCATTTCCAGTCTCCTCTTGTTGTACATCGAACCCAAGCACCCACTCCGGGCAGCATCGCGGCATCAGCATGGCGCTACGACGCCAGATATTACCAATCGAATACCAATTTCTAATACCGGGATAGTACCAATTGATATCTGCAGGCATGGCGCGGTGGCATGCCGGCGATGGCACCACGACCGCGCCGCAGGTGTAGTTCAATGGCAGCGCAGCACAGCGGCAGCTTCCCAAGCTTCATGCGAGGGCTCGATCCCCTTCGCCCGACCCAGATGCCACAAAAGCAAAAAGGCCCCTCGGGGCCTTTTGTCGTTTAGCGCGGAGTGCGTCGTCAGACCAGTTCCACCCCGGTTTTCGACTGCAGCAGCTCCCGCGTCATACCGGGCGCCATCTCGACCACCTTCAGGCCCTGCGGCGTCACGTCCATCACGGCCAGGTCGGTGATGATGCGGTCGACCACGCCCACGCCGGTCAAAGGCAGCGTGCACTTCTTCAGGATCTTGAGGTCCTCGGTGCCGTCTTTCTTCTTGGCCACATGCTCCATCAGCACGATCACGCGCTTGACGCCGGCCACCAGGTCCATGGCGCCGCCCATGCCCTTGACCATCTTGCCGGGGATCATCCAGTTAGCCAGGTCGCCGTGTTCGCTGACCTGCATGGCGCCCAGGATGGACAGGTTGATCTTGCCGCCGCGAATCATGGCAAAGCTTTCATGGCTGCCGAAGATCGACGAGCCCTTGATCGTCGTCACGGTCTGCTTGCCGGCGTTGATCAGGTCGGCGTCCACCGTGTCTTCGGTCGGGAACGGTCCTATGCCCAGCATGCCGTTCTCGCTTTGCAGCCACACCTCTTTGTCGGCGGGCACGAAGTTGGCCACCAGCGTCGGGATGCCGATGCCGAGGTTCACATAGAAGCCGTCTTCGAGTTCTTGTGCCGCGCGCGCGGCCATCTGGTCTTGGGTCCACGGCATGATCTAGGCTCCTGCTTTCTCTGTGATGGTTCTTTTCTCGATGCGCTTTTCGGGATGCGCATTGAGCACGATGCGGTGCACGTAAATGCCCGGCAGGTGGATCTGGTCGGGTTCGATGTCGCCGGTTTCCACGATCTCTTCGACTTCGACGATGCAGACCTTGCCGGCCATGGCCGCGGCCGGATTGAAGTTGCGCGCGGTCAGGCGAAACTGCAGGTTGCCCGACTTGTCGGCGCGGTGCGCCTTGACCAGCGCGACCTCGGGCACCAGCGAGCGCTCCATCACATAGGTTTCACCATCGAACTCGCGCAGCTCCTTGCCGTCGGCCACGATGGTGCCGACACCGGTCTTGGTGAAGAAGGCCGGAATGCCGGCGCCGCCGGCACGCAGCTTCTCGGCCAGCGTGCCTTGCGGCGTGAATTCGAGCTCCAACTCACCGGCGAGGTACTGGCGTTCGAACTCCTTGTTCTCGCCCACGTAGCTTGAAATCATCTTCTTGATCTGGCGCGTTTCCAGCAGCTTGCCCAGGCCGAAGCCGTCCACGCCGGCGTTGTTGGATATCACAGTCAGGTTCTTCACGCCGCTGTCCTTGAGCGCCTCGATCAGCATCTCGGGAATACCGCACAGGCCGAAGCCACCGACAGCCATCAACTGGCCGTCCTTGACCACGCCCTTGAGGGCTTCGGCCGCGGAGGGAAAAAGTTTGTTCACAAATAATCTCCTGTTGTAGTTCAGCCCGGGAACAATCCAGTACGATACTACCTATTGAAATACGTAGTTTTTCGTAAAGGTTAGCCCCATGGAAGTCGATTACCAGCTCGCTTTCGATTTGGCGCCCGTAGGGCTGGTGTTGTCCCGCAACCGCACCATTGTGGACTGCAACCAGCATTTATGCGAAATGTTTGGCGCCTCGCACGAGCAACTGGCGGGCCAGTCCTTCCAGGTGCTTTACCCCAGCGTCGATGAGTATGAGCGCATCGGTGCCCGCATGATCCCCATTCTCAATGCCAAGGGGCTGTACGCCGACGACCGCATCATGAAACGCGTGGACGGCCGCTGTAAGGGCGAGACCTTCTGGTGCCACGTGACCGGACGGGCGCTGAACCGCAGCGCACCGCATGAAGCTGGCATCTGGACCTTTGAAGACCTGAGCTCGCGCCGCCCCGTCACCGCCGAGCTCACGGCGCGCGAGCGTGAAGTGGCGGCCCACCTGATGGACGGCCTGACCTCCAAGGAAATCGGCCGGGCCCTCGTCATCAGCCACCGCACCGTGGAAATCTACCGGGCACGGCTGATGCGCAAGTACAAGGCCAGCACCACGGCCGACCTGGTGCACAAGCTGATGGTCGGGGTTTGAAAGCCTTGTCATGCCGGACTCGATCCGGCATCCGTCCGGGGCTCGCCAAAGTGGATCCCTGGTCAAGCCCGGGATGACGAGCTATTTCTTGTCAATCACTTCGGCCGCGCTGCGAAACGCATCGACCGCGGTCGGCACGCCGCAATACACCGCGGCGTGCAGCAGCACTTCCTGAATCTCACTGACGCTGGCGCCGTTGTTCAGCGCGCCGCGCACATGGCCCTTGAGCTCATGCTGCTTGCCCAGGGCAATCAGCATGGCCACCGTGACCAGGCTGCGCGTTTTCAGGTCCAGCCCCTCACGCTGCCAGACATCACCCCAGGCTTTGGCGGTGATGTGCTCCTGCATCGGGCGGGTGAAGTCGGTCGCGTTGGCAAACGCATCGGCCACAAAGTCTTCACCCATCACCTGCTTGCGGGTGGCCAGGCCTTTGTCGAAGTCGCTGGAAAATGTGGAAGTCACGTGAACTCCTTGAAAGCCCAAGCGTAGTTGAAAACAAAAAAGCCCGCCCAGGTTTTCACCGGGGCGGGCAAGATCAACACCGTTCAGGCCAGGTCGTAACGGTCAAGGTTCATGACCTTGCTCCATGCCGCCACGAAGTCACGCACGAACACCTCCCGTGCGTCGCTGCATGCATAGACCTCCGCGATGGCCCGCAGCTGGGAGTTGGAGCCAAAAACCAAGTCGGTCACGGTAGCCGTCCACTTGAGCTCGCCGGTCGCACGGTCGCGGCCCTCCAGCACGCCGTCGGAGGCGGCGGACCTCTGCCACTTCGTGCGCATGTCAAGCAGGTTCACGAAGAAGTCGTTGCTCAATGTCCCGGGCCGCTTGGTGAAGACACCGTGCTGGGTCTGCCCGACGTTGGCATTGAGGGCGCGCATGCCGCCGACCAGAACCGTCATCTCGGGGGCGCTCAGCGTCATCAGGTTGACCTTGTCCACCAGCTGCTCGGCGGCTCGTGCCTCCTGCCCCTTGCGGCCGTAATTGCGGAAGCCGTCCGCGGTCGGTTCCAGCACGGCAAATGCCTGCACATCGGTCTGCTCCTGCGAAGCGTCCATTCGTCCCGGCGAAAAAGGCACTTTCACATCATGCCCGGCCCTCTTGGCGGCCGCCTCGACGGCCGCGCAGCCACCGAGAACGATCAAATCGGCCAGCGAAATTTTCTTGCCGCCGGACTGCGCGCCATTGAACTCGCCCTGGATCGCCTCCAGCACCTTCAGCACTTTCGCGAGCTCCGCCGGCTGGTTGACCTCCCAGTCCTTTTGCGGTGCGAGGCGAATGCGCGCGCCGTTGGCGCCGCCGCGCTTGTCGCTGCCGCGGAATGTCGCGGCGGACGCCCAGGCCGTGGTGACCAGCTGGGAGATGGAAAGCCCAGATGCGAGCACCGTGGCCTTCAATGCCGCAATGTCGTTCTCCCCGATCAGCTCATGGTCGACCGAGGGAATCGGGTCCTGCCACAACAACTGCCCCTTGGGAACCAGCGGGCCGAGGTAGCGCGCGGTGGGGCCCATGTCGCGGTGCGTCAGCTTGTACCAGGCTTTGGCGAAAACATCCGCGAATTCCTGCGGGTTCTCCATGAAGCGCCGCGAGATCTTTTCGTAGGCCGGGTCCATGCGCATGGCCATGTCGGCCGTGGTCATCATCGGCGCATGGCGCAGCGCGGGATCATGCGCGTCCGGCACAGCACTCGCCGCGGCGGGGTCTTTGGGCTTCCACTGGTGCGCGCCCGCGGGGCTCTTGGTCAGCTCCCACTCGTAACCGAACAGGTTCTCGAAGTAGCCGTTGTCCCACTTGATGGGGTTGTTGGTCCAGGCGCCCTCGATGCCGCTGGTGATGGTGTGCACACCATGGCCGCCGCCAAACTTGTTGGTCCAGCCGAAGCCCTGGTCCTCGATGCTGCCGCCCTCGGGCTCGGGGCCGACGTACTTGCCCGGGTCGGCGGCGCCATGGGCTTTGCCGAAGGTATGCCCGCCCGCGGTCAGCGCGACGGTCTCCTCGTCATTCATGGCCATGCGGGCAAAGGTCTCGCGGATATCGCGCGCCGAGGCCAAAGGATCCGGATTGCCGTTCGGGCCTTCGGGGTTCACGTAGATCAGGCCCATCTGGACCGCACCGAGAGGATTTTCGAGTTCGCGGTTACCGCTGTAGCGCTTGTCGCCCAGCCACTCGGATTCGGGTCCCCAGTAAATCTCTTCCGGTTCCCAGACGTCCGGACGCCCCCCGGCAAAACCGAAGGTCTTCAGTCCCATGGACTCCATGGCCACGGTGCCGGCCAGGACCATCAGGTCGGCCCAGGAAATTTTCCGGCCGTACTTCTGCTTGATCGGCCACAGCAGGCGGCGCGCCTTGTCGAGGTTGCCGTTGTCGGGCCAACTGTTCAGCGGCGCGAAGCGCTGCGTGCCGGAGCCCGCGCCGCCGCGACCGTCGGCGATGCGGTAGGTGCCCGCGCTGTGCCAGGCCATGCGGATGAAGAACGGGCCGTAATGGCCGTAGTCCGCGGGCCACCAGTCCTGCGAATCCGTCATCAGCGCATGGAGGTCTTTGACCACGGCATGCAGGTCCAGAGTCTTGAACTCCTCGGCATAGTTGAACGCCTCGCCCATGGGGTCGGACAGCGCGGAATTCTGGTGAAGAATCTTGAGGTTGAGCTGGTTGGGCCACCAGCTGGCGTTTGTCGCGGCGCCGGCCAGTGCGTGTTTGCGGGCGCCGCCCGAGAACGGGCAGGCGCTTTCGCTTTGTGTAGTAGTGTGATCAGCCATGATGGGTTCCTTCGATGAATAGGGGGGTGGAGCACAGTCTAGGTTTCACAGCAAAATAATCAAAGTCAATTAAAAATATTTATCTAATAGTTTTTATTAATTACATCCGATCTGCGCCACCGCCCGGCACGACCGGACAGGCGTCTTGCAGTTACGCTTGAAGCCGAGTCACTTATAAAGCCTTTGAAGGAAATCCTTATGACCCCTCCCAAGACTCCCGGCGCGGTGCCCCGCTACCCCGCCCCCGAACTCAAAGACCTGCCGCAAGACATCAAGGCCAAAGTCCTGGAGGTGCAGGAAAAAGCCGGATTCGTGCCCAACGTTTTTCTGGCCCTGGCGCGCAGACCCGCCGAGTGGCGCGCCTTCTTTGCCTACCACGATGCCTTGATGCTCAAGGAAGAAGGCTCCAACCCCAACGGGACCTTGACCAAGGGCGAGCGCGAGATGATCGTCACAACCACCAGCGCCGCCAACCACTGCCTGTATTGCGTGGTGGCGCACGGTGCGATCCTGCGCATTTACGAAAAGAAACCCCTGGTGGCCGACCAGGTGGCGGTGAACTACCGCAAGGCCGACATCACGCCGCGCCAACGCGCCATGCTGGACTTCGCGATGAAGGTCTGCCTCAGTTCCGACCAGATTGAAGACGCCGACTTTGACGCGCTGTATGCGCACGGCTTTGACGATGAAGACGCCTGGGACATTGCGGCCATCACGGCGTTCTTTGGCCTGTCCAACCGCATGGCCAGCTTCAGCGGCATGCAGCCCAACCCCGAGTTCTACCTGATGGGACGGGTGCCCAAACCTGCCAAGCAGAAATAAGCATAAACGTTATTTGCTATTTATTTGATAGCTGTTTGCGCATGTTCCGTTTGGGCTGAAGGCCGATTTCACCCATGAACCCGGCCTCAGGCCCTGATCACACCCATCACCATGCGCACCAGTTCGTCCTCAAACTCGGGCGTGCCCAGCAGCGGCGAGTCTTCCAGTGACGCGCTGCGAATCACCCCCATCACGGCGCGGGTGGCCACAAACATCATGGCCGGCGTGGGCATGCGCAGGCTCGGGTCCTGAAGCTGCGACAGCGCGAACGCGTTGCGCTCGGCCGCCTCGCGCAAGGCTTGCGTGGTGTTTTCGTGGTGGTCCATGCGCCAGGCCAGTCGGATCATGGCGCGCTTGAGTTGCGGGCCGCTGCCAAATGACTCAACCAGCGTATGCACCAAATCACGCACGGCTGCAGACACATCCCGCCGCTCCGCCACGGCGCGCTTCATCATGGCCTGCAACTCATCGAGCACGCGGCGGCGCTCGCGGTTGATCATGGCCAGCAAAATCGCTTCCTTGCTCGGAAAGTACTGGTAGAGCGTGCCGATGGAAAAGCCGGCCTTTTTGGCCACCTTGTTGGTAGTCAAAGCGCCCTCGCCTTCGCACTCCACAATCTGAGCAGTGGCCTGAAAAATCGTCTCTATGGTTCGCTGGGCCCGGTCTTGCGTGGGCAGTTTTCGCATGCTTTCAGAGGAAAACACCGGGTCAAGAGGTGAGTGTGAGGTCATGGCTGTAAAACTGAGCAATAGGCGAGTTGAAGGGCAGGCGCTAAAACTGAATAATGCTCACATATTGACCACTATGCAAGGTAATTCAATGCGTTCTGCGCCGGCATCCGCTCCTTTTACCCCCTCCACTCCCGACGCTGCTGCACCGGCCGCCAACGGGTCGGGCCTGACCGTGCGCAAGCTGAAAGTGGACCTGAGCCAGGGCTTTGAGCGCCACTGGCACAGTGGCGACGCTTTCCTGAGCCAGTACTACAACGCGCTGTCGATGAGCTTTCCGGTCGGTGAGCAGTCCTTCATTGACTCGGTGCGTGACGGCCTGAAGCTGTTGCCCGAAACACCTGACAACGCGCCCCTGCGCGAAACCGTGGCCCAGTTCATAGGGCAGGAAGCCACGCACCGCCATGTGCACGGCCTGTACAACGCGCACCTTGAGAAACAGGGCCTGGTCAACCGCTGGCAGCACTGGGCCACCCGGCGCATTGATTTCGGCAAAAAGCGCGGCATGCATCCCCTGCACTGGCTGGCCGTCACCACCGCTTACGAGCACTGCACCGCCGTGTTTGCCGACGGCACGCTGCGCTACGACAGCTGGTTTGCCGGCGCCGAGCCCAAGATGCAGACACTGTGGCGCTGGCACGCGGCCGAAGAGACCGAGCACCGCGCCGTGGCGTTTGACCTGTACACGGCGCTGGGCGGCAACCATGCCTGGCGCATCCGCTGGTATTTTTATGTGCTGGTGCTGTTCACGCTGGATGCCGGCCGCCAGACCGTGCTCAACCTGCACGCCGACGGCAGCTTGTTCAAACCCGGCACCTGGTGGAGTGCGCTCAAGTTCTTCTGGGGCAAGGACGGGACAGTCTGGCGCTGCACCGGGCCACTGCTCGCCTACTTCAGGCGCGACTTCCACCCCGACCAGGAAGCCCATGCTGCGCCCGAGGCGCAAGGCCACGCGCTGGCAACCCGCTGGCTGGCAGACAACGCCCAAAGCTGGCGCGCCGTGCGCTGAAGAGAAAAGCACGGAAGTCAGGCAGGCACCACCAGATGCTATTGATTTAATAGCTTTTTACGCCCGTATTTATGGGTCCAGAGGCCGATTTAGCCTAAATATCAAGCCTCAACCAGCTCGCGCATCCAGTCCGGCAATGCTTTAGCCTTTTGCGCCGGAAAGTCCACCCAGATGGTGGTGGCGCCGCCCGCAGCGCAGATCACACCGGGCTGGTCCACGCGTTCCATCGTGGCCCAGCTTTCGAAGGTGGTGCGGCCCGGATCGCTGACATACATCTTGACCAGCACATCGCCCGGGTACTCGAGCTGCTTATAGAAATTGCAGAAGGCATTGACGATCACTGGACCCTCACCCTGCGGGTCGGGCTGGCAGCCGATCGAGCGCATCCACTCGATGCGGACGGTCTCGAGGTAGCGAAAATAGGTGGCGTTGTTGACGTGCCCCATCGCATCCATGTCGCCCCAGCGAATGGAAATACGCATCTCGTGGACCAGTTTTTTCTTCTCGGGAATCTCGATTTTCATAAGTGCCTAACAAGCCTGATCAGCCTAGCGCGCAGCGAAGGGCCGCCCCGAGCAAGCACAGCCCCCTCGGGGGGCAGCGTACTACGCGAAGCGAGAGAGCGTGGGGGCCTAACTGTGCGCCTTGATGGACGCCAGAATGCCCAGCGTGAACAGCACGCAGGCGGCCAGCTGCACCCCGGTCGGCCAGTGGCCGTCCCAGGCAAAAGAATACAGCAGCGCAAAAATCGTCTCGCTCACGATCAGTTGCCCGCACAGGCTGGCGGAGAGACGCTGGCTGGCGATGTTCCACAAGATGGTAGCCAGCCAGGCCGAGCCGAACCCGGTGGCAATGCAGAGCATGGCAAACACGGCACGGTCATCCTGCGCGGCCAGCGTGCTGGCGTCAGAGCCCGCCGCCAGCCACAGCAGCACAGCCCCCAGCCCGGTCGCAATGCCCAGCCAGTTGGCCCAGTCGGTGGCGTTGACTTCGGGGTGGCGCTTGAGCCAGGCCGAATTGAAAATGGCAAACACCGTCCAGCACACCAGCGAACCCGTGACCAGCGCGATGCCGCGCCAGTAATGGGCGCCGCCATCCGCCACGGCGCCGTGCGTGGCGCTCATCATGAGCAGCAACCCGGCCAGCGTCAGCAGCAGGCCCGGCGCCAGCGCCCCCCAGCGCAGATGCTGCGGTTTGCCCAGCAGCATGACCCAGATGGGGATGGTGCCGATGACCAGCGTCGGCACTTCGGTGCCCGCATCGCGAATGGCCAGCACCAGCAGCAGGTAGTAGCCGCTGAACCCCAGCACGCTCATGACCAGCGCCGCCAGCGCCTGGCGCGCCGTGGGCAATCGCCGGCTGCGCATGCCGGTCAGCATGACCACCGCGGCCACCACGCCATACGCGGCAAACCGCCCGGCCGTCAAATCGACCGACGAGTAGCCGCCCACCATGCGCGGCGCCACAAACACCAGCCCCCACAGCGCGCCCGCCGCGAGCCCGGCCAGAATACCCGTCAGCATGCCTCAGACGGTGTGCGCGGTGGCGACCAGGCGCAGCCCAAGCAGGCCCATGGCGCCTGCCGCCGTGCGATCCACCACGGCCTTGCTACGCAGGTAGGCCGCGCGCGGCACGGACGACGACAGCACCATCGCCACCAACGCATACCAGCCGGTCTCCATCACGAGCACGCCGGCCAGCACCAGCACAGCCGCCGGCAAGGGGAACTGCGCGGGCAGCAGGGCCGCGAACACGCTGCTGTAGACCACCACGATCTTGGGGTTGCTCAGCTGCGTCACCAGCCCCTGGCGAAACGATTGCAGCACCGTGCGGCGCGAGGCGCCCTTCTCATCGCCGCCCATCTCCAGCGGCTGGCGCGCCCCGCGCCAGATGTTGAAGGCGATCCACATCAGGTACAGGCCGCCAACGACTTTCAGCGCCAGGTAGACGCCGGGCAAGGCGGACAGCAAGGCCTGCAGCCCGGCCAGCGCCAGCGCGGCAAACACCAGCGCGCCCAGCCCCATGCCTAACGCAGCGGCCAGGCCGTCGGCGCGGGAACGCGAGACCGCGATGCGCGCGACCTGCACAAAGCTGGGGCCGGGGCTGACCACGCCCGCGAGCAAGGCCAAAAAGATGAGGCCTATCGGGCCCAGATACGGGACTACGGAATCCATCATGTTCTTCTCCGGAAAGTGATCGTGTTCTTTAACTCGGTTCAAACGCCAAAGCCGTCATCGGCGGCAATCACCGCGCCGTTGAGAAAATGGCTTTGCCCACTGGCCAGCATCACCAGCAGCGCGTCCAGGTCTTCGGGCTTGCCGACGCGTTTGCGCGGCAGCATCTGCACCAGCTTCTGACCCTGCTCGGTCTGCCAGTGATGGTGGTTGATCTCGGTGTCGATATAGCCCGGGCAAATGGCATTGACGTTGATGCCGTACTTGCCCCACTCCAGCGCCATGGACTTGGTCATCTGCACCACGGCGGCCTTGCTCATGCAGTACACGCCAATCTGCGGCAGCACCCGCAGGCCGGCCATCGAGGCAATATTGATGATGCGCCCGCCCGACCAGGTGCCCGGCGCCGTACCCCTGGCGCGGGCCAGCATGCGCTTGCCCACTTCCTGCGCCACAAAGAATGCACCCTTGACATTGGTGTCGAAGATGAAGTCGTAGTCTTCTTCGGTCACGTCCTGGATGCGCTGCGTGGTGCTCACGCCCGAATTGTTGACCAGGATGTCGATGGCTCCGACTTCTGTTTCCGCATGGGCCACCGCCGACTTCACGCTCGCATGGTCGGCCACATCAAGTGTCACCACGTGGGCATCGCCGCCTTCGGCCTCAATCTGCGCACGCAGCGCCTTGAGCTTGTCTGCCCGACGACTGGCCAGCACCACCGCGGCACCGGCCCGGCTCAGGGTTTTGGCAAACTGCGCACCCAGGCCGCCTGAGGCGCCGGTCACCAGCGCGACACGCCCCGAAAGATCCATGCTGTAAGCCATTAGAGACTCCTCTCGATTAAAAGCGAACGCCCGTTCGGTTCCCTGCTTTCACGGCATAAAATCAACCGCGAGACAGACAGCCCATCATCCCTGAAATTCATTATCAGCGAGTCCCCGATGAAACCCGAAGAAATTCTTGCCCAGTTTGGTCCCCGTGAAGCGATGGAATATGACGTGGTCGTTGTGGGCGGTGGCCCCGCCGGTCTGGCCACTGCGATTCGCCTCAAGCAGCTGGCGGCTGAAAAAGGCACGGACATTTCCGTAGTGGTGCTTGAAAAAGGCTCCGAGCCTGGCGCGCACATTTTGTCCGGCGCCATCATGGACCCGCGCGCGATCACAGAACTGTTTCCCAACTGGAAGGAACTCGGCGCCCCGCTGAACCAAGCCGTCACTGGCGACGAGATGCTGTTCCTGAGCCAGACCGGCAAGATCAGCACCCCGCAGTTCCTGATCCCCAAGTGCCTGCACAACGAGGGCAACTACGTCATCAGCCTGGGCAACGTGGTCCGCTGGCTGGGCCAGCAGGCCGAGGCGCTTGGCGTCGAGATATTCCCCGGCTTCGCGGCCGCTGAAGTGCTTTACAACGACGATGGCTCCGTCAAGGGCGTGGCCACCGGCAATCTCGGCGTCGGCAAGGACGGCCAGCCGACCGACAACTTTCAGCTCGGCATGGAGCTGCATGCCAAGTACACCCTCTTTGCCGAAGGTTCTCGCGGCCACCTGGGCAAACAACTGATCGCCCAATACAAGCTCGATGCAGGCAAAGACCCGCAGACCTATGCCCTCGGCATCAAGGAACTGTGGGAGATCGATCCCGCCAAACACAAGCCCGGCCATGTGGTTCACTCGCTCGGCTGGCCCATGGACAGCAAAACCTATGGCGGCGGCTTTTTGTACCACCTCGAAGGCAACAAGGTCACGCTGGGCTTTATCACCGGCCTGGAGTACAGCAACCCCTGGCTGAGCCCGTTTGAGGAAATGCAACGCTGGAAGACGCACCCGGCAATTCGCCAATACCTTGAAGGCGGCAAGCGCATCAGCTATGGCGCGCGAGCCATCACCTGCGGCGGCTTGATGAGCCTGCCCAAGACCGTATTTCCTGGTGGTGCGCTGGTGGGCTGCGACGCGGGTTTCCTCAATTTCGCGCGCATCAAGGGCAGCCATGCCGCCATCAAGACCGGTATGCTGGCGGCCGAAGCCGCCTATGCCGCAGTGACCAGTGGCCGCCAGCACGACGAACTGTCGGCCTACCCCGAGGCGTTCGAGAAGAGCTGGCTGCACGAAGAACTGGAAGTATCACGCAACACCAAGCAGTGGATGAAAAAGGGTTTGTACCTGTCATCCATCATGAACGGCATCGAGCTGTGGCTGCTGCCCAAACTGGGCTTCAAGGCCCCGCCCTGGACCATTCACAACACTGTGCCCGACCATGCCAAGCTCAAGCCCGCATCGGAGTGCCCGCAGATCGTCTACCCCAAGCCTGACGGCAAGATCAGCTTCGACCGCCTGAGCTCGGTGTTCGTCTCCAACACCAACCATGAAGAGCAGCAGCCCGCCCACCTGACGCTCAAGGATGCGAGCGTTCCGGTCAACATCAACCTGGCGCAGTACGCGGGGCCCGAAAGCCGTTACTGCCCGGCCGGTGTCTACGAATTCGTGAAGAACGCCGACAATACCGATCGCCTGCAGATCAACGCGCAGAACTGCGTGCACTGCAAGACCTGCGACATCAAGGACCCGACGCAAAACATCGTGTGGGTCACGCCCGAGGGCGGCGGCGGCCCCAACTACAGCGGAATGTAAGCCGGTCAACCCGACCGCTCACACCGGCCCTGCCGGTCGTACTGCACACAGCAGTGCCCGCGATTCACACGGCTGTCATTTTTTTCGCGGATGCTACAGGCTTCATTTCAGGATGAAGCCCCATGCATTTGCACAAGACAGAACGAGCTCGCGCCGAGCTGAAACCTGGCAACCGCACGCTCGGTCAGCGCGAGCGCACACTTTTGCTGCTGGCCGATGGGCGCAAATCGGTACAGGACTTCCGGCCCCTGTTTGATGGCGACGGCGAACAGATCGCGCTGCGCCTGCTGCGCGACGGCTTCCTCGAAGCGCTGCCGGGCACGCAGGCTCCCGCCGCCAGCCCGGCGCCGGTTTCACCTCGGCGTACGTCCGCTCCCGCCCCCGCGCAGCAGCCAGCACCTGCGGGCCCCGAAGCCACGCAGGTCACCCAGGTCGCCGCCGACTCGTTTGAAGGCAAACGCTCGCTGGCCACCACGCGAATGTTTCTTTTTGATATGTGCGAGCGGATGTTCACCAGGCGCGATCCCGGCATGGCCGAACGCTACCGCGAGGCCTTGCGCAACGCCAAAGACCGGGCATCCATGCTGGCGGCTTCGCGCGACATGCTGGAAGACATCGAGAAAATTGCCGGGCACGAACGGGCTGACTCCATCAGCGAGCGGATTGCCATGCTGCTGCCCCCTGAATCGGCGGCCTGAACTGCGCTTCCGCTACACTTACGGGGTCAGGAGAGCGCTTTCACACGGAAAGCCGCCGAAGGCGCATGCAGCCCCCTCAATGGGGCGCTTAACGCTCAGGCAAAAGGACTGGCAACCGTCTCAAGGCCCCAACCGCTGAAGGACGTTCCCTACTGGAGAGAGGCCGCCTTGGAGGCGGCCCACCGAAGGAGCAAGCCTGTATCGCCAGGTGAATCTCTCAGGTAAAGTGGACAGCAGGGGCAGCCCATGGTCAAAGACCGTGGAACATGACTTGCCCCCCGGAGAACGCCTTGTCCACCACCTCTTCTTCCGCTACTGCCGAAACCCTTCTCAAAACACCGCTGCACGGCCTGCATGTCGAGCTGGGCGCCCGCATGGTGCCGTTTGCAGGTTATTCGATGCCGGTACAGTATCCGGCCGGCCTGATGGCCGAGCACCATCACACACGCAAGGCCGCCGGACTGTTTGACGTCTCGCACATGGGCCAGTTGCGGCTGGTCGGCCCCGATGCCGCCGCCGCCTTTGAAACCCTGATGCCGGTCGACGTGATCGACCTGGCGGTGGGCAAGCAGCGCTACGGCCTGCTGCTCAATGATGAGGGCGGCATCATTGACGACCTGATGTTTTTCAACCGGGGTGATGACATCTTCGTCATCGTCAACGGCGCTTGCAAAGCAGGCGACATGGCGCACATCCAGCAAAAAATCGGTGCGCGCTGCGAGGTCATCCCCATGCCCGAGCGCGCCCTGCTGGCACTGCAGGGCCCGCAGGCGGTGACGGCGCTGTCGCGCTTGCTGACCAAGGTCGAAAAACTGGTCTTCATGACCGGCGGGCGCTTCATTTGGGAAGGCGCCGAGCTGTTCATCACGCGCAGCGGCTACACCGGTGAAGACGGCTTCGAGATCTCGGTGCCTGATTCGCACGCCGATGCGCTGGCGCGCGTCCTGCTGGCCCAGCCCGAAGTCAAACCGGTCGGCCTGGGTGCGCGCAATTCGCTGCGGCTGGAGGCCGGGCTATGCCTGTATGGCAACGACATCGATACCGGCACCACGCCGGTGGAAGCCACACTCAACTGGGCGATGCAGAAAGTACGCCGCACTGGCGGCGCCCGTGCCGGTGGTTTCCCGGGTGCGGCCAAAATCCTGGCCCAGCTGGACACCCCGGCCGCGACGGTTGGCAAAAAACGCGTGGGACTCATCGCACTGGAGCGTGTGCCCGTGCGCGAGCACACCGAACTGCAAAACACGGCCGGCCAGCGCATTGGCGAGGTGACCAGCGGCCTGCTGGGCCCCAGCATCGACAAGCCCGTGGCCATGGGCTATGTGAGTCCCGAGTTTGCAGCCATCGGAACGCGTGTCAACGCCATCGTCCGCGGCAAGCCGGTGGCCATGGAAGTGGCGGCCATGCCTTTTGTGCCAAACCGTTATTTCCGTGGCTGAGTGGCTGAGCAGCTGCGCGGCTTGGACCCGATCCCTTTTTGATGATCCTTTTTTAAATTAACCGGAGGAAACCATGATCAAGTACACCGAAGACCACGAGTGGGTCAAAGTTGAAGGCGATACCGCCGTTGTCGGCATCACCGTCCATGCGCAGGACGCGCTGGGTGACGTGGTGTTTGTGGACCTGCCCGCCGTGGGCGCCAGCCTCGCCCAGAAAGCCACCGCCGGCGTGGTGGAGTCGGTCAAGGCCGCCGCGGATGTGTACATGCCCGTCAGCGGCGAAATCATTGAAGTCAATGCAGCCTTGCGCGACGACCCGTCGCTGGCCAACAGCGACCCCCTGGGCGCCGGCTGGTTCTTCAAGGTCAAGCTGTCAGACGCGTCCCAGCTGGATGCCTTGATGGACGAAACCAGCTACACGACTTTTTCTGCCAACTGACGTGACCCCCACGCTTGTCACTGCGTGTACTGCGCTGGACGAGTCGCCGCCAGAGGCGACGGCTCTTCAGCCCGTCCAAGCCCGCGCAGGCGGGCTTGGAGCCGCGGGCCTCAGCCCCGAGGGGGCTG
>NZ_JAKFDR010000006.1:0-40941 GCF_036676035.1 Polaromonas sp.
GCCTTGAGCGAGTGCGGCTACGCCAAGATCGAGGTCACCTCGTTCACCTCGCCCAAGGCGATCCCCATGCTGCGCGACGCCGAGGAAGTAATGGGCCGCATACGCCGCGTGCCCGGTGTCGAATACACGGTGCTGGTGCCCAATCTGCGCGGGGCCGAGCGCGCACTCGAATCGCGCGCCGACGAGCTCAACCTCGTGATGTCCACCTCCGAGACGCACAACCTGGCCAACCTGCGCATGCCCATGGCGCACAGCTTTTCGGCATTGGCCGAAGTCATCCGCGCGGTGGACGGGCGCACGCCGATCAACGTCTCGCTGTCCTGCTGCTTTGGCTGCCCGATGGAAGGCGAAGTGCCGCAGACCGCCGTACTGGACTGGGCGAGCCGTTTTGCAGACCTCGGTGTGCGCGGCATCACGGTGTGCGACACCACCGGCATGGCGCATCCGGCCCAGGTCAGCCGCATGGTGGAGGCGCTGCGGCAGCGCTTTGCCCAGTTGCAACTCACGCTGCACTTTCACAACACGCGTGGCATGGGCCTGGCCAACGTGCTGGCGGCGGTGCAAGGCGGCATAGCACGCTTCGACGGCTCACTGGGTGGCCTGGGCGGCTGCCCCTATGCACCGGGCGCCAGCGGCAACATCAGCAGCGAGGACGCCATCCACATGCTGGCCGCGATGGGCTACGACACGGGCATCGATTTGCCCAGGCTGCTGGCGGTGGCGCGCCAGATGCCGCAGATCGTGGGGCACGAGGTGCCGGGGCAAGTCGCCAAGGCCGGGTGCATCACGGACCTGCATCCGGCGCCCGCGTATGTGGCCGAACTGAAAGGACTGCCAGCGTGATTGACCATCTGGACCATCTGGTGTTGACCACGGTCAATGAAGCGGCCTGTGTGGACTTCTACACCCGCGTGCTGGGCATGAAGCTGGAGGCCTTCGTTGGAGGAACACCGCCGGTAGAGCGCAAGGCCTTCAAGTTCGGCCACCAGAAGATCAACCTGCACCTCAAGGGCGCCGAGTTCGAGCCCAAGGCCCACCTGCCGGTGCCGGGCGCGCTGGACCTGTGCTTCATCGCCAGTGTGTCGCTGCAGCAGGTGATTGAAAAGCTGCAGCGCGAAAGCTGGCCCATCGTTGAAGGGCCGGTGCTGCGCACCGGGGCCACGCAAAAGATCCGCTCGGTCTATGTGCGCGACCCCGACCTCAACCTGATCGAGATTTCTGAACCGGCCTGACGGCCAACCCCTATCAACAACCAGCAGGAGACAGACATGACACGAATTTCCAGAAGAGCCCTGATCACCGGCGGGGCGGCTGCCGCAGCCGCTTCCTTCATGGGCCAGGCCGCGGCGCAAACGGCCGGGCGCCCCATCACGCTGGTGGTCCCGGCCGCTGCCGGTGGCACCACCGACATCGCGGCACGCCTGCTGGCCGAGCCGCTGGGCAAAATTCTGGGCACCTCGGTGGTGGTGGACAACCGCGGTGGCGGCAATGGCAACATCGCCGGGCAACTGGTCGCACGCGCGCCCGCAGATGGCACCACCCTGCTGGTCCAGTATTCGGGCTACCAGTGCATCTCGCCACTGCTGCAGCCGGTGACCGGCTTTGATCCCGGCAAGGACCTCAAGCCGATCGGGAACCTGATCGATGCCCCGCAGCTGATGGTGGTGCGCAGCAACTTCCCGGCCAACAACTTTGCCGAGTTCATTCAGTATGCCAAGGCCAACCCCGGCAAGATCAACTACGCCTCCAGCGGCAACGGCTCGCTGCAGCATGTGACCACGGAATTGCTGAAAGACCTGACCAAAACCTTCCTGGTCCACATTCCCTACCGCGGCACCGGCCAGGCCCTGACCGACCTGTTGGGCGGCGCAGTGGACTTCACCATCACCACGCCGCCGCCCTTGCTGCCGCATATCCGCTCGGGCAAGCTCAAGGCCCTGATGGTGACGGGCCGCACGCGGCTGGCGGTCTTGCCGGACATCCCGACCGCCACGGAGCGGGACGTTCCGCTGGTGGCTTCGTCCTGGTTTGCCGTTTACGGCCCCAATGGCATCCCGAATGACACGCTCGGCCGGATTTCTGCGGCCGTCAAGCAGGTGGTGGAGTCCGACCATTTCAGGAAGCGGGCCGAAGAACAAGGCGCCAAGGCGGTATTCCTGGGCAGCGCGGAACTGGCGAGACTGGCCAGCTCCGAACGCGACATGTGGAACCGCATCGTCAAGCTGTCGGGCATCAAGGCCGATTGACAGCCAGGTTTCGGCAAGCCCGAATTCGCTACAAAATCAATAGCTGCCTGCGCCCGTACTACCTGGGCAGGCAGCTATTTTTCTTTAAATTCAGCTCAAATCCGCAATCAGATCAATGTACTGTTGCATGGCGTCGTCTTGCGAGGTGCCTTTGAGGTTGTTCCACGCGTCCCATTTGGCACGGGCAACCATTTCGCTGAAGCCAGGTTTTTTCTCGGTGTTGTCGCCGCTGCTGCCCTGCTTGTACAGCGCGTAAATTTTCAGCAGCGTCGCGTTGTCAGGACGCTCGCTGAGGTTTTTGGAATCGGCCATGGCCTTGTCGAAAGCGGCTTTCAGGTCTGACATGAGAATGCTCCGTTTTAGAAGTGGATCACCAAAGAAGGTGCTTGGGGTAACTGCCCGGTATCTTAGCCATACACTTCCTTGCAAAATAGAGAGCCTGCCCAATCAAGGGTGAATTGCATCGGGAGAGTCCATGGTCACACGCGTTACAGCCCGGGCGGAGGCCCAAAAAACCGCGGGAACGGTTGCCAAAAAAGTCGTCAAGGGCGTGCAGAAAAACGTCACGCGGGCAGTCTCGGGCACCCTGGGTCTGTCGGGCGAGCGCATGAGCAAGGTCGACACCGCCTGGCTGCGCATGGACAGCGCGGCCAACCTGATGATGATTGTGGGCGTGTGGCAGCTGGCGCCCGGCGTCAAGTACGCGGCGGTGTGCGAGCGCATTGAGAACAGCCTGCTCAAGTACGACCGCTTCAGGCAGCGCGTGGTGGAAGACGCCGCCGGCGCCACCTGGGTCATGGACCGCAACTTCGACCTGGCCAACCATGTGGTGCTGGAACAACTGCCCAAGCCGGCCAAGGGCGTAAAGACGACGGGAGGCGGACAGCAGGAAGCGCTGCAGGACCGCGTGGCCGAGCTGGCCATGCAGCCGCTGGACCCGAAACGCCCGCTCTGGCAGATCCACCTGATCGAAGACTACACCGGCCCGGATGGCGTCAAGGGCAGCGCCATGATTGTGCGCATCCACCACTGCATCGCGGACGGCATTGCGCTGATCTCGGTCACCATGTCGCTGGTCGATGGCGGGGCGCCGCCTCCGGAGCGCCGCAAGAAAGAGGCCACGGGCGGCGGCGCCGAAGACTGGATTGCCGACACCCTGCTCAGGCCGTTTACCGACATGACGGTCAGGGCGCTGGGCGCGGCCGGCGACGGGGCGGTGCGTTCCCTGGGCATGCTGGGTGATCCCAAAAAAGGCATGGAGGTCGGCATGAATGGCTCCATGGACATGGCCAAGGTGCTGTTCCAGGTGCTCAAAGACAGCGCCGCGCTGGCCCTGATGCCCGATGACTCGAAAACCCGGCTCAAGGGCAAACCCGGTGGCGCCAAGAAAGTCGCCTGGTGCCAGCCTATCCCGCTGGATGAAGTCAAGGCCGTCGGCAAGGCGCTCAACTGCTCCATCAACGACGTGCTGCTGAGCTGCGTGGCGGGGGCGATTGGCGAGTACCTCAAATCGCACGGCGACGATGTGACCGGGCAGGAGATTCGCGCCATGGTGCCGGTCAATCTGCGCCCCATGGAGCAGGCCTACAAGCTGGGCAACCGCTTTGGCCTGGTGCCGCTGGTGCTGCCCATCGGCATGGACAACCCCGTAGAGCGCATCTACGAGGTGCGCCGGCGCATGGGCGCGCTCAAGGGCAGCTTTCAGCCGCTACTGGCCTTCAGCCTGCTGGCCATTGCCGGGCTGCTGATCAAGCCCGCGCAGGACGCCATGCTCAACCTGTTTTCGAAAAAGACCACCGCGGTGATGACCAACGTGCCGGGGCCGCGCGAAAAGCTCACGTTCTGCGGCTCCACACTGGAGCAAAGCATGTTCTGGGTGCCGCAGTCGGGCGATGTGGGCCTGGGCGTGTCAATTCTGAGTTACGGCGGCGGCGTGCAGTTTGGCGTGATCACCGACAGCACCCTGTGCCCGGACCCGCAGCGCATCATCGATGAATTCGAGCCGGAGTTTGCCAAGCTGTCCATCGTGACGATGATGCTGCCCTGGGGCGAATAAGCAAGCATCGTTTCAGGCTACAGCCCACGAAACCATTGCACAGGCAGCTCTTATTTTTATAGCAAAAGGGCTGAAACAATCAAGCCAGGAAGCGGCGCGAGGCAATTTCCAGCAGCCCGTCAAAAATCAGGCTGTCCACCAGTTCGAACTTGACCGACATGCTGGGCCCCATCTTCCAGCCGGCGCCGCCGGTCATGATGCATTCGGGCACTTCGCCGCAGTGGCGGGTGATGTTTTCCACCATGCGCTGCACCGCGCCGGCAATCGCAAAGGTGCCGCCGCTGGTCAGCGCATCGCTGGTGTTGGTCGGGAAATCCCGCACCTCGCCGGTGGGCACATGCAGGCCCGCTGTGCCCGATTCGAGCGCGCGCAGCATGATGCCGTGGCCGGGCAGGATGATGCCGCCCAGAAACCTGCCGCTCGCGTCGATGGCCTCGACCGTTACGGCCGTGCCTACCATCACCACCACACAGGGCTTCTCCCGCCCGCGCGCCAGCAGCCGGTGCCGCGCACCGATCATGGCAACCCAGCGGTCCGCGCCCAGCCGGGCGGGATGGTCGTAGCCATTGATCAGGCCGGCTTCCTCCGCACTCGACACCACCCAGCGCGGCGCCACGTCCCACAGCTCCATCTGCTCGGCGACCCGGCGCTTGATGGCGTCGCCCGCCACGATGCAGCCCAGCATGCGGCTGGGGGCCGCGAGGGCTTTCCACTCTTCATCAGCCAGCCTGTCGATGTTTTCCAGAAACACCGCCCCATGCGCCAGCAGCCTGGCACCGGCGGCCGGCGCCTCGTACTGGGCCCATTTCAGGCGGGTGTTACCCACATCAAGCGCTAAAAAAGTCATTTGGCGGATTATGAACAGGTTTGCAGCCTGCCCCAGCCCATCGGACTAGAGGTTTTCCAGTAGGCGCAGATCAAGGCTGGGCTAAGAGGCTTTAAATAAGGCCGAGCCAGCAGGCGCGCTGGATGGCCGCCAGTTTGTTGTCGGCCTTGAGCTTGACCATGGCATTGGCCAGATGGAAGTTCACGGTGCGCTCGCTGCAGTCGATTTTTTCACCGCACTGGCGCGCCGTCAGGCCTTCAAACGCCAGGCTCAGGCATTTCAGTTCACGCGGGCTCAAGGGGCTGCGGGCCTGGGCCAGTGCCCGCTTGAGCAAGGGCCAGATGTTGAGCGCGGACCAGGCCAGCGCCGCCGCCTCGCTACGGTCATGCCACTGGCGCGGGCTGAACAGATAACACTCAAACGCCCGCCCGACGGTTAGCGGAAACGCCACGCGCACCACACTCTGGTAGCCATGGGCCAGCCAGAGCCTGCGCCAGCGGCTATGGTCTTCAAACGCAGTTTTCGAGATATCCTGCCAGGCCACCAGCGGCGCATCGGAGTCGCGCCAGGGCACGCCGAAATCGCGGCTCTCGGCCAGGGCCCAGGCCGCATCCAGCAGGCGCGGCGGGTGCAGGGCCAGCACCAGTCTATCCTCCTCGCCGGCAAAAGGGTCAGGTCCCAGGACCGTGATGGCCTCCACCGAAAATTCGCGCAGCGCACTCAGCCAGTCGCTCATGACGCTGTCCAGACTGACGCTGTCAAAGTTAGCAGGTAGTTGCATTGGCTCGCCTAGAACAAAACAGGGACAATACAACCAAATTACAGCCAAATGTCAAACGCGTCATCGATCAGCCTGCAAGTTTCACCGGAGATTTTCAGAACTTGAGAAAAGCCCGTCTCCAGTTATGGCTTTCACAGCATCCTCTGGTGCACTGGATGCTCGCGCCCCTGGAGCCGATTCTGCATCCATCGCCCTGGCGCTTGCGTCTGCTGGGTTTGTCGCTGTTTGTCGGGCACCCCCTGTTTGGCTGGATCTGGTCGGATTGGCTGATTCAGTCTTACGAGAACGCCTGGCTGCGCGGCCTGATGAGTGCGCTGGGCCTGGTCCTGACGCTCAAACCCGTGACCAGCGACCTGTCGAGCCAGATGACGCGCGTGCTGGTGAGCAGCATTGCCTGGATCGAGCTTCCGCTTTTCTTCAGCTGGATGTACCTGAGCAATGCCAGTGGCACGGTCTGGCTGTCCAGTGTTTGCGCCATGATTTTGATTTACTACCATTTGACGGACTGGCGTATCGCCACCCTCGGAACGGTCAGCGGCGCCCTGATCGCCTGGGGGCTGTTTCGCTGGCTCATGCCCAGCGGTCCCTTCATGACCGGTGCCGAGCACGCCATTGATGCGGTGGTGATCGGCTTCAGCTGGGGCTGCGCCCTGCTGCTGGGCGTGTCTTCGGCCAACTTGCGGCGCGAACATCTGGCCCACACGCTGACCACCATCGGCATCATGGCGCATGAGCTGCGCACGCCGCTGTCGACGGCCGCGCTGATTGGTGATGCTATCCAGCTGGAAGTCCAGCGCCAGCCCGAACACCCGAGGGCGCTCCAGCTCGACAAGCTGGCGCTGCGCCTGCACACCCTGGTGCGCAACATGAACCACCAGATCGACACCCAGATTGCGAACGCCAAGCTGCTGCAGCTGCCCCGCTATGACCAGTTCATCCCGGCCGGCAAGCTGGTCAACGACGTGACGGAGCACTACCCCTACCAGTCGAGTCGCCAGCGGGAGTGCGTGAAAGTGACCATCCACCAGGACTTCCTGTTCCTCTCGTCCTACACCCAGTTTTCCCAGGTGCTCGACAACCTGATCAAAAACGCCCTGCACTCCCTGATGGCCGCCAACTCGAAACTGGCCCATGGCGCCCTGTGCATTGACGTGGGTGTCCACCACGGCCGGGGGCGGATCAGCATTGCCGATCAGGGCATGGGGATTGACGCGGCCTTGCTGCCGAAGATTTTCAAACCTTTTTTTTCCAGCGACCAGGGCACGGGACATGGCCTTGGATTGGCTTTTTGCGAGCAAGTGGTGCACAGTGCGAATGGCAGCATTCAAGTGAAATCAGAATATGCAGTGGGCGCCATCTTTACCATTGAGTTGCCCATTGCAAGCCAGGGCACGCCCGATCCAGCTGACTTTGTAAACCACCACTGAATTGCGCACCATGTCTTTTCCACTCTATCGTCGCCCCGGAGGTGTTGTCTTTCTTGACGACGACCCGGACTACCTGGAAATGCTGGCCCAGGTCATGCCGCCAGACTGGTATGTGCGCCTGTTTTTGCAGCCGGTGGACTGCATCCATATGCTGCAGCAGGAGCCGCCCCGCTGGGAGGCCGATGCGTGGAGGCAGCAGGAAATCATCAACCGCTGGCATCAAGGCCAGGCCTTGATCCCCCAGATCCTGCAGTACTGGCGCGATGACGGCATGGCCCGGTTTGAGCTGACGCATGCCTGCGTGGTCGACTACTCCATGCCGGCCATGAGCGGCCTGCGCGTGCTCAGCGAACTGGTGGACTGGGCGGGCTCGCGCGTCCTGCTCACCGGCCGGGCCGACGAGCAGCTTGCGGTCTCGGCGTTTAACCGGGGCCTGATCGAGCAGTACATCCCCAAGCAGTCACCCGATATCCGCCTGCGCCTGACCAAAGCCATCCAGCATCTGCTCAACCTGCCCAATATCCGGCATCAGAACACCTGGCGCAGCACACTCTCCCGCGAGCAGCACGCCACCTTGCGCAACCCGTCGGTGGCCGGCGACCTCGACGCCCTGGCGCGCCGGCAACAGTGGGTCGAGCATATGGTGATTGGCGCACCCTTTGGGGTGCTGGCACTGAACTCCCAAGGCCAGGCCGTCTGGCTGCAGCTGGAGCCGGCCGACAAGCTCCATGAGCTGGCCGAGATGGCCGAGTCCCAGGGCTGGCCGGCAGACACGGTGGCCGAGATTCGCGCCGGGCAAAAGCTCATCGATCTGGAGTTGCAGCAGGCCTTGGGGTCCAGCCAGAAACCCCAGCCGCAGGTGGCGCTGGCCCTGGGGTCCGATCCGGCCCTGTATGCCGCGATGTTCCCTGTCGATGGCGCGCATTGCCCTGGCCCAACGCTCAGCCATGAGCGCTTTCTCGCCTCCCGCGGCGAAAGAACCCTGCAGGAATAGAAATTCAGGCCAGCACCTGCCCGCTGCGGGCACGCCGGGCAATCGGCCAGTCCCAGGGCTTGACGATGGGTGCGACTTCGCGCGCCACCTTCTCGATCTGGTCCAGCTCCGACTCCGTCAAACCGGCATTAAGCGTCAGCCTGACCATGGCGCGATTACGGCTGGTGGCCGGCGCACAGAATATCGCGCCGAACACGTGGCGTTCCTCCAGCCGGTCGCGCAGCGCCATGGTGTCCGGCTCGGTCCCGGCCTCCAGTGAAATGATCTGCTGGCTGCCCTGATGAATCGGGTAACCCATGTCCGACAAACTGGCGCGCAGGCGCCGCGTGTTGGCGTGCAGGCGCTGACGTGCTTCGTCACTGGCGCGGATGACGCCCTGCGTCGCCGCCAGGCCGGCGATTTCATGGGGCAACAGGCATGAGCTGAAAATATTGGGGTAGCTGTGGTGCAGCACGTAGTAGCGCAACTCCGCCGGCACCGTGAAGAAGCCGGCCCGCCCCGCAAAGGCCTTGGCCAGACTGGCGGTGATGAAGTGCACCCGGTCCACCAGTCCGAGCTCGGCGCACAGACCGGCCCCCTGCGGGCCATGGGTGCCCAGCGAATGCGACTCATCAACCAAGATGGTGCAGCCATGCTGCTCCGCCACGTCCACCATCTCGACCAGCGGGCATAAGGCCCCCGTGGTGCTGTACACCGAATCCACCACCACGATGCCGGGCCCGTTGCGGGCAATCATGCGCGACAGATGATCCGGGTCGTTGTGGCGAAACGCATGGGCCGGTGCGCGCGCGGCACGCACCCCTTCCCATAGCGAGGTATGGGCGAGGGTGTCGAGGTAGACCGGCGTCTGCTCATCGGCGATCGCCTGCAGCAAACCGACGTTGGCCGCATAGCCGGACTGGCAGATAAAGCCGTCTTCCTTGCCGATCCAGGCCGCCAGGGAAGCCTCCAGCCGGCGCGAAGGGTGCGCGTCGAGCAGGAAAGCGCCCGACTGGATCACGCTGTCGTTGTCGCGGCGCAAGGTGGCGATTTGCGCGCGAACGATATCCGGATGCCCGGAGATGTTCAGGTAATCGTTGCCATCCAGCCGTATCGCGTCGGGGCCCTGGTTTCGGCCGTGCAGAATGCATTTGCCACCCCACTGCGTGTTCCAGTGCGGCATGAACTGCTTGTCCAGGCGCTCGCGCAGGCGCGGCAGCAGCGGTGGTTCACGATAGGCTTTGGGGGGGAGCTCGGGGTGGCGTTCAAGTGTTTGCATGGGGTTGCTCCGTTGATGGAAAACAACCTCATTGAAAACTTTCTAACGAATTGATACGCGCTTACCCCTGTCAGAAATGACAGGGGTAAGCCAATATCAAGCAAAGAAACTGGCGTATGGCGGTAAATCTTGCTACCACAACTGTAACCAGCTGATACTTTGTAATTAGGCGTTCAACCCTGCCGCCAGGGCAGGCCAGAAAAGCGCCAGCCACCCCGCCTGCCACGGTGCGCCTGATCGTCCGGGTCGCCCTCGAAACCCTCAAGAATGTTGTAAGCCTCCATGCCCAGTTCGGTCGCACGTTTGGCCGTGGCGATGGAGCGCACGCCGCTGCGGCACAGCATCACCACTTTTTTGCCGGCCGGCACGGCGGCCTTGAGTTGCTCATCAAAGGCCGGGTTCAAGGCCATGCCTGGCCATTGCTTCCAGGCCAGCGGCACGGCGCCGGGAATAAAACCGACCCACTCGCGCTCGGCATCGGTGCGCACGTCGACCAGCACGGCCTCGCCCGACTGCCACCAGGCGCAGGCCAGTTGCGGCGACACGTCGCCGGCGTAGCCTTGGGTGGGGCGGACCTGCATCAAGGCGCTGCGATGCCCGGAGTCGCCCTGTGAGGCTCCGGCATCGTGGCGCAGGCCCGAGCTGAGGTTGGCGGGCACGGCTTCGTCGATGCGCTTGGGTTTGGGGAGATGGAGTTCGTTCATGGTGGCTACGAATTGTTCCATTGTTTTGCCGGCCACGCGCGCGTTCGTGGTTTTCTCCTGTCCGATGGTGGAGTGCGTGCGCCCCTGGTAGTCATGGCCGGGCCAGACCGTGGTGTCGTCGGGCAGGGCAAACAGCACCTGGGTCAAGCTGCGGTACAGGGCCTCCGAGCTGCCCGACTGGAAATCGGTGCGGCCGCAGCCGTTGATCAGCAGCGTATCGCCGGTAAACACATGCTCGCGCCAGACAAAACTCATGCTGCCGGCCGTGTGGCCGGGCGTGTGCAAGGCCTTGATCCGCTCTGCGCCAAACTGCAGTACATCGCCGTCGCTGAGTTGCACCGCCGCGGTCGTGATGCCGCAGCCCTGAGGTGCAGCGGTTGTGGCGCCGGCGTACTCGGCCAACAGGCCCGCGCTGGTGATGTGGTCGGCATGGGCATGGGTTTCCACCGTCCACAGTAGCTTGAGGCCGTACTCACGCAGCACGGCCAGATCGCGCTCGACCTGTTCGTCCACAGGGTCGATGATCAAGGCTTCGCGCGTGGCCTCGTCAAACAGCACATAGGTGTAGGTGCTGGATGCCGGATCAAAGAGCTGGATGGGTTTCATGGCTTGACTTCTTGCGTTAAGGATCAAAGCTCAGGCGAATTTGGCCAGCATGTCGGCCACATGGTCGGCCGGCAAATCACCCTGCTCAATCATGCAGCCCACCATCGTGAAAAATGACTTGTCCAGCGCCTTGCGGGAAGCCGACAGCTGCT
The DNA here is from genome assembly GCF_036676035.1 of Polaromonas sp. Classification (GTDB taxonomy): domain Bacteria; phylum Pseudomonadota; class Gammaproteobacteria; order Burkholderiales; family Burkholderiaceae_C; genus Polaromonas. The sequence continues at coordinate 11,051 of NZ_JAKFDR010000006.1, forward strand.
GCGCAATTTTTTCGCAATCCATGTCACTTTCAATCAGCCGCTGCACGCCGCGCAACTGCCCCTCCACCCGCGCCAGGCGGGCGCACAAGGCTTTTTTCTTGACGGGGTCTGCAAGTCGGGACATCTTTGTATTCCTGAGAATTTTTGAATGTTGCAATATACTCCATAGAGTATATATTCAACCCCCGCTTTTCAATCACATCACCGCTCATGACCCTGCTGACCTCGTCTTTTCTCCAACCCCTTCTGGGCGGCCTGCTGATTGGCCTGTCCAGCTGGCTGTTGCTCGCTTCGCTGGGGCGGGTAGCGGGCATCAGCGGCATTGCGGCGGCTGTGCTGGGCCCGGCACAAGCCGAGACGGCTTGGCGTTGGGCGTTTTTGCTGGGGCTGGTCGTGGCAGGCGCCGCAGTGACGGCCTGGCTGCAAATACCCGCCGCACCATGGCGGCCGGCGGCACGGCTGGTGACGGCCGGCCTGCTGGTGGGTTTTGGCGCCGTGCTGGGCTCAGGCTGCACCAGCGGGCATGGCGTGTGCGGGCTGGGGCGCCGCTCCGCCCGCTCACTAATGGCCACGCTGGTTTTCATGAGCACTGGAGCCGCTACAGTTTTTATAGCTGCTTACGCAATCAAATAAAGGGCGGGATGGCTAAATGATCAAAAAAATAATGGCGGCATTCATCGCCGGCGCACTGTTTGCGACCGGACTGGTCATCTCGGGCATGACGCAACCGGCCAAAGTCATCGGCTTTCTCAATGTCGGCGGCCTCGCCGATGCGGCACGCTTTGGCCCGTGGGACCCGAGCCTGGCTTTCGTCATGGGCGGCGCCCTGTTGGTGACCCTGCTGGCATTTGCCATCACACCCCCCTCGCGTCACCATCCAGACCGCAAACCCTGGTTCGCCGAGGCCTTCCAGTTACCCACACGCCGGGACATCGACTTCAAGCTGGTGCTGGGTGCGGCGCTGTTTGGCGCAGGTTGGGGACTGGCAGGCTATTGCCCCGGCCCGGCACTGGCCTCCTTGCTCACCGGCGGCATGGACATCATCCTGTTTGTAGCCGCCATGGCCGCGGGCATGTGGCTGGCCCGCCGCATGCCGATATTGAGCCGGACTCCTGCCTCCCAGGCTGGCAAACACTGACCACCAGACGGCGTCACCCGGGCTGGAAGCCCTCAAGTACGCCTGTTGGTAAAAACCCTCTGTCTCCGTACCCGGTAATACCGAATGATAAGTACTCTGATGTTCTTAACCACAGGAGACAAGTCATGACTGAGAGCAAAAGCCCCCGTAGACGCAGCCTGCTCAAAGGGGCAGCGGTCGCAGCCGGCGCGATGTCCGCCCCCATGGTGGCAATGGCGCAAACCACGTCATTCCGTTTCCAGAGTACCTGGCCCGCCAAGGACATCTTCCACGAGTACGCCAACGACTTCGCCAAAAAGGTCAATGACATGGCCGGCGGCCGCCTGAAGATTGAAGTGCTGCCCGCCGGTGCCGTGGTGCCGGCATTCCAGTTGCTGGAAGCCGTCAACAAGGGCACGCTGGACGGTGGTCATGGCGTGGTGGCCTATCACTACGGCAAAAACACGGCGCTGGCGCTGTGGGGCTCGGGACCGGGCTTCGGCATGGATGCGAACATGGTGCTGGCCTGGCACAACTATGGCGGCGGCAAGGCGCTGCTCGATGAGATCTACAAGGCGCTCAACATGGACGTCGTGTCTTACCTGTACGGCCCCATGCCGACGCAGCCGCTCGGCTGGTTCAAGAAGCCGGTGGCCAAGGTCGAGGACATGAAGGGCCTGAAGTTCCGCACGGTCGGCCTGTCGGTGGACATCTTCACCGCGATGGGCACGGCGGTGAATCCGCTGCCCGGCGGCGAGATCGTGCCGGCGCTGGACCGCGGCCTGATCGACGCGGCCGAGTTCAACAACGCGTCGAGCGACCGCGCGCTCGGCTTTCAGGACGTGGCCAAGAACTGCATGCTGCAAAGCTTCCACCAGAGCGGCGAGCAGTTCGAGATCCTGTTCAACAAGGGCAAGTACAACGCGCTGCCGGCCGAACTCAAGGCCATCATCGACTACGCGGTGCAGGCCGCCAGCGCCGACATGAGCTGGAAGGCGATCGAACGCAATTCGCAGGACTACATCGAGCTGAAGAAGGCCGGCGTCAAGTTCTACAAGACGCCCGATGCAGTCCTGCGCGCGCAGCTCGCCGCCTGGGACAAGATCGTCGCCGCCAAGAGCGGCGAGAACGCGCTGTTCAAGAGGGTCATCGATTCGCAGAAGGCGTTTGCCCAGCGCGCCGGCCAGTGGCAGAGCGACTACTCGGTCGATTTCAAGATGGCCTACAACCACTACTTCGGCAAGAAAAAAGCCTGATCCTGATATTTTTCTTGAATTCTTTTTGAGTACGCCAGCCGTCCGGTTATTCTGGATGGCTGGTTTTGTTTTGTGCAGCCCACAATGAGCGAACGAGTATTTTCATGAACGTTCAACGACTTCTTCACACGGCTGACCGCATCAGCACTTGGGTGGGCAAGGCAGGGGCCTGGCTCATCGTGGCGCTGATGCTTCTGGTTTGCGCCGAGGTCTTCAAGCGCTACGCGCTCAACGCACCGACGGCCTGGATTTATGACGCCAACAACATGCTGTACGGCACGCTGTTCATGCTGGGCGGGGCCTACACCCTGGCGCATGACGGCCACGTACGCGGCGACTTCTTTTATGGCAGCATGAAACCGCGCACCCAGGCCATGCTGGACTTTGTGCTGTACCTGCTGTTTTTCACTCCCGGCATTGCGGCACTCACCTGGGCCGGATGGACTTATTTTCAGGATTCGCTGGCGATGAATGAACAGACCTTCAACGCCGATCCGATTCCACTCTACCCCTTCAAATTCGTCATTCCGGTTGCGGGCGGCATCGTGTTGATGCAAGGCCTTGCAGAGATGCTCCGCTGCCTCGTATGTATTCGTACCGGCGTCTGGACGCCGCGCCTGAAGGACGCCCAGGAATCCGACGTGGTGGCACAGCAACTCGCCAGCAGCGAGTTCGTCGACGAAGAGGCGCGGCAGCTGGCCATTGAAAAGTCCAAAGGGATGAGGGGATAAGTCATGAGCAATGCAGCACTCGGCATGACCATGTTGTGCCTCATCGTGGTGGTCATCATGATGGGGTTCCCGACCGCCTTTACCCTGATGGGGCTGGGCATGCTGTTCGGCTATGTGGCGTTTTACGACCCTGCCGCACATTGGCTGGACAACCGGATCTTCGACCTGATGGTGCAACGCGCCTTCGGCGCAATGACCAACGAAACGCTATTGTCCATCCCGCTCTTTGTGCTGATGGGCTATGTGATGGAGCGCGGCGCGCTGGTGGACAAGATGTTTCACAGCGTCCAGCTCGCGTTTCGCAGCGTGCCGGGTTCGCTGGCCGTCACCACCCTGATCATCTGCACCTTCTGGGGCATCGCCAGTGGCCTGGTGGGCGCCGTGGTGGTCTTGATGGGTGTGATCGCCATGCGGCCCATGCTCAATGCAGGTTACGACACGCGGCTGGCGGCCGGCGTGATTACTGCCGGAGGCACGCTCGGCATCCTGATCCCGCCGTCGGTGATGATCATTGTGTATGCGGCGGTGGCCGGCCAGTCCGTGGTCAAACTCTATGCTGCGGCCATGTTCCCCGGCTTCTTTCTCGCGCTTCTTTACCTTGTCTACATCATTGGCTGGGCCCTGATCAATCCGAAGGTCGCCCCCAAGCTGCCACCCGAGCAGCAAAAGGTGCCGGCACAGCCCTGGGTTGCGCATGTGTCCAGCGCCTACTCGCGCCGCATGCTGCCCGCTCTGCTGTCTGCCGTGGCGGCCCCGGCCCGGGCATTGCGTGCCAGTGTGGACGGCATGAGGATCACCTGGGGGCTGCTGGCGCGCGCCCTGGCGATGTCCCTGGCGCCGCTGATGCTGACGCTGGCCACGCTAGGCACGGTGTGGTGGTACGTGGTGATTCACTCCCAGGAAGGCAACAACGTGTCCCGGGTGGCTCAGCCAGCCCAGGCCAGCCCGGCCCCGTCTGCTGCACCTGCTGCTGGCGTGCAGGAACCGCCCGGCGCCTCGGACATCCAGGAACCCCCGGGTTCCGGTGACGTTCAGGAGCCTCCCGGCGCCGGTGGCTTGCAGGAACTGTCCGCCCCCGACGCTGCCGGGGGGGCTGAGCCCGCAGCGAAAGACGAGCCCATGCAGCAGTTCGGCGACGCGTCGGCGCAAGGGCCGCAGACCGAGGCCGTACCGGCAGCCTTTTACACCGGCTTCTGGGTTGCCTGCGGTGTGTCCTTTTTGCTGCTGGCCTGGTACTACTGGCGCTTCGATGCCGAGCAGTTCGAGATTCTGCGGCTGCTGGTGTCCTCGGTCATGCCGCTGGCGATCCTGACTTTCATGGTGCTGGCCGTCATTCTGTTCGGCATCACCACGGCCACCGAGTCGGCGGCCGTCGGGGCGGCAGGCGCCTTTCTCATGGGCTGGCAGGCACGCACGCTGAACTTCCAGCGCATCAAGGAGGCCGTATTTCTCACCGCCAAGACCACTTCGATGGTGTGCTGGCTGTTTGTGGGTTCGGCGCTGTTCTCGGCCGTGTTTGCCCTGCTGGGTGGCCAGCGGGTCGTGGAAGGATGGGTGCTGGGCATGAACCTGTCGCCGCTGCAATTCCTGCTGCTGTCGCAGGCCATTATCTTCATACTGGGCTGGCCGCTGGAGTGGACCGAGATCATCGTGATTTTCGTGCCCATCTTCCTGCCCTTGCTGCAGCACTTCCAGATTGATCCCATCCTGTGGGGCGTGCTGGTGTTCGTCAACCTGCAAGCCGCCTTCCTGTCGCCGCCGGTCGCCATGTCCGCTTTCTATCTGAAAGGGGTTTCACCACCGCACGTGACCATCAACCAGATCTTCGCCGGCATGATGCCTTACATGCTGATCGTCATCCTGTGCATGGTGTTCATGTACCTCTGGCCGGGGATGACCTTGTGGCTGCCCAAGTATCTGTATGGCGCATAAGTCGGTCTTTGCGGGCCGCCGACCGTACAAGCTGTACAAATAAACAGTCGCTTTTCTGGTTTTCCTGCGTCAGGTCACCCAGGTGTCCTTTTTTTGTCAAAGCCGGTATGATTGACGTTTACGTAAACGTCAAGTAAGTTGACAGGTATCTGATGCCCGTCAACCCCATATTGATCCCGGAGACGAAGACCATGACTGACCTGTCCGCAGAGTACAAGGCCCTTGCCAACTACCGCCCCACCCACAAGGTACGCTTTGTCACGGCTGCCAGCCTGTTTGACGGGCACGACGCCGCCATCAACATCATGCGGCGGATTCTGCAAGGCATGGGCGCCGAGGTCATCCACCTGGGCCACAACCGCAGTGTGGACGAGGTGGTCACCGCCGCCCTGCAGGAAGACGCCCAGGGCATTGCCATCAGCAGCTACCAGGGCGGCCATGTGGAGTACTTCAAGTACATGGTGGATCTGCTCAAGGCACGCGGTGGCGAGCACATCCAGGTGTTCGGCGGCGGCGGCGGCGTGATCGTGCCGCCAGAGATCCGTGAACTGCATGCCTATGGCGTCACCCGCATCTACAGCCCCGAAGACGGCCAGAAGATGGGTCTGGCCGGCATGATTGGCGAGATGGTGATGCGCTGCGACAAGGACCTGACCGGCTTCGCTCCGAAAAATATCAAGGCCATTGAAGGCCACGGCGAGATGAACTGGCGGGCGCTGGCCCAGCTGATGACCGCCCTCGAGAACGACCAGGCCGATCCGGCTTTGGTCGAGACATTACGGGCGCAGGCTGCTACAAAAAAGATACCGGTCCTGGGTATCACCGGCACCGGCGGCGCCGGCAAGTCCTCACTCACTGACGAGTTGATCCGCCGCCTGCGGCTGGACCAGAACGACCAGCTGCGCATCGCCGTCATCAGCATTGACCCCTCGCGCCGCAAGAGCGGCGGCGCGCTGCTGGGCGACCGCATCCGCATGAATGCGATCAACCCCTGGTCTGCGGGACCGAAAATCTTCATGCGTTCGATGGCCACGCGCGAATTCGGCAGTGAGATCAGCAAGGCGCTGCCGGAAGTGATTGCCGCCTGCAAATCCGCCGGGTTTGACCTGATCGTCGTCGAAACCTCGGGCATTGGCCAGGGCGATGCCGCCATCGTGCCGCACGTGGACGTGCCCATGTATGTGATGACGCCCGAGTACGGCGCCGCCAGCCAGCTTGAAAAAATCGACATGCTGGACTTTGCCGAGTTCATCGCCATCAACAAGTTCGACCGCAAGGGCGCGCTGGATGCGCTGCGCGATGTCTCCAAGCAGGTGCAGCGCAACAAGGAGGCCTGGACCACCCCCGCCGACGAGATGCCGGTGTTTGGCACCATGGCCGCGCGCTTTAACGACGACGGCGTGACCGCGCTCTACCAGTCGATCAAGCCGCGCCTGGCGGCACTGGGCCTGAAGCTGGGCGAGGGCAGCCTGCCGCCAGTCAATGTACGCCACAGCACCAACCAGACCCCGGTGGTGCCCGCCGCCCGCATCCGCTACCTGGCGGAGATTGCCGAGACGGTTCGCGACTATAAAAAGCGCGGTCACGAGCAGGCCCGGCTGGCCCGCGAGATCCAGCAACTGCGTGCCGCCGCCGCCATGCTGGCACGGGAAAAGCCCGATCGGGCCAAGGCCGGCGAAGCCGTGATTGAATTGGCTCAAACCCGCGAGCTGGAGCAAGACCCCAGCGCCCGCAAGCTGCTGGCGCAATGGCCTGAAATGCAGAAGGCCTACGCCGGTGACGAGTACGTGGTGAAAATCCGCGACAAGGAAATCCGCACCGCCCTGATCACCAGGTCACTGTCCGGCACCCCCATCCGCAAAGTGTCACTACCCCAGTACGAAGATCACGGCGAAATCCTCAAATGGCTGATGCTGGACAACGTGCCCGGCAGCTATCCCTACACGGCCGGCACCTTTGCCTTCAAGCGCGAAGGCGAGGACCCGACCCGCATGTTTGCCGGTGAAGGCGACCCGTTTCGCACCAACAAGCGCTTTCGCCTGCTGTCTGAAGGCATGCCGGCCAAACGCCTGTCCACCGCCTTCGACTCGGTCACGCTTTATGGCAACGACCCGGATCTGCGGCCCGACATCTACGGCAAGGTCGGCAACTCGGGCGTGAGCATTGCCACGCTCGACGACATGAAGGTGCTCTACAGCGGCTTTGACCTCTGCAACCCGGCGACCTCCGTCTCGATGACCATCAACGGGCCGGCGCCCAGCATCCTGGCGATGTTCATGAACACGGCCATTGACCAGAACATGGACAAGTTCCGCGCCGACAACGGGCGCGAACCCACCGATACTGAAAGCCTCAAGATCCGCGAATGGGTGCAGGAAAACGTGCGCGGCACGGTGCAGGCCGACATCCTCAAGGAAGACCAGGGGCAGAACACCTGCATCTTCTCAACCGAGTTCAGCCTCAAGGTGATGGGCGACATCGCCGAGTACTTTGTGCACAACCGCGTGCGCAACTTCTACAGCGTGTCCATCTCCGGCTACCACATCGCCGAAGCCGGCGCCAACCCGATCTCGCAGCTCGCCTTCACCTTGTCCAACGGCTTTACCTTTGTCGAAGGCTATCTGGCGCGCGGCATGCACATTGACGACTTCGCGCCCAACCTGAGCTTCTTCTTCTCCAACGGCATGGACCCCGAGTACACCGTGATGGGCCGAGTCGCCCGAAGGATCTGGGCCGTGGCGATGAAGGAAAAATACGGCGCCAACGAGCGCAGCCAGAAGCTCAAATACCACATCCAGACCTCGGGCCGCAGCCTGCACGCGCAGGAAATCCAGTTCAACGACATCCGCACCACACTGCAGGCACTGATTGCGATTTACGACAACTGCAACAGCCTGCACACCAACGCGTTCGACGAAGCCATCACCACGCCGACCGAAGACTCGGTGCGCCGCGCCATGGCGATCCAGCTCATCATCAACCGCGAGTGGGGCCTGGCCAAAAACGAAAACCCGTCACAGGGCGCCTTCATCATTGAAGAGCTCACCGAACTGGTCGAAGAAGCCGTGCTGTCCGAGTTTGAAAGAATCGCCGAGCGCGGCGGCGTACTGGGCGCGATGGAGACCGGCTACCAACGCGGCCGCATCCAGGACGAGTCCATGCACTACGAGATGCTCAAGCACACGGGCGAGCTGCCCATCATCGGCGTCAATACCTTCCGCAACCCGCATGGCGACGCCGTGCAGGACAAGCTGGAACTGGCACGCTCGACCGACGAAGAAAAGAAGAGCCAGCTCAAGCGCCTGGAGGACTTCCACAAACGCCACGCCAAGGAAGCCCCCAAACAGCTCAAGCGCCTGCAGCAGGCCGTGATTGAAAACAAAAACGTGTTTGAAGTGCTGATGGACGCGGTGCGTGTCTGCTCGCTGGGGCAGATCACCAATGCGCTGTTTGAGGTGGGCGGGCAGTACCGGCGCAATATGTGATGTGCGTGATGTGAGCTGCGACTTAACTCATAGTTTGCGCGTCACGATGTCATCATCTTGATGGTCCCGCTGACCTTGGAAAGGTCATTTGCCGTGGACAACAGTTTGGGCGCAAGCTCCGTCATGCGTTCCGGCGTCATTCTGATGCTGGGTCCCGCAATGCTCACGCAGGCTACAACCTGTTGATTTCCGGGATGCCGCACGGGCGCAGCAATGGCCGATGTGCCTTTCTCAAAGCTCTCGTGAACGATGGCATACCCTTGCTCACGCGCCGTGTGAATACACGTCAAAAGCTCCTGGATCGTTGCCGGCGCTGTGGGCCCGAATTCACCCGGCTTCCCAAATCCCTGTTTTGCCACTAACTCCAGGGCCTTTTGATCGGTGAAGTTCGCCAGCCACGCATGGCCATTCGCGCTGCAAAACAGCTGCACCTGAGCGCCGGAATCCGGGTCATAACGCAAGCCGCTACGCGCACCTTGCGATTTGGCCACCCACACCAATCCGTCCGCATCCACGACACACATGCGCACCAGTTCGCCCGAGCTTTGGGCCAATTGATCGAGCATGGGTTGGGCCAGATCAACGATGCCGCTGCCCGAGAGATACACCAGCGCGTTGGATACCAGCTTGAGCGTGAGCTTGTAGGGGCCCTGCTCATGGGGTTGCCGAACGTAGCCCAGGGACACCAGTTCCGCCATGAAGCGGTGCGCTGCGCTGCGTGGGAGGTTAAGCCGCTCCGAGATCGCGTGTAACGCAAGACCATCGGGGTGATGTGCCAGTAATTCGACAATCGCGAAGCCTCTTGGCAGGTTGCTGCTCATGAATTTCCAAAAATTTTGATCCGGGGTGCCCGTCGGTGTGGGGCACGATGGCGCTGATCATAGGATATTTAGAACATTCCCAAAAACAGATGGAATCAAAATTTAGGTGTAAATACCAATTTGGAACACTGCCTCAAATAGAGTAATATTCCAAAAACTGGCGCAGGCGAACTCGGCCTGTGACTTGTTCAACCTCACTTTTGGAGACAGACGCAATGAAAAAACTGGTTTTTGCACTCACAGGCGCCCTCGTCGTTGCGGCGACTCAAACCTGCCTGGCGCAATCGACAGGGCAAACCGTCAACATCGTGAAAATCGTCGAGCTTTCCGGTGCGGGCGCCACGTCGGGCACCATGTTCAGCAATGGCACCGAGCTGGCGGCCAAGGAGATCAATGCGGCCGGAGGCATCCTCGGGCGCAAGATCGTGTTTAAAACGTCCGATACCCAGTCAAACCCTGGCGTGGCCAAGGGGCTGGCCGCCAAGGCCGCCGATGAGGATGCCTATGTGGTCATGGGCCCCGGCTTTTCGGGCTCGATGATTGTCAGCGCAGGTGAAACGCGCAAGGCCGAGATCCCCAACTTCACGGCCGCCGAAGCCAGCGTGATTACCCAGCAGGGCAACCCGTATGTGTTCCGCACGTCGTTTGCCCAAGCCAACAGCATGCCCAAGGTAGCCCGCTACGTGGTGGATGGACTGAAGGCCAAGTCTGTCGCCATCGTTTACGCGAACACCGACTTTGGCAAAGGCGGGCGGGATGCCATCCTCAAGGAGCTGCAGAAACGCAATGTCAAAATTGCGGCGGATGTCTCGACCGAACAGGGGCAAATTGACTTTTCAAGTGTGGTCCTCAAGGTCAAGCAATCAGATGCTGACGTGATATTTCCGTACATGACCGAAGAAGAGTCGGCTCGGTTCCTGCGCGAGGTGCGCAAGCAGAACGTGACCAAACCCATCATGGGCGAGACCACCATCGTCGAGCAGAAAGTCATCGACCTGGCCGGCCCTGCTGCCAACGGCGTCCGTGGACATGTGGGCCTGACGACGGATGCCAGCAATCCGGCGATTCGCGCCTTGAGCCACAAGTTCGAGAAGGAATACGGCATCAAGCCGAACCATAACGCCATCAAGGGCTATATCGGCGTGTACACCATCAAGGCCGTGACCGAAAAGGTGGGCAAGTTTGACCGCAAGGCCTTCGCCGCCGCCATGAAAAACGTTCACTTGTCGGCCAAACAGCACCCCGGGTTGCTGATGGACCTGACGTATGACGACAAGGGCGACCTTGACCGCGAGAGCTTCCTGGTGGAAGTCAGGGACGGCAAACAGGTCGTGATCGAAACCTTGCCGCCCCTGAATGCCGGTGTGGGCGCCAGTGTGGCAGCCAAGGCAGCCGTCAAAAAATAACGGGGCATTCCTTCACCATGCAGATCGCCATTGATTCCTATTGCTATCACCGCTACTTTGGCGAACATTACGCGGGCCTTGAACAGGATCCCGGAAGCCGCATCAGCGTCTGGGACTTTCTGGACAAAGCCCAGAGCATGGGCGTGGCGGGCGTGTCACTGGAGTCTTGCTTCATTGCGTTTGACGAGCCGGGCCTGATAGAGCGTCTTCGCATTGAACTGGATGCGCGCAAGCTCGAACGGGTCTGGGCCTGGGGTCACCCGAATGGGCTTTGCTCCGGCACCAATGCGGAGGCTGCACTGGATCTGAAACGGCATTTGGCCGTTGCCGAAAAACTGGGCAGTTCGGTGATGCGCATTTGCGCGGGCGGCCGCCGCACGCGCCCCGCCTCGTGGGCCGAGCACAAACGCGGGCTGGTCCATTTGCTCACACCCTTGCTGGCATCCGCCGAGCAGCACGGCGTTGTGATGGCGATCGAAAACCACATTGATTTGCTGGCCGATGAAATGCTGGACCTGATGACAACGCTGGATTCGCCCTGGCTGGGTGTCTGTTTTGACACCGCCAACAACCTGCGCATGTTCGAGCATCCGGTGTCTGTTGCCCGGAAGCTGGCCCCTTATATCAAGGCCACCCATATCAAGGACGTGCTGCCCCAGCGCGGAGATCCCGCGCTCTTCAAGACCTGGCCCAGCGTGCCCCTGGGACAAGGCCTGGTGGAACTTCCAGAGATTCTTGATGTGCTGCGTGACGCGCACTACACGGGTTTGCTGGCGGTAGAAATCGACTACCTGCATCCTTCGTATCGCGACGGTCAGCAGGACGAGGAACTCGCCTTGATACGCAGTCTGGCCTACCTCAAGAGGGCCGTCGAAGCTACTTAAAGGAGTTGGCATGGCTGAGGGACTACGCATCGCCGTGGTTGGCGCAGGGGCCATTGGGCGTAAGCACATTGAGCTGTTATCCGGGCCAGAGCTGGCTTCAACCATTCGGCTTGGGGCCATCGTCGATCCCGCGCCAGCTTGTACAGACCTGGCGCGCGAGAAGGGGGTTCCGTGGTATCCAGATCTGGAAACCCTGTTCAAGCAAAGTCAGATTGACGGTGTTCTTCTTGCCACGCCCAATGCCTTGCATCTTGCCGGTGTGCTGACATGCGTCGGGAACAACATTCCAGTGCTGGTCGAAAAGCCGGTTTCAGACACGGTTGCCAGCGCCCTGCAGATGGCGGCGGCAGCGCGCAGCCGCAACGTCCCAGTGCTGGTGGGTCACCATCGCCGGCACAACCCCATTCTGAGCGCTGCCCGCAAGGTGGTTGAGCAGGGACTTCTGGGACGCATTGTGGCCGCGCATGGTCATTATTTTGTACGCAAACCCGACAGCTATTTCCAGCAGGCATGGCGCACGGAACCCGGTGGCGGGCCATTGATCATCAACGGAATTCATGACCTCGATTCGTTGCGATACATCTTGCAACCCGCCTGTGGCGATGTCGTTCGGGTTCAAGCCATGGCCAGCAATCGGACGAGAGGACACGCTGTGGAAGACACGGCGGCTGTGGTTCTGTCTTTTGACAGCGGTGCCCTGGTGACCATCAGCCTCTCGGACGCTGCTGTCAGCCCCTGGTCCTGGGATTTAACCTCCGGCGAAAACTCCAATTTCACCTGCCAGAACGAAGACTGCTATTTCATCACTGGCACTGCCGGTTCGTTGTCCGTGCCTTCCATGCAACTGTGGCGCAGCGCCGACTCTTCACAAGGGTGGGCTGCGCCGTTTGTTGTGGAGTCACATCCCGCACAGCGCGCAGATCCTTTTCTCTGCCAATTGAAGCACTTCGCAAAAATAATTCGCAGCGAGGAGTTACCCATCGTGTCATTGCTGGATGCAACCATTAACTTATGCGTTGTGGCAGCGATACGGCGAGCGGTTGAGCAAGGTACAACGCAGACCATCGAGCCGCTGGCTGCCTGAATCCCTTTGCATCGGAAGCACTACGCGCAGCGTCAAGCCGGTATTGCGCAAGCGCTGTTCAGGTCGTTTCATGTTGGCCATCGACAGTCGGAGCGGCAGCTTTTCATGTTCGGCCAAGCGTTTCAAGGCGACTGCATCGGGCACTTCGCTACCGTTCGCCCTGAACTTGGTCGTTGGGCTTCGACACTTCGACAAGCTCAGGCCAGGCTCAGCCCGAACGGTGTGGTGTCATGAGTTACGGAAACATCTATAAGTGGTTGCTACGCAGCTCCACTTTGGCACATCGCAATACCGTTTAGGGTGGGGGCGTCCATTCCATTGCTTGCGCTCACCAACTATGGGCTAGAGGCCGATTTGGTTCTTGAAATGAGCGATTTGTACTTTGGCCGGTATGCAGGCAAGGGCTGCTGGAATACGGCGAGTCAGGATGCGGGGGCTTGTCGAATGGTCACGAGGGCTCAGGCCCACGGCCGCAACACCCCTGCCCGACGAACCCGGCCCCTGCGCGAAGCCAGGGTATCCGGGTGACGGCAGCCTGGGATCAGGCTGCCCAATGGCATCAGGGCTTAGCCGCCCTTTTTGGCGCGCTTGCCGGGGTTCTTCTTGCTGCGGGTTGCCGTGCCGCGCTCAAGGCTGATTTTTTGGCCACGGCCAGAAGTCAGGGTGTAGCCCTTGGGAGGGATTGGCTTGGGGGCGCAGATGTCGGCTTCGACTCTGATTTTTTTAGACATGGAAGACTCCGGTTAAAAATGGCTTAACCCGTGATTTTAAGCCACTCCACGCCCGTTGCCGCGCCAGGAGCCGCTCAGGCATACAGCATCGAGGGCGCCCGCTCCCATGCATGGCTTTTTTGCGCCGCAGACAGGGCACGCGCCACGGGCGCCCACGTACTCGCGTAAGCCGGCATGGCATCCGGTGCGAAAGCCGTGTGCGGCCAGTCCGAGCCCCAGACCATGCGCCGTTCAAACAGCTGCGCCACTTTCCGGATCGAATCATCCAGTGCCTCATAAGGCGATGCGGCACGCAAGCGGTACCAGCCCGACAGCTTGACCCAGGCGCCCTGCTCCGCCAGTTGCGCCAACGACTGCCAGGCCGCATGGCCTGAGGGCAGGCCCGCATGCAGGCCCGCCAGGTGATCAAGCACGGCGGGCACCGGGTTGGTGGCATGCAGGCCCGCGATGGCGGACAAATCCTCCGGGCGGGCGTACCACTGCACGTGCCAGCCGAGTGCATGCAGGCGAGGCGCCAGCGCATGAAAGCTGTTCAGCGTGTCCTGGCCGTTCAGCCCATTCAGGCTGTCACCCACCGGTGAAACCAGGTTAAAGCGCACGCCCCGCACCCCCAGCGCATGCATGTCCTGCAGCGCCGCGTCACTGACCGATGGGTCAAGCACCACGACACCGCGGTGCCGCCCCTGACTGGACTGCAAGGCATGCAGGAGCACCGTGTTGTCGGTGCCATAAACACTGGGCTGCACCAGCACCAGATGACCAACGCCATGACCCTGTGCCAGCGTCTCGATGTCGGCCAGCGGCCGGTGCACCGGCTTGTAGTGGCCAGGCGCCACGCTGGCGTCACCGTCAAACACATGGACATGGCTATCCCAGCCCGATGCAAGCACCCCTACAACATCACCGGGCATTGATATCAACCTACCGTGATTTTGCGGTCGCGCACAACCCGCCCCCACTGTGCCTGCTGTGCCTTGAGAAAAGCGGGCACCAAACCCTCCGGACCGTCAGGAAACACCTCGCCGCTCAAGGCACGGATGCGGCCCAGCACCTCGGGGTCTGCCATTGCTTTGCGCAAGGCAGCCACCAGAGTGGTTTTAACGTTGGGGTCCATTCCGGCGGGTGCCAATACCGGGTTCCATTCCAGCACCTCATATGCGGGAACACCGGCTTCTTTTATGGTCGGGATGTCGGGCAAGGCGCGCGTGCGGCGGCGGCTCGTCACCGCCAGCGGACGCAGGCGGCCCGACTGAATCTGCCCCAGCGAAGACGCTACATTGGCAAAAAACAGTGGTACCTGGCCCGCCATGACATCGTTCATGGCGGGTCCGCCGCCACGGTAAGGCACATGAACCAGGCTGACACCGGCGCGGTCTTCAAACAGAGCCCCCGCCAAATGCTGGGCCGACCCATTGCCCGATGACGCGTACGAAATATGCCCCGGTTTGGCCTTGGCCATCCGGATCAGGTCCTTCACGTTCTTGGCTTCAAAACCGGGCGTACACACCAGCACATTGGGAAACAGTGCCAACACAGCCAGCGGCGTGAAGGCCTTGTCTGAGTCATAGGGCAGTTTGGGAAAGAGCGCCGGATTCACCGCAAAAGACGAGGCATCCAACAGCAACTGGGCACCGTCAGGCGTGGCCCGCGCCACCTGTCCCGCCGCAATCTGGCCGCTGGCGCCGGGCTTGTTGTCGACCACCACAGTCTGCCCCAGGGCTTCAGCCAGTTTCGGGGCAATCAGGCGTGCCATCAAGTCGGCACCGCCGCCTGCCGCATAGGACACCACCAGCGTGATGGTTTTGCCGCCCGCAATCTGGCCGGCGGCTCGCGCCAGCGTCCAGGGGGCCGCAACGCTCGCGGCGGTGGCCTGCAGCATTCGCCTGCGCGACAGGTTGCCGGGGTTGATTGGAGTGATGTGGGTGATGTGTTCAGAGGTTTGGATCGGCTTCATGGTGGGGTCCTTCGAGGTTTCAGGTGATCGTGACGGTGTAGTGAAAGGCATGGGCGTCGCCCCGCGTGAAGCGCACTTCGACACAATGACCCGCCAGGTCATACGCATTGCGGGTGACCAGCGCGCACGGGTGGCCCGCAGGCAATGCAAGGTGCCGGCCCTGCGCCGCCGTGAGGGCACCAAAGGCAATTTCATCCACCGCGCGGTGCACATGGACACCGCAACGCTCGGCAAACAGGGGGTAGAGCAAATCGCCCCAGGCACCGGTGTCGCCATCGGCCAGCTCAGCAAAGAGCGCCAGTGGCAGCCAGATTTCTTCATAGACGCCAGGCTGGCCCGCGAAAGAACGAACCCGCAGCAGGCGCAAGGCGGTGTCACCGCGTGCCAACCCCAAGCGGCGCGCCACCTCGGCAGGTGCGACCAGCGTCTGGCGCGACACGATGCGTGAGGCGGGCACCTCGCCCGTCCCCTCGCCAAAGCGGAAAAACCGCATCATGGTGGCGCCCGTCAAGCCTGACCGCACAAAGGTGCCGCGCCCGTGAATGCGCTCAATCAGCCCTTGGTCTGCCAGCAATTCCAGCGCCCGGCGCAGCGTACCCAGCGCCACGCCGTGTTCGGCGGCGAGGGTCTGCTCGGCTGGCAAGGCGCTGCCCGGTGGCCACTCCCCCGCCACCACCCGGGCGCGCAAGGCCGCGGCCAGCGCCGCATAACGGCTTTGGCCCGGTTCGGCGGGCACCACGGTCAGGGAAGGAATCGCCATGATTGATCTAGTCCTATAGATGACTAGATCATGTCATGAATTGGCAAAGGTATTTCTCGGGGTTTCCACCTACGAAGAACTTGTCAGGCTCTGCAGGCGGGGCCAAGCCCGCCTGCAGCAAGGGTCAACAACAAAAAGAGCAAGGACGGCGCACGGCGCGCCGCCTGTGCAAAAGGCATTGCGACTTGCGCTGCTTACTCGATGGTCGCGCCGGACGCCTGCACAATGCCGCGCCACTTCTGGTAGTCGGTTTTCAGCAAACTGGAAAATTGCTCGGTCGTCATGTTCTGTGTCTCGGCCCCTTGCGCGTGAATTGCCGCTTTGACTTCCGGCATCGCCAGCAGCTTGTTGACCTCGGCATGCACCGTGGCCACGATGTCCTTGGGCGTGGCGGCCGGCATGAACAGCCCATACCAGGTGCTGACATCAAAGTCCTTGTAGCCCAGCTCAGCCACCGTGGGTACATCGGGCAGCGAGGTACTGCGACGGGCCGACGTGACCGCCAGCGGACGCAGCTTGCCGGCCTTGATTTGGGCCATGGCCGAGGGCAAGGAAGACACCATCAGGTCCACGTTGCCCGCCAGCACATCCATCAGGGCCGGGTTGGAGCCTTTGTAGGGGACATGCCTCATCTTGATGTTGGCGGCGGTCTTGAAAATCTCACCGGCCAGGTGAATGGTGGTGCCGTTGCCGGGTGACCCGTAAGTGATCGTGTCCGGGGTCGCGCGCGCAGCCGCAACCACATCGCCCAGCGACTTGAAGCGCGAATTGGTGTTCGTGACGATCACCACCGGGGTGTAAGCCACATGCGCCACCGCCACCAGGTCCTTGGTCGGGTCGTAGCTCAGGTTTTTGTACAGCCAGGGCGCGACCACCATGTTGTCTTTTTGCCCCATCACCATCTCGTAGCCGGTGGGCGCGGCGCGTACGGCCTCGCTAATGCCGATGGTGCCGCCGGCGCCCGCGCGGTTGTCGGGCACCACATTCCATTTGCTGACCTCGGTGAGCTTGCTGGCCACCAGACGCGACAGGATGTCGGTGCCGCCGCCCGGCGGGAAGGGCACGATCATGCGCACGGGCTTGGCCGGGTAGGCTGGCGCCGGGGTTTGGGCCTGCGCCGCCGTCATGGCCAGCGCAACCATCGTGAAGGAAAGAATTTTTCTGAGCATCGTGTCGTCTCCTGGGGTGAACCGGGCGTGAAGGTCGCCGCCAAAGGGCAGCGCAGCCCGTGTCATGTGGCCCAGATTTTATTCGCCGGCCTGTATCACCCACCTGCCCTTTAGAGCCTGCTCTTAGCCTTGATCCGCGAGCACCGGCTTCTTGCTTGGCGATGGCCAGGCGCTTGAAATTCGGCAATGAACGCGTGAACCATGCGCAAAGCGCATCAATGGTGCACCCCGATTTCATTGGACTGGGCCCTGGTGAAAAGTGAACATCACGGCTTGCAGCACCGCCTGGTGCACCCATCCAGAAAGACCACCGGAGGTGTGTGTTGAAAATCATCCGCAGCAAGGAGTTCACGGCCGGCCGCGCCTGGGGCGCCATGGACATCGCGAACATGAACGGCATCACCACACGGCTTCACTGGACGGACCAGCCCTACAAGTGGCATGTCAACGATGGCGAGGAAGTGTTTGCCGTGCTCGATGGCCGGGTTGACATGCACTACCATGACGCGGGCGGGAGATGCTCCGTCATGCTGGAAGCCGGCGACATTTTCTTTGCCAGCGCAGGCACCATGCATGTCGCGCGGCCGGTGGGGGAGGCACGAATACTGGTGGTGGAGATGGCAGGCAGCGTTTAGCGCGGCGCCCATGCTGGCTGTCACAGCCGTTTACAACTCCCCCGCACTGCCTCTCATGAAGCGACGCGCGCCGCCGTCCGTCACTGGATCGATCCGGCCAACGGCAAATTCAGCAGCAAGTTCTGCGGCTTCAGCCTGAGCACACCTTCAGCATTCATCATCAAGCCCAGATAAACCGGCTTGCCCGCCACGTCGGCGCGCATCTCCTGCGGGTTGGCAAAGTCCAGCCGGAACAGGCTGAGCAGACGCTGCATGCGCTCGGGCTCTACCGGTTTGCCTTCGTACAAATCATTGAGCAGCACGGTGGCCTCCACGTCCAGCCCCACATGCCAGCGCCAGGCCGCGTCATCGACCTTTTGCAGCGGCTTGATGCTGACGGCGACGCCCAGCAGATGTTGCACCCACTTTTCCAGCACCCGGGCCAGCGCCTTGAGGCCTGACCTTGCACGCGTCATCGTGAAAACCAGGCCGTGGCTGAGGTCCTTGCTGACTTCGTGCGTCAAATCGAGCAGGAAGCTGTGCCTGTTGCTGGCTTGCCAGTAGTCGTGCGCGTTCTCGTCGGTCAGCACCTGCATGTCGATGCTGCGCAGCGGGGCCTTGGCTTCGGCCAGAAACCGCCCGAAATCACCCAAACCGCTGGTTTCGTTGAGCATGTCGATCACATCGCGGTCGCCAGCGAGCACCTGCCCGTCCTGCGTGGAGATGCGCTGGCGGCGAAACAGCATTTCACCGGCGCGCACTTCATACGCGTCAGCCGCGTCGTCGAGAACGTTGCGCAGGATGGCCTGGGCGATCAGATCGATGAACAGCGGGGGGATGGTGATGCTGCCGCTACGGAACAAGTTCAGGTAATAAGCCTCCAGCGTGCCGGCGTCCAGCAGGCCATCGCGAAAGCGCAAAAACAGGCTGTAGCTTTCGCGGGCGTCGCCGTCTTGCAGGGCCTGCAATTGAGTCTGGGCCACCGGACGGGACGGCGAAGCCAGCAAAGCTTCATGCAGCGCGTGCTCGGCAGCGCAAGACTCGGGCAGCAGCGCCAGCTCGGGGCGGCTCAAAAACAGGCGCAGGTAATCGTCGGTGGGCGCCAGCCAGCCCCGCGCCGTGCGCTGAAGCTGGCTATAACCGCTGGAAGTCCAGAAATTTTGCATGGAGGCAATCGTCTCATACTGCACAGCCTGCGCAGCCTGCGCAATTAACTATCAATTTGATAGCTATCTACGCCCGTTAGATATGGGGTCAAGGCCATTTTCATGAGGAATCATTGCGGTAACGGGTCGCCTCGCCATCCAGCCAGGCCCTGAACAAGGCAAGCGCCGTGTTGTCAGATTTTTGCTCAGGGTAGATGAGGTAGTAGCGGCGATCGCTCAGGAACTCATGCTGGATCAGCGGTACCAGGCGGCCTTGCGCCAAATCATCTTCAATCAGAAAGCGCGGGATCAGGGCCAGGCCCTGACCGTGGATGGCCGCTTCAGTGCTCATGGAAAACAGCTCCATGCGGGCGCCGGCCAGGTCGTTCTCGACCGTGAGACCCAGGGACGCAAACCATTGCCGCCAGGCGTAAGGACGGGTGCTCATTTGAAGCAGCGGCAGCTTGGCAAAATCCGCTGCTTTCAGCGTGCGGCGGGGTTTGACCAGCGCCGGGCTGCCGACGGCGACGATGCTTTCGTCCATCAGAAAGCAGGACTCGGTGCCGGGCCAGCCGGCTTCACCCGCGCAAATCGCCGCGTCCAGCGCGGTATCGGCAAACAGGAAGGGCCGCGTGCGCGACGACAGATGGACCGCGATATCGGGGTACTGGCTGTGAAAGCTGCCCAGGCGGGGGACGAGCCACTTGGCGGCGAAAGTGGGAACAACGCCCAGCTCCAGCGCGCCGCCCGCGCCGCCCTTGGCCATCAGTTCCAGCGTATCGCGCTCGACATCATCCAGGCGGGCGCGCACATTGCGGGCGTAATTGGCGCCTGCCTCGGTGAGCAAGACGCCGCGTTTGGTTCGCCGGAACAGCTTGACGTTGAGGAAATCCTCCAGGCCGGCAATCTGCCGGCAGACCGCGCTTTGGGTGACCGAATGTTCCTGCGCTGCGTGGGTGAAGCTTTGATGGCGCGCGGCGGATTCAAACAGCGCGAGTGCCGTGGTTGAAGGAATCTTGCGTCGCATGAATGGCTCCTGCCATAAGGATAAGGTAAGGGCGGTTTTCGGAGTTCCATTTTTGCACAATAGTGTGCCAAATAATCGATTGCGCAGAACCGCTTCCTCATCGTATTCTCCATGAACTTTGAGATTGGCCATGCACCTGGATTGCGATTTCCGCACACAGTGCACCCATCACCCCTTTGGAGATTTCGATGACTCACGCCGGGAAAAAAGCCAGCTTTCACTGGGCTGACCCCTTGCTGCTGGACCAGCAACTGACGGACGACGAACGCATGGTGCAGGGCAGCGCCCAGGCCTATTGCCAGGAACGCCTGGCGCCGCGCGTGCTGGAGGCCTTTCGCCATGAACGCACCGACGCCGCGATTTTCCGGGAGATGGGAGCGCTGGGTCTGCTCGGCAGCACCATTCCCGAGGCCTATGGCGGCGCCGGGTTGAACTACGTCTGTTATGGCCTGGTCGCGCGCGAGGTCGAGCGCGTCGACTCCGGCTACCGCTCGATGATGAGCGTGCAGTCCTCGCTGGTGATGGTGCCTATCAACGAGTTCGGCTCCGAAGCCCAAAAGCAGAAATACCTGCCCAAGCTCGCCACCGGCGAATGGATTGGCTGTTTCGGCCTGACCGAGCCCAACCACGGCTCCGACCCCGGCAGCATGATCACGCGTGCGCGCAAAGTGCCCGGCGGCTACTCGCTGACCGGCAGCAAGATGTGGATCACCAACAGCCCCATCGCCGATGTGTTTGTCGTCTGGGCCAAGGACGACGAAGGCGCCATTCGCGGTTTCATCCTGGAAAAAGGCGGCAAGGGCCTGAGCGCCCCGGCCATTCACGGCAAAGTGGGCCTGCGCGCGTCGATCACCGGCGAAATCGTGATGGATTCTGTGTTCTGCCCCGAAGAAAACGCCTTTCCCGAGGTGCGTGGCCTGAAAGGCCCATTTACCTGCCTCAATTCAGCCCGCTACGGCATCGCCTGGGGCGCACTGGGCGCGGCCGAGGACTGCTTCCACAAAGCACGCCAGTACACCCTGGACCGCAAGCAGTTCGGCCGTCCGCTGGCAGCCAATCAGTTGGTCCAGAAAAAACTCGCGGACATGGAAGTCGAGATCGCGCTCGGGCTTCAGGGTTGCCTGCGCCTTGGGCGCATGAAAGACGAGGGCACCGCCGCCGTCGAGATCACGTCGATCATGAAGCGCAACTCCTGCGGCAAGGCACTCGATATCGCCCGCGCCGCGCGCGACATGCTGGGCGGCAACGGCATCAGCGATGAGTTCGGCGTCGCACGCCACCTGGTCAACCTGGAAGTCGTCAACACCTACGAAGGCACGCACGACGTTCATGCATTGATCATCGGCCGCGCGATCACCGGCATCGCAGCGTTCTCTTGAAGCAGATGACTACGCCCGCTGTTCGCCCGCCGCCGTTGACCGGCATTCGCGTGCTGGATTTGTCACGCGTGCTGGCAGGCCCCTGGGCCGGGCAGCTCCTGGCCGACCTGGGTGCCGATGTCGTGAAGGTCGAGAAGCCGCAGGGTGGTGACGACACCCGCGCCTGGGGGCCGCCCTATTTGAAGGACGCATCGGGTCGGGACACCGGCGAAGCCACCTATTTTCTTTGCGCCAACCGCAACAAGCGTTCGGTCGCCATTGACATCGCCACCCCTGAGGGGCAAGCGCAGGTGCGCGCCCTGGCGCAAAGCGCCGACGTCGTGCTGGAGAACTTCAAGGTCGGCGGATTGAAACGTTACGGGCTGGACTACGCCAGCCTGAAAGAGGCCAACCCGCGCCTCGTGTATTGCTCGATCACCGGCTTCGGTCAAACCGGCCCTTACGCGGCGCGCGCCGGTTACGACTTCCTGATCCAGGGCATGGGCGGCCTGATGAGCGTGACCGGACGCCCTGACGGCGAGCCCGGCGCCGGACCGCAAAAAGTCGGCGTAGCCCTGACCGACATCATGACGGGGCTGTACGCCACCATTGCCGTGCAGGCGGCTCTGGCTGAGCGCGAGAAGTCCGGGCTCGGCCAGCACATTGACCTGGCCCTGCTGGACGTGCAGATCGCCTGCCTGGCGAATCAGGCCTCCAACTACCTGGCCGGCCAGCAAGTACCGCGCCGCATGGGCAACGCCCATCCGAATATCGTGCCCTACCAGGACTTTCCCACGGCCGACGGCGACATCATCCTGGCCGTTGGCAATGACGAGCAGTTCGCCAGATTTTGTGCCGTCGCCAGCCACCCCGAATGGGCAAACGACGAGCGCTTTTCCACCAACCCCCAGCGCGTGGCCCATCGCGCCGTCCTGGTACCCCTGCTGCGCCAGGCCACGGTATCGCGGACCTCGGCCGACTGGATTGCGGCCCTTGAAGCCGCCGGTGTGCCTTGCGGTCCGATCAACCGGATTGATGAGGTATTCGCCGACCCGCAGGTGCGCGCGCGCGGCCTGCACATTGACATGGACCATCCGCTGGCCGGCAGCGTGCCCTTGGTCGCCAACCCGATTCGCCTCTCCGGCTCGCCGGTGAGCTACCGCACGCCACCCCCTACGCTGGGTCAACACAC
This sequence comes from Polaromonas sp., assembly GCF_036676035.1. Classification (GTDB taxonomy): domain Bacteria; phylum Pseudomonadota; class Gammaproteobacteria; order Burkholderiales; family Burkholderiaceae_C; genus Polaromonas. Next base: position 33,717 of record NZ_JAKFDR010000006.1, read on the forward strand.
GGCCGAGGTGCTGGCGCAATGGCTGGGCAAGGCCAGTGCGCCTTGACACACGCTCAGCCGACGCTGACTTTTTTCGACAGGGCAATTCAAGATGAAACCGAACTACATTGCCGGTGAATGGCTGGCCGGCGCCAGCGCCAAACCCAACATCAACCCTTCCGACATCAGCGATGTGCTGGACGAGTACGCACACGCCGATGTGCTGCAAACCGAGATCGCCATCGCGGCCGCGCGCAAGGCCTTCCCGGCCTGGTCCACCGGCGCTATTGAAGCGCGCGCAGCGGCACTGGAGAAAATCGCCGCCGAGCTCCTGCTGCGCAAGGACGAGCTGGGCAACCTGCTGGCGCGGGAGGAAGGCAAGTCGCTGCCCGAGGCCATCGGTGAGGTCGTCCGTGCCGGGCAGATCTTCCGGTTTTTCGCCGGTGAGGTGGTGCGCCAAAGCGGCGAGCGGCTGCCCTCGGTGCGCCCCGGCCTGTACGTGGAAATCACCCGGGAGCCCGTCGGTGTGGTGGGCATCATCACACCGTGGAACTTCCCGATCGCCATACCGGCCTGGAAAATCGCCCCGGCGCTGGCTTACGGCAACTGCGTGGTTTTCAAACCGGCCGACCTCGTGCCCGGCTCGGCCTGGGCGCTCGCCGAGATCATCAGCCGGGCCGGATTGCCCGAAGGTGTCTTCAACCTGGTCATGGGCCCGGGCAGCCTTGTCGGTCAGACGCTGATCAACCATCCGGACGTCGACGCCATCACCTTCACCGGCTCGGCAGGCGTCGGCCGTCAGGTCATGGCCGCGGCGACCGGACGCCTGGCCAAAGTACAGCTGGAAATGGGCGGGAAAAACCCGCTCATTGTGCTCGCCGACGCAGACTTGGCCGTAGCAGTCAATTGTGCGGTTCAGGGCTCCTACTATTCAACCGGACAACGCTGCACCGCTTCCAGCCGGCTGATCGTGGAGCGCGCCATTCTTCCTCAATTTGTAGAGAGCCTGGTCGCGAAACTGCGGACCTTGCGCGTGGGTGATGCGAGGAGGCCGGACACCAATATCGGGCCGGTGGTTGACGCATCCCAGCTGGCGCAAGACATGGCCTACGTGGAGATAGGCAAACAGGAAGGCGCGCGCTTGGTTCACGGTGGTGTGGCCCTCAAACGCGAGACCGAAGGCTTTTATTTCGAACCCGCGCTGTTCGTCGACACCGAAGCGTCCATGCGCATTGCCCGCGAGGAAATTTTTGGCCCGGTGGCCTGCGTGATCGCGGCCGACAACTATGAAGAGGCCCTGGCACTGGCCAACGACACCGAGTTTGGCCTTTCGGCAGGGCTGTGCACGAGCTCGCTGAAACACGCGACCCACTTCAAACGTTTCGCCGAAGCGGGCATGGTCATGGTCAATGCGCCCACGGCGGGCGTGGACTACCACGTTCCGTTTGGGGGACGCAAGGGCTCCAGCTACGGCTCACGGGAGCAGGGCCGTTACGCGGCTGAGTTCTTCACCATCGTGAAAACCGCCTACACCGCGAGCTAGAAGCCTGCCGGGCCTGGGACTGGTTCCCTAATGCTCATCCGCAGCGCCGCGCAGGCGCGACACCGCCCCCGGCAAATCGCGCCACACAGGCTCTGCCGGCGCATAGCGCTTGCGCATGTAGGTGGCCAGCGCTTCAATTTGAGTGTCGTCCAAGCTATGGCGAAATGCCGGCATGAAGCCGATGTCCGCTGTAGCGGGAGAACGAATTCCATTGAGGATCACGCGAATCAAATTGTCAGGCCGCTCGCTGTGCAGCTTGCTGTTGAGGGCCAGCGGTACGTTCACACCCAGCAGCTTGGGCCCATCCCCGTCGTGGTGACAGGATGCGCAAGCGCCATTGAACAAGCGCTGGCCCGGGCCCAGCAAACCGCCAGCAGACTTCTGTGCGGACAGGACCACCTGCCTGGCGCGCTCGGCGCTCTCCGGCTCGGACACCGGCTCGTTGTAAGACGCCAGGTAGGTGGCCATCGCCCGGATGTCCGCGTCGGGCAATATGGACAGCTCCTTGACCACAGGCCCCATCGGCCCGGCAGCGATGCCGTGCTGCTCGGTATGGCCCTGGCGAAGGTATCGGTACAACTCTTCAGAGGTCCAGGGCACGGGCGCACGCGACAGCGCTGTCAGTGCCGGTGCTTCCCAGCCATCGACCATGGCGCCGCTCAAGAAGGCTTTGCCGCCGCGCTCGGCGCCGAAAGCATTGCGCGGTGTATGGCAGGCGCCGCAATGGCCCAGGCCGTTGACCAGGTAGGCGCCGCGGTTCCATTCAACTGTTTGGGTCGGATTCGCCTGGTACGGGGCCGGATCGTTGAACAAGGCATTCCAGCCCGCCATCAAAGGGCGCACGTTGTAGGGAAAGGCCAGTCGGGTGGGCGGTGGCTCTGAGCGCACAGCAGGCTGGGCCATCAAATAGGCATACAGCGCGGTCAAGTCCTCGTCGCTGGTTTTGGCGAATGCCGTGTAAGGAAAGGCCGGGTACAGATGGTGGCCGTCGCGCGAAATGCCCTCACGCATGGCCCGCTGGAAGGCGCTGAACGACCACAGCCCTATTCCGGTATCGGCATCGGGTGTAAGGTTGGTCGTGACTATCTTGCCGAAAGGGGTGTCCATGGCCCGTCCGCCGGCATTGGGGATGCCGCCCGGCGCCGTATGGCACACCACACAATCGCCCGCGGCAGCCAGCTGGCGGCCCCGCTCTATCGTGGCCGCCGTGTAAATGGACGCGCCACTGGGCAGCACAGGCGCAATTGCCGAGCGCCAGCCCACCAGCGCCGCAGCCACACCCAAGACACCGGCCAGCAATGCGCCCGTCCTGGACCACCAGCCCAGCCCTTTGGGCCATGCCGCATCTTGCGGCGGACGGGCCAGGAGCCGGGGCCTTTGCAATGCGGGTAAGGCCACTGGCTCACTGTCCGGTGAAGGGTTGAGCGCGGCACGCACCACCTCCGGTGTAAACGGCGGCTGGCGAAAGCGCACGCCGGTGGCGTCAAAGATCGCATTGGCGATGGCCGCAGTGCCCGGCACCGAGGCCGATTCGCCGGCACCCAGCGGGGGCTCGCCGGGGCGCGCCATGGTCACGACCTCAATCACCGGCACGTCCCTGAAACTCAGTATGGGGTATGCGCCCCATTCCAGGCTGGCCACGGTATTGGTTTTCGGGCTCAAGGTGACCTGCTCGGTCAGGGCGCGGCTGGTGGTCTGCACCACATTGCCGTGGATCTGGTGCTGGACCCCGGCAGGGTTGATCAGGGTGCCGGCATCATGCCCCACCACGACGCGCCTGACATGAACCTCACCCGTTTTGCGGTTGACCTCGACATCGGCGACCCAGGCGGCCCACGCGGCGCCAAACCCCGGCCATTTGCTGTGCATATAGCGGGCATAGGCGACGCCCTGGCCGTGCACGATGTCTGCCGCCTCTCCTTGCCGCAGGGCTTGTTGCTGCGGCTGCGTATGAACCATCCAGCCAGCCCGCTCAGCGGTTGCGCGTAGCAGCTCGGCGGCGCGCGGCTCTGTCAGGTAACGCAGGCGAAACTCCACCGGATCAACGCCAGCAGCGGTGGCCAGTTCGTCGATATAAGACTCGTGCGCAAACGAGTTGGGCAGCGCAGAGACCCCGCGCAGCCACGAGGCGCGCAGCATGGGCGGCATATCGTTGACGGTGACGCGCAGGTTGTCGTAGTCGTACGGCGGGCGGGCGGTGCGGTCGCCCATTTCATAAGCCTGCGCCACCGGCTCTATGGTTCTGGTGAGCAACAGCGCCAATGTGGGGGCGCCGTTTGACGGGTACGAGGTCTGAAAGTCATACGCTGCGACCGAACCGTCTTCGTTCAGTCCGCCATTGACCTGCATGAGCTGGGCCGCACCCTTGGGCTCCCACGCATGTTCCTGTTCGCGGGTCAGCTGCACGCGCACCGGAGCGCCGACGGCACGCGACAGCAAGGCGGCGTCAGCGGCGACATCGTCGGCACAGTTTCGCCCGTAGCAGCCGGCAGCTTCCATGCGGATGACGTCGATGTTGACATCTGCAAGCCCCGTCAGGCGCGACAGGTCGGCCCGCAGCACATGGGGGTTCTGGGTTCCGGCCCATACCGTCATGCGGTCCTGTTGCCAGTCGGCGACCGCGCAGGAAGGCCCGATGGAGCCGTGCATCTGGTAGGGCCAGACATAGTTGCGCGCCATGGCCTGTGCCGCGCCCGAGATTGCGGCGTCCACGTCCCCCTCGTCGATGAGCTTGCGCTGCGTCGCCGGATTGTTGCGAATCGCATGCTCAAGGTTATCGAGGTTGGTCAGACCTGGCCAGGGCTTCCACAACACACGCAACTCGCGCAGGGCCTGTTCGGCGTGCTCCTCGCGCTCCGCGACAATGCCGACGAAGTCGCGAATCACGACCACCGTGCGAATACCCGGAATATGCGCAATCGACGACTCGTCCACCGACTCCAGCGTGTTGCCGATGAAATCGCCATGGTCCGCACCGGCATAAGGCGGGCGCACGACCCGACCGTGCAGCATGCCCGCAACGCGCATGTCGTGCACAAAGGTCAGCGCGCCGGTCGCCTTGGCCGGGATATCAACCCGCGCGGTGCTGGTGCCGACAATCCGGTGGTCTTCCGGGGCTTTCAGCGGCGTGTCCAGCGCCAGGGAAAGTTCCACGTGCTGCAGTGCCAGCAAGGGCCCGTAAGCAACCGATCTGGCGTCGCTACCGTTCACGCGGACGATGCCATCGCGCACGCCCAGCGCGGCCCCGTCCACCTGCAGCCGCTCGGCAGCACGCGCGAGCAGCCAGGCGCGCGCCTGCGCCGCCGCGGCCCGCAACGGCACCGCGTGAATCTGTATCGACGCGCTGGCAATGGTGGCCCCCTGGTTCGGCGCACGGGTCGTGTCGCCCAGCACCATGTTGACGCTGTCCAGCGTGACGTCGAGCTCCTCCGCCACAATCTGGGCCAGCGCGGTACGGATACCGGTGCCGAGGTCCACATGGCCATTCAAGGCCGTCACGCTGCCGTCATCCCACACGGCAATCAGTATCTCGACACCTTCCAGCGGATTGGCGCTCACCAGCGCAGGTTGGCCGTTGACTGCGGGTGCTGCGGGCGGCGGCTCGCGGGTCACGAGCAGTACCCCCGCAGCGGCGTGAAAATCAGCACGCGTGAGCGGCGTGTCGGCGCGGCGGATCATGCCGTTCCCCCGCGCGAAAGGTTTTGCGCCATGAGCTCCGCTGCGCGCCGCACGGCCTTCACAATCTCCAGATGGGTGCCGCAGCGGCACAGATTGCCCGACAGCTCGCGGCGTATCTCGTCTTCGCTCGGATCGGGGTGGCGCGCCAGCAGCGCCGCGGTCATCATGATCATGCCGCTCAGGCAGTAGCCGCACTGGGCGGCCTGTTCGTCAATGAAGGCTTGCTGGACCGGGTGCAGGGCCGACAGCGAACCCAGACCCTCCAGCGTGGTGATTTCCCGGCCGGCCACCCCGCAGGCCGGAATCACGCAGGCGCGTGCCGCTACGCCGTCAACCAGTACGGTGCAGGCGCCGCACTCGCCCAAGCCACAGCCATATTTGGGACTGTTGAGTTCCAGGTCGTTGCGCAGCACCTCAAGCAGGGAAGCCTGCTCTGAAACAGCCAGCGTGCGCTTCACCTGGTTGACGCTAAGAGTCACGACCTGGGATGTCATCGAATCAAATTGCCGGCTGCGGTGTACATCTCAAGCTCCACGAAGCTGGAGCCGTTGTGGTTTTTCGGGCCGTAGTCGACCCGGAAGTCGCCCAGATCCAGATTGCCGAAACCTTCCAGCGCAGCAACGAAATTTTCGCGGGTCAGAGCGCGCCCGGCGCGGCGCAGACCTTCGACAAAGGCCTTGGCCACAATATAACCCTCCAGCACGGTGTAGTTGTCGCCCGACCCTGCCGACGTGCCCAGCGCCTTGCGGTACTCCTTGACGATGCCGTAACGCTCCAGCGTCGGCGAGGGGACGATGCTGGCCGTGATGACGCCGCGCAAGGCGCCGTTCAAGCGGGCGGCCGAGGCTTTGGCGTCAGCCACGCCGACCGAGATGGTGTAAAGCGGCGCGCCCAGGCCGGCAGCACGCACATCCCTGATCAAAACTTCCGTCATCGTGCCCGCCATGATCATGATGATGACGTTGGGTGAGGCTTCCTTGATTTGCGCTGCGATGTCGGCCGCACTGGTCGCTGCAATGGCCATGGGAATGGTTTTGACGACCTGAAGCTTCTCGGCCTTGATGAGCTCGAGCAGGGTGTCCAGGTTGGACTTGCCAAAGACACTGTCCTGGTAAACCACGGCCACCTTGTCGTTGCCGACCACGGCCAGCTGCTGGGTAATCCGGGCCAGTTCGGTTCTGTAGCTCGCCCTGACGTGAAAGAGATAACGGTTGTGCTTGAGCCGGATGGAAGTCGTGCCCACCAAGGGCGCAAACATCGGGACCTTCGCCTCCTCGGCGACCGGCATGGCCGCAATCAAATTGGCCGTGGCTACATAGCCGATCAGTGCAAACACCTTGTTTTGTTCGATGAGAAGCCTGGTGTTCTCGACCGTGCGTTTGGGATCGTAGGCGTCGTCAAGGGCCGTCAGCTGCAGTTTGCGCCCGTGCACGCCGCCGGCCTTGTTGGCCTGCTCGAAGTAGAGTTCGATACCGCGCCGGTAGTTGTTTCCGGTCGCGGCAACCGGCCCGCTAAATACCGCCGATTGCCCGACCGCAATCGCCGTGTCGCTCACGCCGGGCTCGGCGTGGACAGGAAATACGGCGACCAGGGCCAGGACAAACATCACCCAATTCCACCGGGCCGCTCGCGACATCATGTTCATGAGGTTTAGCATTTGTTTTTAACCAATGTTCATGCAGTGATTTGCCTGCGCGTTGAAGGACTGCTTTTTCAGTCGGGCGCGTCGTGGTTCAGACGCCTAGTACTTCGACACAGAGGTATCGGAACACAATGAAAGTGATGCATTCGTGCCCAGGGCTAGGCGCAAACCACAGCCATAGCCGTAGCTATGGCGCGGATTTGCAACGACGGCATGGGTGCGAAGGCGCGCTTTCATGTTTCGATATTTCTGGGTCGGAGTAGTAACCATCCCCCGGCAAAGCCGGGGGCTTTCAATTTTGTGAGCCGCTCAAAGCGGCTAAACGGGGTCGCTAACGCGGCCCCAACTCTTTGGGCCACCGAAACGGTGGCGACCTATCTCCA
>NZ_JAKFDR010000007.1:0-4111 GCF_036676035.1 Polaromonas sp.
CATCATCCAGCCGCCAGCTTTGACCAGTTCCCACACGGTGGCAGATCCCCTTCGGAAAAGTGGCGCCACTCTAGCATAGGGCCGGGGTGTCGCCGACCGCCGCCGTTCTCATTTTTCCCGCCAAAATCGCGCCTGTTCGCGCAGCCCCTGCCCTGCCGCGAAGGCACCCAGGCGCACGTGCAGCGCGCCGTGCTCGACGTTGTCGTAAAGCTGCGCGGGCAGCGCCGCATAACGCGCGAGCACGCTCGGATGCGGATGACCGAAGGCATTGTGCGCGCCCCGGGATATCAGCGCGGCGCGCGGTGCGACCGCCTCGAGGAACGCCGGCGAGGATGAGCTGCGACTGCCATGGTGCGGCGCCAACAACCATTCGGCACGCATCTCCAGGCCACTGTCGAGCAAGGCGCGCTCGGTACGACTGTCGATATCGCCGGTCAGCCACAGGCGCTCGCCAGAGGCCTCGACGCGCAACACGCACGACGCCTGGTTGCCGTCCGCGGCCGCCGCCCAGCGCCAGGTGCTGAAGCGTACCTCGTCCCACTGCCAGCTGTGCCCCGAAACACAGGCCTCGGCCTGCAACGCGGGCGGTAACGCCGCGGCCTCCCCGCTCAGCACCTGCTTGACCCCGAGCCCACGCTGGATCGCCTGGGCGCCGCCGGCATGATCGTTGTCGGCGTGGCTGATCAACAGCATGTCGAGCTCGCGCACATCCAGGGCGCGCAGCGATGGCAATACCACCCGCTCGCCCATATCGAAATCGCCAAAGCGCGGTCCGGCGTCATACAGCAAGGCGTGCTCACGGGTGCGCAGCAGGACCGCCAAGCCCTGACCGACATCCAGCATCCACACCTCCGCCTGGCCGAGCGGCGGCCGCTGCGGCGGGGTGTAGAACAGCGGCAGCAGCATGACCAGGCCGAGGCCGCGCAACGGCACGCCGGCCGGCAATAACAGCAGCAAGGCGCCCACGCTACAGAGCAGCCAAGCCCATAGCGGCAGGGCACTGGGCAACCAGGCCGGCAGCCAGTCGGCAATCTGCGCCAGGAGCATGAACAACAGCTCGAGCAAGCCGCCGGCCAGCCAGAGCAACGCCTCGCCCAACCAGGGCACCGGCAGCAGCAGGGTACCGAGCAGCGCCAACGGCACCACCGTCAGGCCGACCCAGGGCACGGCCAGCAGATTGGCCAGCGGTCCACTTGCACTGACCGGCAAGCCCAGAGCCAGCAGCAGCGGCAGCAGACCGATGGCCATCGCCCATTGCGCCCGCCCCAAGGTCTGCCACCATGGCCAGGCGCCCAGTCGTCCCCCGAAGATCAGGATCAGCAACCCCACCGCACCGAAGGACAACCAGAACCCCGGCTGCAGGCTGGCCAGAGGTTCCGCCAGCAATACCAGCACCAACGCCAGCAGCAGCGGCAGCCAGACGCCGAGATGGTGAAACCGCAAGCGCCAGAGCAACACTAGGCCGACCATTGCACAGGCGCGCTGCACCGGCACCTGGAAACCCGCCAGCAGGCCGTATGCCAACGCGCCGGCAAAGGCCAATGCGCAGGCCCATGGCAGCCACGGCCAGTTGCGCGGCCACCAGCCCACGCGCGCCAGGCCAGCGACCAGCCCGTAGAGCAGCCCGGCCATCAGGCCGATGTGCTGACCGGATATCACCAGCAAATGCACCGTGCCGGTGTCTTGCAGCAAGCGCCAATCGGCCACCGACAAGCCCGAAGCGTCACCCAGCACCAGAGCGGCCAGTGCTCCTGCGCGGCCGTGGGCATCGCTGGCGAGCAAGCGCTGACGCACGGCATCGCGCCAAGCTCCGGGACCACTGGCCGGATACAGGCGCTCGCCACTCTTCACCGTACCGGTAGCGCCGATGCGTTGCGCCAGTAGCCAAGCCTCGTAGTCGAACGACTGGGGATTGACCAGGCCGCGCGGGCGCTTCAGCCGTACCGCCAGGCGCCAGGTCTCACCGGCACGCAGCTCGGGGCCGCCATACCAGGCCAAACGCAGGCTGCCAGGCAACTCGGCACGCCGCGACCGGGCCTGCTCCAGTTGGAAGCGCACCACCTCATCGCGCACTTCCGGCAAGCCGACCACTCGCCCCTGCAGCCACAGGGTTTGGCCGTCCAGCTCAGGCGCCAGCCTGTCGTCCAGCGCCCATTGCGCGGAGAGGCAGGCCCAACTGAAACCGAACAGGAAGAACGCCACGACATAGCTGCGAAACGGCAGCAACATCAGGCCCACGACCGGCAGCAGGCATAACAGCCAGGTAGGCGGCAGAGCCGGCAGGAATCGTAGCAGGAGCAGGCCTGCTACCAGCGCCAACATCCCCAAGCGCATGACCACTCACTCCTTGAGAGCCCATCCCGTGGACCCAGCCGAACGATCGGCTTGGGCATATTTGCTGACACAAAGTGTGCCAGCGACCGACCCTGAATCTGTGCATAATATCGGCGCTTTTAGCCCGTCAGAGAGCCCAAATGCCGCGTCGTGTATTCAAGCGCTACATGCCCCATCCAGACCGCATCAAGGCCAGCAAGTCCCTGCGCTTCCTCGGCGCGCTGATCCACGACCCCAACCTCTGGCACCTCAATCGCCACTCCGTCGCCCGGGCCATGGCCATCGGCCTGTTCTGGGCAATGATCCCGATGCCCATGCAAATGGCCGCCGCCGCCGCGGTGGCGATTCCGGCACGGGCCAACCTGCCGATTTCCATCGGCCTGGTCTGGCTGACCAATCCGATCACCATGCCGCCGGTGTTCTATTGCAGTTACAAGTTCGGTGCCTGGCTGACCAATACGCCGACCCTGGAGATGCCCGAGCACATCACCCTGAGCTGGATCGGCGAGGTACTGCAAAGCCATTGGCAACCTCTGTATCTGGGTTCTCTGGTATTGGCTCTGCTGTTCGCGCTGATCGGCTACGTGGCCACCAACACCTATTGGCATTGGTGGGTGCGGCACAATTGGCGCAAGCGCCAGGAAAAACGCCGCAACCGCAACCGCCAGGACTGAAGCAAAAAGGCCGTTATTCGGATAACGGCCTTTTTGCTTCAGGCAGACTAGCTCACTCGTAGCGCAAGGCCTCGGCCGGCTGGATGCCCGCGGCACGCCATGACGGATACAGCGTGGCGAGAAAACTCAGGGTCAAGGCCGCACCACAGATCAGCAGCACATCCGCGACCAGCAACTGCGAAGGCAGGTTGCTGATGAAATAGACATCCGAACTGAGCACCTGCTGGCCGCTCACACGCTCGATCCAGCCGACCAGTTGGCTGACATTCAACGCCGCCAGCACACCCAGCACTCCGCCGATCAGGGTACCGATCACGCCAATTACCGTGCCCTGCACCATGAAGATGCCCATGATCTGCCGGGGCGTGGCGCCCAGGGTACGCAGGATGGCGATATCGGCGCCCTTGTCGGCCACCACCATGATCAGGGTGGCAATGATGTTGAACGCCGCCACCGCGACTATCAGCAGCAGCAACAGGCCGATCATGGTCTTTTCCATCTTCATCGCACTGAACAGGCTGCCCTGGGTCAGCGTCCAATCGCTGGCGCGATAGCCGTCGCCCAACTCGGCGGCGATGGCTGCCGACACCTGCGGCGCCTGGTACAGGTCCTGCAACTTCAGCCGCACGCTCGGCACCTGCCCCGGCTGCAGGCGCTGGATCTGCGCGGCATCGGCGACGTTGATCAAGGCCAGCGAGCTATCCAGCTCGGCACCGACCTTGAACACCCCGACCACGTTGAGCCGTTGCATGCGCGGCGTGATGCCGCCCGGCACCGAGCTGACCTCGGGCACGATCAACGCCAGTTTGTCGCCGACCTTGAGCTGGAAGCGCCGCGCGGTGATCTCGCCGATCACCACGCCGAACTCGCCAGCGCGCAAATCGGCCAGGCGCCCCTGCACCATGTGCCGGTCGATGATCGAGACCTGTGGCTCCAACGCAGGATCGACGCCCTGCAACTGGATCGGTTGCATCGCCCCTCGGTAGGACAGCATGCCCTCCAACTCGGCGAAGGGCACGGCAGCGAGCACCTGCGGATGCTGGCGGGCGACCGCAGCCACGGCTTGCCAATCATCCAGTGGCTGCACGCCGGTGAGGCTGGCA
>NZ_JAKFDR010000008.1:0-40591 GCF_036676035.1 Polaromonas sp.
CATCCCCGCACGCCTGACCGGCACGCGCGCGATTTTCCAGCGCCAGATCAACACCGCCGTCAAGCGCGCTCGCTTCCTCGCGATGCTGCCTTACAGCGACCAGCACCGTAGCCTGTAAGGAGCGCGACCATGCAAATCATTCTGCTCGACAAAGTCGTCAACCTGGGCAACCTGGGTGAAGTCGTCAAGGTCAAAGACGGTTACGCACGCAACTTCCTGATTCCTTCCGGCCGCGCCCGCCGCGCGACCGCCGTGGCGATCAAGGAATTCGAAGTCAAGCGCGCTGAACTTGAAAAATTTGCCGCCGCCAAGCTGGCTGAATCACAGGCTCAAGGCGAAAAGCTCGGTGGCACCACCATCAAGCTGACGCAAAAAGCCGGCGTGGATGGCCGCCTGTTTGGTTCCGTGACCAACTTCGACATCGCGCAAGAGCTGACCAAGCAGGGCTTCCCGGTTGCCAAAGCGCAAATCCGCATGCCCAACGGTCCGCTGAAAACCGTGGGCGACCACGATGTCAGCGTTGCACTGCACACCGATGTGACGGTGGACATCACGGTCACCGTGTACGGCGAAACGGCTTAAGCTGCCTCGCTGCTCCCGAAAAAGCCGCTCACTGAGCGGCTTTTTCAATGGTGCGGCAATTCACATCTTTTACAGGGTTGTGCCCCTGTTATTCACGACTTATAAACAGCTTTATGCGATGACGCCGGCATGCCACGGCGATAGCATTTAAGGTTGCCAAGGAAACCCATGTCTGCCGTCCTCTCCACCTTCGATGAACCCGGTTACAGCTCTGATCGCCAGATCGCCCAGCTGCGTGTTCCACCGCATTCGATCGAAGGGGAGTCCAGCGTGCTCGGCGGACTGTTGCTGGACAACGGCGCCTGGGACCGGGTGGGCGATCTGCTGACCGACCAGGACTTTTACCGGCACGAGCACCAGCTGATCTATGCCGCGGTGGGCGCCCTGATCAACGCCACCAAGCCGGCTGACGTGATCACGGTTTACGAACACCTGCAAAACCTGGGCAAGGCCGACGAGGTCGGGGGGCTCAGCTACCTCAATTCGCTGGCGCAGTACGTGCCCAGCGCCAGCAACATCCGCCGCTACGCCGAGATCGTGCGCGAGCGCTCCATCCTGCGCAAGCTGGTGGCCGCCAGTGACGAAATCGCGACCAACGCCTTCAGCCCCCAGGGCAAAGACGTAGCCACCATTCTCGACGAAGCCGAGCAGAAGATCTTCAAGATTGGCGAGCAAGGTTCGCGCATGAAAGAGGGTTTCCAGAGCATGGACACCCTGGTGGTGAGCCTGCTGGACCGCGTGACCGAGATGTCGGAAAACCCGAACGACATCACCGGCGTGCCCACCGGGTTTTACGATCTGGACCGGCAAACCTCGGGCTTTCAGGCCGGCGACCTGATCATTCTGGCGGCACGACCGTCGATGGGAAAAACCGCGCTGGCCATCAACATTGCCGAGCATGTGGCCTTGAACGAGGGCTTGCCCGTCGCGGTCTTCTCGATGGAGATGGGCGCCTCCCAGCTGGCGGTGCGTATCGTCGGCTCCATTGGCCGCATCGACCAGGGCCACTTGCGCACCGGCAAGCTGACCGATGAAGAGTGGCCACGCCTGACCGAGGCGATCGAGAAGCTGCGCAACATCTCGCTGCACATCGACGAAACACCAGGCCTGACGGTGAGCGAGCTGCGCGCCAACGCGCGGCGCCTGGCCCGCCAGTGCGGCAAGCTGGGCCTGATCGTGGTTGACTACTTGCAGCTGATGAGCGTCTCGTCAAGCATGAGCGAGGAAAACCGCGCCACCGCCGTGGGCGAGATTTCACGCGGCCTCAAGATGCTGGCCAAAGAGCTGCAGTGCCCCGTCATCGCCCTGTCGCAGCTCAGCCGCGGGGTGGAGGCCCGCACCGACAAGCGCCCCATGATGAGCGACCTGCGCGAGTCGGGCGCGATCGAGCAGGACGCGGACGTGATCATGTTCATCTACCGCGACGAGTACTACACCAAAGACGCCTGCAAGGAACCCGGCGTGGCCGAGGTCATCATCAGCAAGCAGCGTAACGGCCCGACCGGTACCGTGAAGCTGGCGTTCATCAACCGCATTACCAAGTTTGAGAGTTTGGCGGGTGGTTCTGGCGATGGGTATTAAGTTAAAACAGTGGGTAGCCTAGGCCAATATTGCGTGAGTAGCTATTTAATCGATAGCAATTTTCGACCAGGCTAATTTCCAAGCTGAAAACCTTCAGCACCACCAAAACACAAAAGGCCAGGTCTTTTGACCTGGCCTTTTGCGCTGGACTGAAAAACGAAGCGCGGGACTACATGACCTTAGAGCACCTCGCTCGCAAAATCAGCCAGCCGCGAACGCTCGCCACGCGCCAGCGTGATGTGCCCGCCGTGCGGCCAGCCTTTGAAGCGATCGACTGCGTAGGTCATGCCCGATGAGCCTTCGGTCAGGTAGGGCGTGTCGATTTGGGCCAGGTTGCCCATGCAGATGATCTTGGTGCCGGGGCCGGCGCGGGTGATCAACGTTTTCATCTGTTTGGGCGTCAGGTTTTGCGCTTCATCGATGATCACGTACTTGTTCAGGAAGGTGCGGCCGCGCATGAAGTTCATGCTCTTGACCTTGATGCGCGAGCGGATCAGCTCGTTGGTGGCGGCGCGGCCCCATTCGCCGGAGCCGCTGTCGGTTTTGCCCAGTACTTCCAGGTTGTCGTCGAGCGCGCCCATCCAGGGGCCCATTTTTTCCTCTTCGGTGCCGGGCAGAAAACCGATGTCTTCACCCACCGACACGGTGGCGCGGGTCATGATGATTTCGGTGTAGCGCCGGTCGTCGAGCACCTGGGTCAGGCCGCTGGCCAGGGCCATCAGCGTCTTGCCGGTGCCTGCCGTGCCGGCCAGCGTGACGAAATCGACCTCCGGGTCCATCAGCAGGTTCATCGCGAAATTCTGCTCACGGTTGCGGGTGGTCACGCCCCAGACGGCGTTTTTCAGGTGGTTGTAATCCTTGAGCGTTTTCAGGACGGCGGTTTTGGCCCGGATCTCGGTCACGCGGGCATACAGCGGCGGCTCGCCAGGTGCTTCAAAAAACACAAACTGGTTGATGAGCAGGCTGGCCACAATCGGCCCCGTGATGCAGTAAAAGGTGTGGCTGCCTTGCTGCCAGCTTTCGATGGTTTTGCTCTGGCGCGTCCAGAAGTCAGCCGGCAGGGGCAGCGAGCCGGCATACAGCAGGTCGCCGTCTTCCAGGGTCTTGTCGTTCTGGTAGTCGTCGGTGGCCAGGCCCAGGGCGCGCGCCTTGACGCGCATATTGATGTCTTTGGAGACCAGCACCACTTCGCGTGGCGCGTATTCCTTGCGCAAGGCCTCGACCACGCCGAGGATCTGGTTGTCAGCCTTGCCCTGCGGCAGGCTTAGCGGCAGGCTGTAGTCCAGCGGCTTGGTCTGGAAAAACAGGGAGCCGCCAGCTTCCGGGTGACCGGTGGTGTCCAGTTTGAGGCCCTTGCCGATGTCGGCGCCCTGGGCGCCTGCCAGCGCATCCAGCGAGCGACTGGTCTGGCGCGCATTGCGGGCCACCTCGGTCATGCCTTTTTTATGGCCGTCGAGCTCTTCGAGCACGATCATGGGCAAGAAGATGTCGTGCTCTTCAAAGCGGAACAGGCACATCGGGTCGTGCATCAGCACATTGGTGTCCAGCACAAACAGCTTGGCCGGCCCGATGTGTTTGGGCTTTTTCGGCTTGGCAGCCGGCCGGGCGACTGATTCGCTACCCTTTTTATAGCTGACTGCGCCTGTTTTGGCCGGGCGCGATGGCGCTTTCGCTATATAAGCCTCGGCATGGTCGCTGGCGCCACCGGCAGAGCGGTTGTCAAACAGGTCCAGTACCGGCAGTTTCTGGTCGACTTCAGTGCTTTCCGTCTTTCGCCCGGCCTTGGAGGGCGAGCGGGCCGGCGCATCGTAGGCGTCGGTAGAGAGGAGGGAGGCACGTTTGGTCGGGGCGGGGGGCAGGGGCATGGTGCTTAAAACTCTCTAGGGTGTTGGTTCCAAAAAGCAAAAAAGCCGCCTTGAGGCCAGGGCGGCTTTTTCATTGGACGCAGTTGAGGAGAACAACAGCATGAGGCCATTATGCACGACTCATCTGACAGGCCAAGGGCTTGTTGCCAACTGGCCTCACTGCCGGCTCAGGCGGCCTTTTTCAGGGCCTTCACTGCCTTGAGAACGTCATCGACGTGGCCGGGCACCTTCAGGCCGCGCCATTCTTCCTTGAGCTGGCCATCGGCGCCGATCAGGAAGGTGCTGCGCTCGATGCCTTTGACTTTTTTGCCGTACATGATCTTGTTCTTGACCACGCCAAACATGTGGCACATTTTTTCTTCGGTATCGGCAATCAGCTCGAAAGGCAGCTCAAGCTTGGCCTTGAACTCATCGTGCGATTTCATGTTGTCGCGGGACACGCCAAAGACGGTGGCGCCCGCCTTGACGAAATCCTTGTACTTGTCGCGAAATTGCATGGCCTCGGTGGTGCAACCGGGCGTATTGTCCTTCGGGTAGAAGTACAACACGACGACCTGGCCGACGTGGGTCTGGTTCGAGACCTTGACGCCGCTGGTGGCGTTGGCTTCAAATTCGGGGAGTGGTTTATTGACGACGACTGCCATACTTGAGTAGACCCTGACGAAAGTAGTTGTAATTAGCCGTGACCTGGGCTGGCAAGGCTTGGGTGGTTAACCTAGGCATTGACCCAAGCGCAACCCTAGATTTTACCCTGAAAGTACTATGCTCAGGCTGTAGGGCCAATCAGCAGGGCCGTAATCACGTGACGCCCTTCACCGGCAAGGATGTTGTAGGTGCGGCAGGCGGCCAGCGTGTCCATGGTCTCGATGCCGATGCGCTGTGCCATCAGGCCGCGTAAAAACGCCGGCGGGGGAAAGCGCAAGCGGCTGCCGCTGCCAAAAATCACCAGTTCAGCCCGGGTTTCGGCCAACCGATCAAAGTGGGCCGCGGTGAGCTGCTCGAATTGCGGGCAGTTCCAGTCGAATTTTTCACCACGCGAGCCAATCACGATGCTGCGTTCGATTTTTTCAGCCACTCCGTTGCTGCCCAAACCGATCCAGCCTGGTCCGTAGCCCAGGATGGATTGAACGTCGAGGCGATCGGGTTGGAGTTTCATGGTGCGCAGGTGGGGCTAAAACGGTTGCCGGCAAGGGCTGCCCGCCAGTGTTTGCCAGCGAAAACCGGCTTTTATGTGGTCAAATTATAGATTCCGCCCAAACATGGCCTTGCAATTGAAAGGGCATTACGCTGTTGCAAGCGCCGCCTTTGCTGAAGTACTACCGAAGTCGTCATGAAACCGATTACCAAATCTGCCAAATTAGCCAACGTCTGCTATGACATTCGGGGCCCGATCATGGACCGCGCCAAGCAGCTGGAGGACGAGGGTCACAAGATCATCAAGCTCAATATCGGCAATCTGGCGGTGTTTGGTTTTGACGCGCCCGAAGAGATCCAGCAGGACATGATCCGCAACCTGCCCACTTCGTCAGGCTATTCGGACAGCAAGGGCATTTTTGCGGCACGCAAGGCGGTGATGCACGAAACCCAGAAGCAAGGCATCAAGGGCGTGACGCTGGACGATGTTTACCTGGGCAATGGCGCCAGCGAACTCATCGTCATGGCCACCAACGCATTGCTCAACGATGGCGATGAGTTGCTGCTGCCCGCGCCCGATTACCCGCTGTGGACGGCCGCCGCCAGCCTTTCCGGGGGCTCGCCGGTGCACTACCACTGCGATGAAGACAACGGCTGGATGCCCAATCTGGACGACATTCGCGCCAAGATCACGCCCAATACCAAGGGCATCGTGGTCATCAACCCCAACAACCCGACCGGTGCGCTGTATTCGGACGAACTGCTCAAGGCCATCGTTGAACTCGCGCGCCAGCATGGCCTGGTGATTTTTGCCGACGAGGTGTACGACAAGGTGCTGTACGACGGCGCGAAACACACGGCCATCGCCAGCCTGTCGGACGACGTGCTCACGCTGACCTTCAACTCGCTGTCCAAGAGCTACCGCTCCTGCGGCTACCGCGCGGGCTGGCTCGTGGTGTCGGGCGACAAGAAGCGGGCACGCGACTACATCGAGGGCCTCAACATGCTGTCGAACATGCGCCTGTGCGCCAACGTGCCGGGGCAATGGGCCATCCAGACCGCGCTGGGCGGCTACCAGAGCATCAATGACCTGACAGGCGAGGGCGGGCGCCTGCGCCGCCAGCGCGATCTGGCCTACGAACTCATCACGGCCATCCCCGGCGTCAGCTGCGTCAAGCCGCAGGCGGCGCTGTACATGTTCCCGCGCCTGGACCCCAAGGTTTACCCGATTGCGGACGACCAGCAGTTCTTCATGGAGTTGCTGCAGGAAACCCGGGTGATGCTGGTGCAGGGCACGGGCTTCAACTGGTCGGCTACCGACCATTTCCGCATCGTGTTCCTGCCGCATGAAGACGATTTGCGCGAAGCCATTGGGCGTATTGCCAAGTTTCTTGAAACCTACCGCAAGAGCTGCGCCTGATCCAATTTTTTCAAAGCCCGTCAAGGGCGGCAAGCATTAAAGACTTAAAGAAGACTCGAAGCAAATATGAAACCGATCAAAGTTGGCCTGCTGGGCATAGGGACCGTGGGCAGTGGCGTCTTCAACGTGTTGAAGCGCAACCAGGAAGAAATCTTGCGCCGCGCCGGTCGCGGCATTGAAGTGGCCATGGTGGCCGATCTGGACACGGCCCGGGCCCGGGCCGCGGTGGGCGAGGGCGTGCAGGTGGTCAGCGATGCGCGCGCCGTGATCGCCAATCCCGACATCGACATCGTGATCGAACTGATTGGCGGCTACGGCATCGCCAAGCAACTGGTCATGGAGGCGATCGAGGCGGGCAAGCATGTGGTGACGGCCAACAAGGCGCTGCTGGCCGTGCATGGCACCGAGATTTTTGCAGCCGCCCATCGCAAGGGCGTGATGGTGGCGTTCGAGGCGGCGGTGGCCGGCGGCATTCCCATCATCAAGGCGCTGCGTGAAGGCCTCACGGCCAATCGCATCGAGTGGATTGCCGGCATCATCAACGGGACGACCAACTTCATCCTGAGCGAGATGCGCGACAAAGGGCTGGATTTTGACGTGGTGCTGAAAGAAGCGCAGCGCCTGGGCTACGCCGAAGCCGACCCGACCTTCGACATTGAAGGCGTGGATGCGGCGCACAAGGTGACCATCATGTGTTCCATCGCATTCGGCATTCCGGTGCAGTTCGACAAGGCCTACGTGGAAGGCATTACCAGGCTCGCCGCGCAGGACATCAAATACGCCGAGCAGTTGGGCTACCGCATCAAG
Organism: Polaromonas sp.; assembly: GCF_036676035.1. Taxonomy (GTDB): domain Bacteria; phylum Pseudomonadota; class Gammaproteobacteria; order Burkholderiales; family Burkholderiaceae_C; genus Polaromonas. The sequence continues at coordinate 7,390 of NZ_JAKFDR010000008.1, forward strand.
CTGCTGGGCATCACCAAACGCACGGCCCAAGGCATCGAGCTGCGCGTGCATCCCAGCCTGGTGCCTTCGAAGCGCCTGATTGCCAATGTCGAAGGCGCGATGAATGCCGTGGTGGTGCACGGCGATGCAGTGGGCACCACGCTGTACTACGGCAAGGGCGCGGGCAGCGAGCCGACCGCCAGCGCCGTGATTGCCGACCTCGTGGACATCACACGCCTGCACACGAGCGACCCGCTCCATCGCGTGCCGCACCTGGCGTTCCAGCCTCACACGATGGATCAGGCCATGAGCGACCTGCCCGTGCTGCCCATGAGCGAGGTCGTGACCAGCTACTACCTGCGCCTGCGCGTGGCCGACGAGGCGGGCGTGCTGGCCACGGTGACGGGCATCCTGGCGCACGCGGGCATCAGCATTGACGCCGTACTGCAGCGCGAAGCCGACGAAGTCGGCGGCGAGGGTTCCACGCAGACCGACCTGATCATCCTCACCCATGACACACGCGAAGGCACGATGAACGAAGCGTTGGCCCAGATGCAAGCCCTGCCGACCGTGCTGGCCCCCATCACGCGGATTCGCAAGGAAGAGCTGAACTGATGCTGTACGTCTCCACCCGCGGCCACGCCGACCGCAAACATTTCTGCGAAATCCTGCTCGAGGGCCTGGCGCCCGACGGCGGGCTGTACCTGCCCGAGCGCTATCCGCAGGTTGACGCTGCGACCCTGGCGAAGTGGCGCGGCATCTACGCCCAGTCCGGTTACGCCGACCTCGCGTTTGAAGTGCTGTCGCTCTACATCGACGACATCCCTGCCGCCGACCTCAGGGCGATCTGCCACAAGACCTACACAGAGGAAACCTTCGGCACGAAGCAGATCGTTCCCCTGAAGCCGCTCGAAGAGGGCCTGTACCTCGAAGCCCTGTCCAACGGCCCGACGCTGGCCTTCAAGGACATGGCGATGCAGTTGCTGGGCAACCTGTTCGAGTACGAGCTGGCGCGGCGTGGCGAGGTGCTCAACATTCTGGGCGCCACCAGCGGTGACACCGGCAGCGCGGCCGAGTACGCCATGCGCGGCAAGCAGGGCGTGCGCGTCTTCATGCTGAGCCCGAACGGGCGCATGAGCCCGTTCCAGCAGGCGCAGATGTTCAGCCTGCAGGACGCCAACATCCACAACCTGGCCGTGGAAGGCGTGTTCGACGACTGCCAGGACATCGTCAAGGCGGTGTCCAACGACCTGGCCTTCAAGCGCCAGTACAAGATCGGCACGGTCAACTCCATCAACTGGGCGCGCTTGCTGGCCCAGGTTGTTTACTACTTCGCCGGCTATTTTCAGGCCACGAGCCCTCACCCCAACCCTCTCCCAGAGGGAGAGGGAGCAAAGAAAGAGGGTTCGGGCTTACTCCCTCTCCCCTTGGGAGAGGGCAGGGGTGAGGGCTCCCCGCTTCAGAAGGTCAGTTTCACCGTGCCTTCGGGCAATTTCGGCAATGTCTGCGCCGGCCATGTGGCCCGCATGATGGGCCTGCCTATCGACAAGCTGGTGGTGGCGACCAACGAGAACGACGTGCTCGACGAGTTCTTCCGCACCGGTGTCTACCGCGTGCGCGGCAGCGCCGACACGCACGAGACCTCGAGCCCGTCCATGGACATCTCCAAAGCCTCGAACTTCGAGCGCTTTATGTTCGACCTGCTGGGCCGCGATGGGGCCAAGACCCAGGCGTTGTTTGGCGCGCAGCTGTCCGCGAAAGGACAGTTTGATTTGAGCGCGGAAGCCGCCTTCCAGGATGCAGCCCAGCGCTACGGCTTTGCCAGTGGCAAAAGCACGCATGCCAACCGCCTGGACACGATTCGTGACACCTGGCAGCGCTTTGGCACCATGATAGACACGCACACCGCCGATGGCCTGAAGGTGGCGCGCGAGCACCTCACGGCCGGGGTGCCCATGGTTGTACTGGAAACCGCCTTGCCCATCAAGTTTGCGGCAACCATTGAAGAGGCGCTGGGACTGAGCCCGCAGCGGCCTGCCAGGTTTGAAGGCATTGAAGCGCTGCCCAAGCGCGTCAAGGTGCTGCCGGCCGACGTGGCGCAGGTCATGGCCTACATTGCCGACCATGTGCATTAAATCGGTATCCAGCCCGTATGGTAACTGCGCAAGCAGCTATCGAATTGATAGTGAAAAACGCTGGAAGGCGCGCCCATGAAAGTGGTTGGATTTGCCGGCTATTCCGGTTCTGGCAAAACGACGCTGGTTGAAAAGCTCATTCCCGCGCTCAAGTTGCGCGGCTTGCGCGTATCGGTTGTCAAGCATGCCCACCACAGCTTTGACATTGACCGTCCCGGCAAGGACACCTGGCGCCATCGTGAAGCCGGGGCCTTTGAGGTGGTCGTGGCCTCGCAGCACCGGCTGGCCCTGATGCGTGAGTTTGAAAAGCCGGCCCAGCTGTCGGTGCATCAGCTCATTGCCGAGCTCTACAGCGGTGTTGACTGGGTGCTGGTGGAAGGCTTCAAGGACAGCGACCTGCTCAAGATCGAGATCTGGCGCGCCGAGGCGGGCAAACCGGCGCGTTACCCGGACGACGATTTCATTGCGGCGATTGCCACCGACTCACCGGAGCAGTTGCCCGAAGCAACCTTGCGGCCGGTGCTGGATTTGAACAACCCTGATGCCGTGGCCGATTACCTGGTCAACAATCAGGACCGGTTTGAATACTCGTTTGATTAGCTATGGCCCCCACGCTTGTCGCTTCGCGTACCTCCGGCGTTGCGCTGCCCCATTCACCCGGGAAAGGGGCTAATTTTCCTAGGGGCGGCCCGTCGGAAAATTGGCCCTAACTCTTTCCAGATCTCCGTTCGAGTCAACCGTCATGAGCATCGCCTCCCCGTCCAGCCACGCCGCTTCTTCACGCCCGGCCCTGAAGCCACTCGATACGGCGCTGGCCGAGCTGCTGGCCCAGGCCGCGCCGCTGTCGGGTGTCGAAACCGTTTCCACTTTTGATGCCGACCACCGTGTACTGGCCCAGGACCTGGTCTCCAGCCTGGATGTGCCGGCGCATGACAACAGCGCCATGGACGGTTATGCCGTCCGCTGCACTGACTTGGCGGCCGGTACCTTGCTGCAAGTCACCCAGCGCATTCCTGCCGGCAGCACGGGCCATGCGCTAAAGCCGCAGTCTGCCGCGCGGATTTTTACCGGCGCCCCGATTCCGCCCGGTGCCGATGCCGTGGTGATGCAGGAAGACTGCGAAATCGTGGAAACCCTGGAAGCGGGGGGCGCCTCGGCCGCCGGGGTTCGCATCAAGGCGCTGCCGGCGCCCGGCCAGTGGATACGGCGCCGTGGCGAAGATGTGGCCAGTGGCGCCGTGGTGCTGCGCCAAGGCCAGCGGCTCACGCCGGCCGAGCTCGGGCTGGCGGCCAGCATTGGGTTTGACAAGCTCGTGGTGACCAGCCCCGTGCGCGTCGCCCTGTTTTCCACCGGCGACGAGCTGGTGATGCCCGGTGAAGTTCCGCCTTCACAGATGAAGCCGGGTGCGATCTACAACTCCAACCGCTTCTTTCTGCGGGCGTTGCTGCAACGGCTGGGCTGTGTGGTGACCGATCTGGGCATCGTGCCGGACCAGCGGCAGGCCACGATAGCCGCCCTGCAAGGCGCAAGCCAGCACCACGACCTGATTTTGACCAGCGGGGGGGTTTCGGTCGGCGAGGAAGACCACATCAAGCCTGCCGTGCAGGCGCTGGGCGAGTTGAACCTGTGGCAGATCGCCATGAAACCCGGCAAACCGTTTGCTTATGGCCAGGTGGGCAGCGCGCACTTCATCGGGTTGCCAGGCAATCCGGTGTCCAGCTTGGTGACCTTTTTGCTGCTGGTGCGCCCCTTTCTGCTCAAGCTGCAGGGGGTTGACCAGGTTGCTATCAATTCAATAGCTATTCGTGCAGATTTCACCTGGGCTAGAGCCGATAAACGCCGCGAGTTTCTGCGCGTGCGGCGCAATGCGGCCGGCGGCCTGGACCTGTTTTCGAACCAGAGCTCAGGCGTGCTGACCTCGGCCGTCTGGGGCGACGGGCTGGTGGACAACCCGGCGGGCCAAACCATCGCGCCGGGTGACACGGTGCAGTTCATCCCGTTTTCGGCGCTTCTCTCGTGAAAACCATCGTATGAAAATCACGGTCAAATACTTCGCCTCCATCCGCGAAGCCATAGGGCAGGGCAGTGAGGTGCGGGAAACCTCCGCCGTCAACCTGTCGGCCCTGCGCGATGAACTGCTGGCGGCCAGCCCCGCGCATGCCGACAGCCTGGCGCGCGGCAAGTCCGTTCGCATGGCGCTCAACCAGGTCATGAGCGACGAGTCGGCGCGCTTGAGCGAGGGCTGCGAGGTCGCTTTCTTTCCGCCCGTCACCGGCGGCTGAGTTAAACCTAGAAACCGCAGTTGACCGCTCATATTCCGCTGGCAAGACCACATGAACACAACCTTATTCGCTCACGCACGAGTTCATTTTTTGGGTGACAGCGCTACGCACCCGATTGAGCCGCCCTGGCGCGCGCTGGCGGCGTTGCTCCTCCTTGCGGGCATCAGCCCGCAGCGTCGTCACGCCTTGCCAGCCCACCCCATGACGGCCCACTCGGGCGCGTCCAACTGCGGTTTCTAGGTTAAACAATCAATTCATCAAGCCGGTGCAGGCGTTCAGCCAGCGCGGCCGAAGCCCTGGTCATCGGGCTGCGCAATTCGTCGCGAATCAAACCCTGGCGCGCCAGCAGCGCTTTCAACGGACCCGGGTTGGGCTCTGAAAACAGCCCCTCGATCAGCGGCTGCATGGGCGCCCATAGCGCGTTGGCCTGCGCCAACTCACCGGCCTGGATCAGCTGCAAAATCTGGACGAAACGCCGGGTGTGCAGATGGGCCGCGGCGGCGATCGCGCCCCGGCCACCTTGCACCAGGGTTGAAAAGATTTGCGCGTCCTCGCCGCAAAGGACCTGCAGCCGGCCATCTGCAATCAGCGCCTTGGTTTTGGCCGCGTCACCGCCGCAATCCTTGATGGCGCAGATGCGCGGGTGGCCGGCCAGCGTCAGCAGGGTGCCCTGCTCGATCTTCACACCGGTGCGGTAGGGAATGTCGTAAAGAATCACCGGCACGGCGCTGGCGTCGGCCAACTGGGTAAACCACTCGATCAGTCCGGCCTGGGCGGGCCGGATATAACTGGGCGCCGGCAGCAGGATGGCCGCAAGGCCAAGCGTGCCCAGCACCTTGATGCGAGCCGCCGTTTTGCCCAGGTGGTAGCCCGACAAGCCCATGACGACCGGTAAACCGGGCGCTTCCTTCATGACGGTTTCCAGCACCGCAAGCTGCTCCTCATCGCTCAAGGCCGCTGCTTCGCCGGTGGAGCCGCAGACGACCAGGCCCGCAATGCCGCTGGAGCGGTAGTGCGCGACCAAGTGCTTTAAAGACGCATGGTCAACGTTGCCGTGATCGAAGGGGGTGATGAGTGGAATCCAGAGTCCCGAAAAATCCTGGTTCAAATGGCGCGTTGTTTGCATGAAGACACATCCTTAAAAAAAACAGACCGGCTTGAAAGGCCGTCATCAGAACAAGAGGTGGTGTGTCCGCGAAAGACTTGAAAGTAACCGGCGGCTCCATCGCTCATTCGACGACGGAACCGCAGCCCCGGTCAAATGAGCAACGGTTTTTTCGATTTGCTGGCGCACGCCCCATTCGCGCTGGCGCCGCTTGGCGTCCAGGCTGCAGGGAAAGTCGTGTGGCCAGTCATGCGGCAAATCTTACCCGGCTTTCGGCGGCCGGTGGCAAAATTGCGTAATGACTTCACCCCGCGTCCTGATCAGCACGGAAGACTTCAATCTCGCCGATGAGGTTGCCGCCTTGCGCGCGGGCGACAAGCGGGTAGGCGCGGTCTGCAGTTTTGTCGGGACGGTCCGCGACCGCAACGATGGCAGCACCGTGAGCTCGATGGAGTTGGAGCATTACCCCGGCATGACCGAAAAGGCCATTGAAGCCATGATTGACGAGGCTTTTGTGCGCTTTGATATTTTTGGCGCCCGGGTGATCCACCGCGTCGGGCTCTTGCAGCCGCTGGACCAGGTGGTCATGGTGGCCGTCACGTCGGCGCACCGCTTTGAGAGCTTCCAGGCCTGCGAGTTTTTGATGGACTACCTCAAGACCCAGGCGCCGTTCTGGAAAAAAGAGCAGACGCCCGAAGGCGCCCGCTGGGTGGACGCGCGATCTGCCGACGATGCCGCGCTGGCCAAATGGGGCATCAGCGTCAAAAACGCCTGAGCGGCGTTGGCCTGCACCAGAAACCTGTTGGGCTTGGGCCCCATGATTGACTTGAAAAGTGGTGGATACGCCCCAAATCCACAACAATCAATTCTTTCGGAGCGCTTTAAAGTGCTTTATGGAGCCCTCTCATGCGACAAGACAAACTCACGACCAAATTCCAGGAAGCCCTGAGCGACGCCCAGTCGCTGGCGCTGGGCAACGACCATGCCTACATCGAACCGGTGCACCTGCTGGCGGCCTTGCTGCGGCAGGAAGGCGGCCCCAGGGCGCTGCTGGAGCGTGCCGGCGCCAACGTGGCCGGCTTGCAGGCAGCGGCTGACGCGGCCGTCAAAAAACTGCCGCAGGTGCAAGGGCAGGACCAGGTGCAGGTCAGCCCCGATCTGGGCAGGCTGCTGCAGGCGACTGAAAAAGAGGCCATCAAGCGCAATGACCAGTTCATCGCGAGCGAGCTGTTTCTGCTGGCGGTGACTGACAGCAAAAGCGGGATCGGCAAGCTCGCCTTGGACCATGGGCTGACCCGCAAGTCGCTCGAAGCGGCGATTGACGCGGTGCGCGGCGGGCAGAACGTCGACAGCGCGGATGCCGAAGGCCAGCGCGAGGCTCTCAAGAAGTATTGCCTGGACCTGACCGAGCGCGCCCGCCTGGGCAAGCTGGACCCGGTGATTGGCCGCGACGACGAAATTCGCCGTGCCATCCAGGTGCTGCAGCGCCGCACCAAAAACAACCCCGTGCTCATCGGCGAGCCCGGCGTCGGCAAGACCGCCATCGTCGAAGGACTGGCCCAGCGCATCGTCGCGGGCGAGGTGCCGGAGTCACTCAAGGGCAAACGCGTGCTGTCGCTCGACATGGCGGCGCTGCTGGCCGGTGCCAAGTTTCGCGGCGAGTTTGAAGAGCGCCTGAAAACCGTGCTCAAGGAGCTGGCCAAGGACGAGGGGCAAACCATCGTCTTCATTGACGAGCTGCACACCATGGTCGGCGCCGGCAAGGCCGAGGGCGCGATAGACGCGGGCAACATGCTCAAGCCCGCGCTGGCCCGCGGCGAGCTGCACTGCGTGGGCGCGACCACGCTGGACGAGTACCGCAAATACATTGAAAAAGACGCCGCGCTGGAGCGCCGCTTCCAGAAAATCCTGGTGGACGAACCCACGGTGGAGGCCACCATCGCCATCCTGCGCGGCCTGCAGGAGAAATACGAAGTACACCATGGCGTGCAGATCACCGACCCGGCCATCGTGGCGGCCGCTGAGCTGAGCCACCGCTACATCACCGACCGTTTTCTGCCCGACAAGGCGATTGACCTGATCGACGAGGCGGCGGCCAAGATCAAGATCGAGATGGACTCCAAGCCGGAGGTGATGGACAAGCTGGATCGCCGGCTGATCCAGTTGCAGATCGAGCGCGAAGCCGTGCGCCGCGAAAAAGACGAGGCCTCCCAAAAGCGCTTTGGCCTGATCGAGGACGAAATTACCAAGCTGCAAAAGGAAATTGCCGATCTTGATGAGATCTGGAAAGCCGAGAAAGCGCAGGCCCAGGGTTCGGCCCAGTACAAGGAAGAAATCGACAAGCTGCGCTTCCAGATCGAGGAGTTCACGCGCAAAGGGGACTTCAACAAGGTGGCCGAACTGCAGTATGGCAGGCTGCCCGAGCTTGAAAAACGCCTGAAACAGGCGCAGGACACGGAAGCCCAAAAAGGTGCGTCGAGTGCGCCGCAGCTTTTGCGCACGCAGGTGGGCGCGGAAGAAATCGCCGAAGTGGTGGCGCGTTCCACCGGCATTCCCGTCAGCAAACTGATGCAGGGCGAGCGCGACAAGCTGCTGCTGATGGAAGGCAGGCTGCACGAGCGCGTGGTGGGGCAAAACGAAGCGATCGCCGCAGTGGCCAACGCCATCCGCCGCTCGCGTTCGGGCCTGAGCGATCCGAATCGCCCGACCGGTTCCTTCCTGTTCCTTGGCCCCACGGGCGTCGGTAAAACCGAGCTATGCAAGGCGCTGGCTGGTTTCCTGTTCGACTCGGAAGACCACCTGATCCGCGTCGACATGAGCGAGTTCATGGAAAAGCATTCAGTCGCGCGGTTGATCGGCGCACCGCCCGGCTATGTAGGCTACGAAGAGGGCGGCCACCTGACCGAAGCCGTGCGCCGCAAGCCCTACAGCGTGCTGCTGCTTGACGAGATCGAAAAAGCCCACCCCGATGTGTTCAACGTGCTGTTGCAGGTGCTGGACGATGGCCGGCTGACGGACGGCCAGGGCCGCACCGTGGACTTCAAGAACACGGTGATCGTCATGACCAGCAACATCGGCTCGCCCCTCATCCAGTCCATGGTGGGCCAGCCGTATGAAGACATCAAGGACGCCGTAACGGACGAGCTGAAGAACTACTTCCGCCCCGAGTTTTTGAACCGGATTGACGAGACCGTGGTGTTCCACGCGCTCGACGCGAAGCACATTGAGTCGATTGCCCGCATCCAGCTCAGGGTGCTGGAGGCGCGCTTGCAAAAGATGGACCTGGCACTGCAGGTCTCGGAGCCGGCGATTGCCGAACTGGCCAAGGTCGGCTTCGACCCGGTGTTCGGCGCACGGCCCCTCAAGCGCGCCATCCAGCAGCGCATCGAGAACCCGCTGTCCAGGTTGTTGCTCGAAGGGCGCTTCCCGCCCAAGAGCGTGATTCCGGTCGATGTGGACCCGGTGCGCGAGCCTGGGGTGTTCAAGTTCGAGCGGGCGGTTCATTGAACTCCCCGGTGGTGCGCGGGTGCTATTGACTTGATAGCTGCTTGCGCCCGTTCTGATTGGGCTACAGGGCTCTTTTAATATAAATTCTGCTGACTGGCGGCAAGAAATCGCTTATTTATAAAACGCTTCGACCTTGCCCTTCAACTTGATCATCAGCGGATGGCCCTTGCGATCCAGCGTCTTGCCTGCGGGCACCGTCACCCAGCCCTCGCTGATGCAGTACTCCTCGACATCCGAACGCTCCTTGTCGTTGAGCCGAATGCCGATGGCATGTTCAAAGATGGCGGCGACGTGATGGGGGCTGCGCGGGTCGGTGGACAGGCGGTTGGGCAGGGGCGGGAGGTTGGTGGTTTCGTTCATGGCCGTCATTGTCACCCCGCCAGGCCCGCAAACACATTTTGCACATCGTCATTCGCGTCGATGGCGGCCAGGAAAGCCTCTACCTCTTCCAGATCCGTGGCGCTCAAGCTCGCGGGATCAATCGGGTTCTTGGCCTTGTAGCCCAGCTTGGCGGACAAGACGCTGAAGCCCTGGGCTGGCAATGCGCGGCTGACCAGGTCGAGATCCGCGGCATCGGTCAGGAACATCGTGACGCCGTCTTCCTCGCCGGGCTCAAAGTCCTGGGCGCCCGCTTCAATGGCGGCCAGTTCGGGATCGGCGCCTGCTGCTGTACTCGAAGCAACAGGCTCGGCTTCGATCATGCCGACATGGTCAAAATCCCAGGCGACCGAGCCGGAGGTGCCCAAGTGCCCCTTGCGGAACAAGACGCGTATTTCTGATGCGGTGCGATTCAGGTTGTCGGTCAGGCATTCGACCATGACGGGGACGCGGTGCGGCGCGAAGCCTTCGTAAATCACGTGTTCAAAATGAACCGCCTCACCGGTGAGTCCAGCGCCTTTCTTGATGGCGCGCTCAAGCGTGTCCTTGGGCATGGAGGCTTTGCGTGCCTGCTCCACGACCAGCCGCAGGCGCGCGTTCGAAGCGGGATCGGCTCCGCTGCGCGCCGCGACCATGATTTCTTTGGCCAATTTTCCAAATACCCGGCCCCTGGCATTTGCGGCCAGTTCCTTGCCTTTTGCTTTCCACTGCGCGCCCATGTTTGAAATTCCTTGGTGTTGTAGCGCTTACATGCGCCTGGCTTGTTCGGGGTGATGGGGCATGCGCGCTATTTAAAGAAGTAAAGAAGCGGCGCAGGACCGGGGGGATCTGTTTATACACCCATACGATGGACCTGAACCGTCAGAGGCGGCGATTGCCAAGCTAGGGCCTGTTAACGCTATTTTTACAAGATGCGTTGCGAGTCAAAAAGGCCATGAGCAAGGCGCAAAACGCCGTCGGGGTAGGCCCCCGACAAGGCTTTGCAACGCCGCGCATGGCCTTTTTGATCGCAACCCGAAGGGAACGGGGTGAAAACAGCGCCACTCAGCGTTGCACTCCTAGCCCAGACGCCCGGTCTGGGCGTCGTCGCGCGCCTTGATTGGCGCTGTTTTCACCCCGTTCGCATTTGTAAAAATAGCGTTAACAGGCCCTAGCCAAGGTCGGCTTCGATCCGGCTTTTTCCGCGGCGGCACGCCTTTGTTAGCGGTTTGACGCCCCGCATCGGGCCAGTCAGCCTGCGTCTCCTCTATTTGGGGGATGACTGGCCGCCGCGCTCAGCCCAAACTCCAAGTTGGTATCGACGGAACCAACAACGCAGGAGGCCGTATGCCAAATCTTCTGATCAGGGGCAGCCAGGGCGCCGAGGTTCATCGGCTTCGGCAGGAACTGGCGAAACAGCTGGGCGACGACGCCCAGGGGTTCGGCACACTGGAAACGGGCGAGCTGCTGGACGCTGACGCGGAGGCGGCCGTGCGCCGCTGGCAAGTGGGCGTGGGCCTGGTGGCCGATGGCGTGATCGGACCGTATTGCCAGGCCGTGCTGGGCCTGCGCCAGCCCGGCGGATTGGCCCTCGCGCTGAACCTCGATTCGGTGCGCCGCCTGTTCCCGGCCACCAAGCCCGCCAACATTGCCCGCTACCTGCCGTACGTGGCTGCCGCACTGGAGGTCATGGGCCTGACCGACCGCCCGATGATCTGCGCGGCCCTGGGCACAATCCGCGCCGAGAGCGAGGGTTTCGTGCCGATCTCCGAGCTGCCCTCGCAGTTCAACACGGCGCCCGGTGCGCCCCCCTTCAGCGCCTATGACAATCCGAAGAAGCGGCTGGGCAATACCCAGCCCGGCGATGGCGCACGTTTCAAGGGACGCGGCTTCGTGCAGCTCACGGGGCGGGCCAACTACGAGAAGTACGGCCTGGCCTTGGGGCTGGACCTGGCAGGCCATGCCGACCTGGCCAATGCGCCCGAGGTCGCGGCCCTGCTGTTGGCCCAATTCCTGGCCGACCGCGCCGATGCGATGCGCGAAGCCCTGGCCAAAGGAAACTTCGCCGCGGCACGCAAGCTGGTCAACGGCGGTGCGCATGGGCTGGACCGCTTCAAGGAAGTGTTTACGCTGGCCGACAAGATCTGGCCGGCTGCGCCTTTGGCCGCTGCCACAGTCGCCGCGCCCGCGGCTGCTGCCGGCAAGCGTTCATTGACCGTCCGCAAAGATCCCGGCGATTTGAATGACCGGCCTTACCTGCCGCCGCCGGTGGGCTTGCAGGAGGCCTTTCCTTCCGATGCTGACGTCCAGCGGTTCTTGCCGACCTATGCCAAGGCCGGCCTGGTGCTGGACCAGGGGCAGGAGGGCGCCTGCACCGGTTTTGGCCTGGCTTGCGTGGTGAACTACCTGCGCTGGAGCAAGGCGGGCTACCCGGCCCGGATGGACTCCGTCAGCCCGCGCATGTTCTACAACTTCGCGCGCCGCTATGACGAATACGCCGGCGAAGATTACGACGGCTCCAGTTGCCGCGGCGCGCTCAAGGGCTGGTTCAACCACGGCGTGTGCCTCGAGAGCGATTGGCCCTACAGCGCGGCAGCGCAGCAGCAGCCGAAGTACGGCTATGCCAGGCGCGCGTCGGCCAACACGCTGGGCGTGTACTACCGTATCGACCTGAAATCGATCACCGACCTGCACGCCGCCATCCAGAGCGTGGGGGCGGTGTATGTGTCTGCCTTCACCCACCGCGGCTGGAACGAAGTGCCTCGGCGCAGCGAGCCGCCTTCGGGGCACCAGGCTTTGCCGGCCATTCCCTTCGACGGGCGGCCGTCGGAAATCGATGGCCATGCGTTTGCGCTGGTGGGCTTCAATGCGCGGGGCTTCGTCATCCAGAACTCCTGGGGCCGCGATTGGGGGGCGGGTGGTTTCGCCGTGCTGACCTACGCCGACTGGCTGGCCAATGGCATGGATGCCTGGGTGGTGGCGATGGGCGTGCCCGGCGTGGTGGTCGGCCGCGTCAGCAGCCGCAGCGATGGCGTCAGCGGGCCGGCCGGTGGCGCCAACAAGAGCCTGTGGTGGAGCGAAGGCCAGGCCTACCAGCACAGCGTGGTGCTGGGCAACGACGGCCGCATGAAGCGCTACCTGACCGAAGACGAGCTCAGCCGCACGCTGCTGCACCAGGTGGCCGGCCTGCCCGACCAGTGGTTTCGCACGCAGGCCGGCGCTGGCCCGAAGCGGTTGCTGATCTATGCCCATGGCGGCCTGAACAGCGAAGACGCCGCCATCCAGCGCGCCCGGGCCATGGGCCGGCACTTCCTGGGCAACGATTGCTATCCGCTGTTCCTGGTCTGGAAGACGGGCCTGCTGGAATCCATCGGCAGCATCATCAGCGACGCTTTCCGCAAGCAGCCGGTGCTGGCCGGCGGCGTGGGCGAATGGGTCTCGGAAAAGACCGATTTGCTGCTTGAAAAAACCATTGGCCGCCCGCTGGCCCGGCCGGTCTGGAGCGAGATGAAGGAAAACGCCGAACTGGCGTTCGGCTCCGGGCGCGGCGGCGACTTGCTGATCACCGCCCTGCAAAAGCTGGCGGACACCTGGGGCGACGCGCTGGAAGTGCACTTGGTGGGCCACTCGGCCGGCTCTATCATCCTCGGGCATTTGCTGACGGCGCTGGCGGCGCGCCGATTGTCCGACAAGGTGAAGACGATTCACCTGTACGCGCCGGCCTGCACGGTGCAGTTCGCCAACCGGCACTACGCGCCGCACGCCGAGCTGATGAAGCGCCTGTACATGCAGGTGCTGTCGGACCGGGTCGAGCGCAACGACAACGTGGTGGCGATCTACCGCAAATCCTTGCTGTACTTCGTCTCCAATGCGCTGGAGGTGGACCTGCGCACGCCCATCCTGGGCCTGGAAAACGTGTTCAAGCAGGACTACAGCGGCTGGGACGGCACCTCCAGCACCGGCGAGTCCCTGAAGGCCTGGCGCCAGGCCGCGGCCAGCGCCGGCTTGAACAGGGACGGACGCTTCTCGGTCCTCACGCAAGACAAGGTCACCGCCGCCTTGCCCAACCGCGAGATTGACGCCGCCCATGGCGCCTTCGACAATGATGTGGCCGTGGTCGGCAAGACGCTGGAGCGCATCCGCGGCGGGCCGCTGCTGAACCCGGTCGATGACCTGCGGGGTTTTTAACGATTCCTGTTGCTCCCGGTTCTTTTTTTCCAAGGAGATTGCCATGCCTGAGCCTGATGCACCTGCCTCATTCCTTGTCCGCTCCAAGGGATGGATCGTCGGCCTGACGAGCGTTCTCGTTGTCCTGCCGGCGCTCATCAACGCAGGCGTCGATATCTATTCCTCGCTGCTGAAACTTCCCAGAACTGAAGCCGAGCGAATCAACGAAAGATTGTTCCGTGAGTATTTCAAGAAGCAGCCGGTCGCGGCGTTTCCCGTACCCATCAAGCAGAACAACGGGACCGTGGAAGTACGTTTTGAGGTTTATGAAAAAGGCGACGTCTTCGTTGAGTTCGGAAACTTCACCCAGTGGTTCCCGTTTCCATCGCACGATGGCGGCCCAAAGAAGACGGTAGGTTTTTCTCTTGTTTCAAACGCCGTCGCCCAGGACCCACCGCCGCCGAAAGGCCTGGGTCGCTACCAGCAAATCGATCAACTGCAGGGGGACGCCGTCATTCGCAAAAGAACCTACGAAAACGGCGTGATCGAGAAGCAGGTCATCGATCCACGCAGCGGCGATATCCTGAATTCCTCCACGCGCCAAACCGACCAGAAGCAGGTGCCTGTTCCGGCGACCAAGACGCTCGGCGTCCCCAAGATAGCGCCCATTGACCTGGATCAGTTCCGAACGGCCACGCAGGCCGGGGCTGCGAGCGCAGAAGCGGCGAAGGCCTCTGCCGCCGAGTGGCACGAAGCCTTGAAAGCCGGGCTTGCGTGGTGCCAGGGCAAGGACAATTTTTTCAGCCGCGGCTTGTGCGAATACCGGGAGAAAAACCGCTTCTGCGAGCCCGAGAACCGATGGGGCAAGGTGGCGGAGTGTGTGAAGTAAGGCGCCGGGCTGCCAGGCAGGCTGCACGGACAGTGGCCGGCGCCATGGAGGCAAGGGCTGCGGTCTGTTTCAAACTCAAACGGGTTTCTTGTGCGTCCCGTCGCACAGGGGCTTGTGGCCGCTGGCCTTGCAGCCGCAGAAGTACACCGTGGCGTTTTCGGTGGCGCTGTACCGTATGGGCTTGAAAATGCCTTCGGCTTTGTGCGAGCCGTCGCAAAACGGCTGGTTCTTGCTTTTTCCGCAGGCACACCACCAGTAGTCCTGGCCCTGCTGCACAACAACGGCAAAGGGGGTGTCAGAAGCCCGAACGCCATTTCCCATGAGCTGCCTCCTTGGGTCAACCGATGCTTGAGCCTTCAGTGTGGCGCTATTTGATGCGGGGTGCAAGCCGTCACAGACTGCGCCTGATCTGAGCAGGGAGGGCATCCTTTGCTATCGTTTCAGATCTCGCGTGCATCAAGATATTTGCAAAATTCTGAATCTTTTGGCCTGATACGGGCCTCTTTGTCAGTATCAATCACCTACAAGGAGCGCCTGATGTTTTTCCTGCAACGAAATCTGCCTGCCTGGGAGCGGGCTTTGCGGCTGGGCGGTGGCCTGGTGCTGGCCTTTGCCTCTGTGCTGTGGCTGCCCGGCGGCTGGCTGGCCTGGGCAGGGCTCGCGTCTGCCCTGACGATGGGCTTGACCGGCATCGCCGGTTTTTGCCCTGCCTGCGCCCTGGCCGGGCGCCGACCCGTGAGGAACACCCAATCGTGAAAGCGCCCCTTCAGCTGGTCGAGGCTGCCCGTACGGGCAACACGCAGGCCATTGCGCAACTGCTCATGGTCTGCCAGCCGGACCTCAAGCGCTTTGCGCGGCGAACCTGTTCCACGGCGGAGGACGCCGAGGATGCGGTCCAACTGGCGTTGTGGCAGCTGTACCGCAAGATAGGCGCCCTGCGAACCGCAGCGACGTTTGCGGTCTGGCTGTTTCGCATCGTTGAGCGCGAATGCTTTCGCCTCTTTCGCTTATCCGGCAGTCATACGGGCGGGCAGGCCAAAGACGGCCCCGACATTGAAACGATTGCGGCGCCACCGGTGCCGCTGGACTTGCGGTTGGACCTGAGCCGGGCCATCGGTGCGCTCCCGGTCTTGTACCGTGAGGTGCTCCTCCTGCGGGATGTGGATGAACTCACGGCGCCTGAGGTGGCGCAGCACCTGGGTGTGAGCGTCGAAGCCGTCAAGAGTCGGCTGCACCGCGCTCGCGCCATGGTTCGCACCAGCCTCATGGCCAGCGGCTACTGGTCTAAAGACGGGTCGCCCGCAGCAACCCATTCCCAGGGAGACGAGCATGTTCTGTAGCGCATCGGTGACGCAGCACCTGCTGCGGGGTGCCGCGGCAATCATTATTTGCTATTTATTTGATAGCTGTCTTCGCATGTTTTACAAGGGCTGCAGCTTGTTTTTAGTCTGAAAGTGACTCGGGGACTGCCCCATGGCCGCCTTGAACATGGCCGAGAACGCGCTGTCGCTGGCATAGCCGCTGGCCGCTGCTACCTCGCTGACCGGCGCGCCGCGCGCCAGCAGGGGCAAGGCGTGGGCGAGGATGGCCTGCTGGCGCCATTGCTGGTAGCTGGTGCCCAGCTCGTCGCGAAACAGGCGCGCCACGGTGCGCTCGCTGGCACCGACGTCGGTGGCCCATTCGGCCAGCGTGGCACGCTCGGATGGCGCGCGCAGCACCGCTTCGCACAGCGCGCGCAGGCGCTTGTCGCCGCTTTGCGGATGCGGCAGCGGCACGCCCAGCGCTTGCGTGTCGGCGTGGGTGATTTCGTCGAGCACCAGGCCGCTGAGCAACTGTTCGCGCGACGGACTCAGGGCCGGGCCGGCAGGAGTTTTGCCGCCGGGCCGCCCCAAGGCAAAAACGGCCCCCCCGGGGGGCAGCGAAGCGTGGGGGGCCATATCATCGAGTGCATGAATCGACTCCCGCAGCAGCGCCGACACCACGATCATGCGGCAACCGTGCCAGCCCGCCGGCGTGGCCGAGGCATCGATATACAGCGTGCGGAATTCGGCCGTTTCCAGCACGTGGACCGAGTGCCTGGCGCCCGGCGCAATCCACACGGCGCGCGAAGGCGGCACGATGTAGGTGACCTCGTCGGCATGGCCGGCAGCTTGCGCGGCGCTCACCTGCAGGATGCCGGTGGCGCAGTAGGCCAGTTGGGCCCAGGCGTGGCTGTGTGGCTCGAAGTGTGAGTCGGCCCGCATCGAGCGCGTGCGCACGCGCACAGGCCGCTGCCGGCTCGGCGTGAAGGCGTGGGTGTCGCCTACCGGCATGACGTGAAGTCGGGCGTTGCGGGCCATGAAGTGGTTGAGCCTGGTGAGGTGAAAGGCGGGCTTGGGCGAAAGGCGGTTAGCTGTATTTGTCTGAAATTCGATGAAATATGGCTTTTTGTCGCATTTAAGCAATCGAGCCCGATATTACGATAGCGCCATGAATACTTCAAGCACCGTGAATGTGCCCACGGCCGAGGCTGTTTCCCTGCGGCACGACGCCAGTGTCATTGGACTGGTCGGCACGGCTCACCTGATCAGCCACTTCAGCCAGTTGCTGCTGGCGCCGCTGTTTCCCTGGCTCAAGGACGAGTTCAAGGTCAGCTACGCGGAGCTGGGGTTTTTGATGACGATTTTTTTCGTCGTCTCCTGCGCGGTGCAGGCTTTGTCGGGCTTTGTGGTGGACCGTTTCGGCCCGCGCCCCATTCTGTTTGCCGGCCTGACCTTGCTTGGCATTGCGGCCTTTGGCTATTCGGTCAGCACCAGCTATTGGATGATGGCCGGCTTTGCCGTGATTGCCGGTGTGGGCAACGGCGTGTTTCACCCGGTGGACTACACGCTGATCAACCGCAAGGTGAGCCCATCGCGCCTGGGCCATGCCTACAGCGTGCATGGCATCACCGGTAGCCTGGGCTGGGCGCTGGCGCCGGCGCTGGTGGTCACGCTGACCTTTGCCTGGTCATGGCGCGTGGCGCTGGTCGCCGCAGGTTTGCTGGTCTTTGCGGTGATGGGGGTGCTGCTGTTGAATCGCGACAAGCTGACGCTGAATGTGACAGCGCCCGGCAAGGGCGGCGCCGCGCCCGACAGCTCCTTGAGTTTTCTCAGGATTCCCGCGGTGTGGATGTGCTTTGCGTTCTTCTTCTGGTACGCCATTGTGCTCAGCGTGGTGCAGGCCTTTGCGCCGGAAGCTGCCCGCCATCTGCATGGCGTGCCCCTGGCGCTGGTGGCGATGTGCCTGACCATTTACATGGTGTGCAGCGCCGGCGGCATGGTGCTGGGCGGCTTTCTGGCCGCGGATCCCACCCGGTGCGAGCGCATTGTCGGCATCGGCTTCGGGGCGGCGGCAGTCATTGCACTGCTGCTGGCCCTGGGCAGTTTTGCCGCGTGGATGGTGCCCGTGCTGTTTGGTGCCATGGGTTTTGCATCGGGCATCGCGGCGCCTTCGCGGGATTTGCTGGTCAAGCGCTCCACGCCTGACAATGCCTCGGGCCGCGTCTACGGCGTGGTGTATGCGGGCCTGGACATTGGCCAGGCCGTTTCGCCGCTGATCTTTGGCGTGATGATGGACCACGGCCAGTACCGTGGCGTGCTGCTGGGTTTGGCGCTGGTGCAGGCGGTGCTGATTGCCAGTGCTTTCAATGTTCGGCGGGTGCGGCGCACGACCCTGATCACGGCCTGACCAGGGCGGGGACCCGTACTACCCTGCATGACTTCCATCAGTCATGCATGAACGACATGCTCACTGGTTTCTCTGGCAACCGCGTTCTGGCCTCGCTGTCCTTGATGAGTGGCGCTGTCGTACCGTTTTAAATAAGTCTCATAGCCCGTCGTAGAGGCTTCAGACCGCTGTTTTGTGCCGCGCGATGCAGGTGTCCAGCACAGGGCCGCCGTCGCGCTGCCACCAGGTGGCGGTGGAAAAAATCTCCACCTCGCTATAGCCCGCAAAACCCTGCGCTTCAACCCAGCCGCGGATTTTGGGGATGTCGATCACGCCGTCTCCCATCATGCCGCGGTCGTTCAGCAGATCGGTCGTGGGGGTGAGCCAGTCGCACACGTGAAATGCCAACAGGCGCTCCTTGCCGGCGCGCTTGATCTGCGCTTCAAGCTTGGGGTCCCACCAGACGTGGTACACGTCTACGGCCACGCCGAGGGTGCCAGATCTTGAAGAGTCCAGTGCGTCGCACACATCAAGCGCCTGCTCCATCGTGTTGATGCAGGCCCTGTCGGCGGCGTACATCGGGTGCAGCGGTTCAATCGCCAGCGGCATGTGGTTCACCGTGGCATATTCCAGCAGCTCGGCAATCCCGTCATGCACCTGGCTGCGCGACAGGGCAATATCCTTGTGGACTGCTTTGCCGGCCAGGGCGCCCGGCAGACTACCGACCACCAGTACCAGGCAGGCCGCATTGAGCTCACAGGCTTCATCGACAGCGCGGCGGTTGTCATCGCGTGCGGCCTGCAGGCCTGCCGCGTTGGTTGCCGGGAACATGCCGCCGCGGCAGTAGCCTGAGAGGGCCAGGCCGTGGGTTTTGACGAGGCGGGAAATGGTGCTCAGGCCGGCGGCGGCCACCTGGTCCCGCCAGGGCGAGATGGCGCGTATGCCGCGCCGGGCGCAGGCTTCGATGATGTCCGGCAACGGCTGCTCGACGCCGCGCTGCTTGCGCACGGTGGCGGTGTTGATGGACAACCAGCGGTGGTCTTGCGAGAAATCACGCATCGTGATCAGCCTTCGATGCCGTGCAGAGCCAGCAGCGTCTTCATGCGCCTGACGGCCAGGTCCGGGTGCTCCAGCAGGTTGGCCGCATCGGCGAGCCGGAACAGTTCCGCCAGATGCACCAGCGAGCGCGTGCTCTGCTGACCACCCACCATGGTGAAGTGGCTTTGGTGGCCATTGAGCCAGGCCATGAAGACCACGCCGGTTTTGTAGAAGCGCGTGGGCGCGGCAAAGATGTGGCGTGACAGCGGCACCGTAGGCCCCAGGATGGCGTGGAACCTCTCGACATTGCCTTGCGCGAGTTCGCCGAGGGCTGCACTGGCAGCGGGAGCGATGGCGTCGAAGATGCCGAGCAGCGCATCGCTCTTGCCATGGGTCGGCTCGCTGCCATGGCCGTCGCCGGCAATCAGCTCGGCGTAATTGAAATCGTCCCCGGTGTACATGCGCACCCCCGCGGGCAGGCGGCGGCGCATGGCGATTTCCTTGTCCTTGTCGAGCAGGGAGATCTTGATGCCATCGACCTTGTCGGAGTGCGCCGCAATGATGCCGAGGGCGGTGTCCATGGCGGCGTCCACATCCTTGGTGCCCCAGTAGCCTGCGAGTGCCGGGTCGAACATGTCGCCCAGCCAGTGCAGCACGACAGGCTGCTTCGCCTGGCTCAGGATGCGGTCGTAGACGCGTTCGTAGTCGGCCGGGCTTTGCGCCACGCGCGCCAGGGCGCGACTGGCCATCACGATGAGTTTGCCGCCGAGTTTCTCGATGGCCGCCATCTGTTCTTCATAGCCCCGGATGACTTCATCGACGGTCTTGACGTTCTCCAGCACCAGGTGGTCGGTGCCGCAGCCCGAGGCCACGAGCGCGCCGGGGACGTCTTTGGCCGCGGCTAGCGAGCGGCGGATCAGTTCCAGCGAGGTCGGCCAGTCCAGGCCCATGCCGCGCTGGGCCGTGTCCATGGCCTCGGCAACCCCCAGACCCAGCGACCACAGGTGGCGGCGGTAAGCGATGGTGGCATCCCAGTCCACCGCGCATTGCAGCCAGGGGTCGATGGCGGCGCGCGGATCGGCCACCACATGGGCGGCCGAGTAGGCGATTCGGTTGAATGCCGTCGCTTGGCGACCCGCTCGTGCGTTGGGCGCGGGTTTGACCGGCGGCATGCCGTGCAGCGTGTAGGTCTGCAATACGCCTGATGCGTCAGGCAGTAAAAGAGTCTGGGACATGAAAGCTTTCTTTTTTATGAGCAAAATCGTGCTCTAGCCCTTGTGGAATATTGGCAAGAAGCTATCAAATTTGAAGCGCCGGAACATCCACCCAGCGGCGTTCACGCCACGATTGCAGCGCTGCTTCGACCAACTGCACGCCTTTGGCGCCGTCGGGCAGCGTATAGCGGTAAGGCTCGTTCTCCACCACGTGGCGGATGAAGTGCTCCCACTGGATCTTGAAGCCGTTGTCGTAGGTTTCTGTATCTGGCACTTCCTGCCATTGGTCGAAGAAGGGCATCGTCTGTTTGACGTCCGGGTTCCAGACGGGGCGCGGGGTGTTCACGCGGCTTTGCGCGCGGCAATCGCTCAGGCCGGCAACCGCCGAGCCATGCGTGCCGTCCACGTGGAAGGTCACGAGGTCGTCGCGTCGCACGCGGGTTGCCCAGGACATGTTGAGCTGGGCGACCACGGGCTCGCCATTGTGGCCAGTCAGTTCGGCCGTGGCGTAGGCGGCGTCGTCTGCTGTGCACGCGTAAGGCTTGCCGGCCTCGTCCCAACGCTGCGGGATGTGGGTAGTGCCCAGGCAGGAGATCGACCTCACCTCGCCGAACATGTTGTCCAGCACGTAGCGCCAGTGACACATCATGTCCAGGATCATGCCGCCGCCGTCTTCGGCGCGGTAGTTCCAGCTTGGGCGCTGAATCGGCTGCAGGTCGCCTTCAAATACCCAGTAACCGAACTCGATGCGTACGCTGAGCATCTTGCCGAAAAAACCTGCGCGCCGCAGCATGTCGAGCTTGCGCAGGCCCGGCAGGAACAGTTTGTCTTGCACGGCCCCGTGCTTGAGGCCCGACTTTTCGGCCAGGCGCGCGATCTCCACCGCTTCGTTGAGGTTGGTGGCAATCGGCTTTTCGCAGTAAACGTGTTTGCCCGCGCGGATCGCCTTCGCCAAGAGCGTGGGGCGCATCTGCGTGGTGCCGGCGTCGAAGAACACCGTGTCTTCCTTGTTGGCCAGCGCGGCGTCCAGGTCAGTACCCCAGCGCTCGATGCCGTGGGCCCTGGCCAGTGCTTCTATCTTCTCGGCATTGCGGCCGATAAGGATAGGGTCGGGCAAGACTTTGTCGCCATTGGAGAGGGTGACGCCGCCTTGTTGACGAATGGCGACGATGGAGCGGATCAAGTGCTGGTTCATGCCCATGCGTCCGGTGACGCCGTGCATGATGAGGCCGAGTCTTTGTGTGGTCATGGTGTGTGATGGTTCAAGTGAAGAAGAAAAAGAAAAAGAAGAGGACCTAGCGAATCACGGTCAGGCTGTCCCACAACGGCGCCGCAGCGCTGGCAAAGCCTGGTACGTGCAGTGAGGAAATCTGGAGCTGGCCATCCCGTACCGACAGCCTGGGGCGACCTTGGTGGGTCTGGTAGAGGTCTGGATGCGCCTGGGCAAACGCGTTGGCCTCGGCCTGCGGCGCGACGCCGAAGCCATCCACGTAATGGTGGCCGTTGCGCTCGATATGTGTCACACCCAGGCTGGCGGCCAGCAAGGTGTCCTGCTGCACGGCCAGCCCGGCCTGACAGGTCAGGTCTTCGCCCGACAGCAGCAGGCGTTGCGGTTCCCGGGCCACGCGCCAGGCGCTGTGCAGCGACCGGTAAATGCCTTTGCAGGCTTTGGAGGAAATGCCCCGGTAGCCCAGCTTCAGGCCGTTGTCGAACACGTCGGCGTGGTCGTCGGATTCGTCCAGAATCACCGGAACGTCAATGCCCAGCCCGGCCAGGGTCTCATTCAGTGCCAGGTGGCGGGGCAGGGGCTGTTCCAGCAGCAGGGTACGGGCGAGCAGGTCCTGCACCTGCGGCGTGGCCTGCAACGCACGCCAGAATTCACCCAGCGCCTGGGCGCTCGCGAAGGTTTCATTGCCATCGAGCGTTACGCGGTAGTCACCCGCTGCACTGGCCAGCAGGCTGGCGATACGCGCCAGGCGGTCCAGGTCAGCGTCGAGCTGGCCGCACAGTTTGATCTTGAAATAGCGCAGGCCATAACGCGCTAGAGCGTCTTCCAGTGTTTCGGGTAAACCGTCGCCCGGACTGGCGCCGGCATCGCCTGCAAGGATGCGATCCGCCAGACCGACCGTGTGGCGCAGCCAGACACGGTCTGGCGCTTTGAGCGACAGTGTGCCCGACCACGGGTCACCCAGAATGCCGGTGGAGACACCGCGCACCCAGTCCAGGCCGCAGGCGCGCAGTGCCGCATCAGCGACGGCTTTGTCCAGCAGGGCCGGGCCAAATTGCGCTGCCAGCCGGGGCAGGCCGTGCGCCACCGCCGTGCTGATGGCGGCATCGCCCTGCGTTTGTGACAGGGCAAAGGGCGTGAGTGGGGCATCGGCCGCCAGATAAGCGGAGCGGGCCGTGCGCAAGGCCTCACGCAACTGCTCGAAGTTCTGCTCGTGCGTCAGGCCGGCCGTTTTGTCAAACCATTTCGGCACCATCAACTCGGCGCTCATGCCGTCAAAGGTCTTGCCCTCTTTTTCAACACTGACCCGAACGAACGCCTGAGGGCATTGTGTGACGGTGGCAGCGCCAAAACGAAAAGGCAGTCGCAGGGTCACGTGGCGCTGCAAGAGCGAGATGGCGCGCACACGCACAGGCACGGCGTTCATGGGGACGTTCATGTCAAGGGACTCCAGGTCAGACTAACGGTCAGGGTGCCAGGCCGGCGGCCTTGACCAGCCGGGCGTTGCTGCTGACTTCTTCCTTGATGTAGGTGTCGAACTGCTCTGGCTTCAGGCTCCAGGCATCGGCACCGAGGTTGGCAAACCGGGTCTTGACCTCTGGCGAGGCCAGCGCCTTGACGACCTCGTCGTGCAGGCGATTGATGATGTCGCGTGGCGTTTTGGCCGGGGCCATCATGCCGATCCAGAAATTGAATTCCGAACCCGGCACGCCGGCTTCGGTCGTGGTGGGCACATCGGGCAGGGCGCTGGCGCGCCGGGGTGAACCCACCGCCAGCGGCAGCAATTGACCTTCCCTGATCTGGCCTATCACCGGGGCGATGGGGGAAAAGTAATAGTCCACGCGGCCGGCCATGACCTCTGTCACCGCGTCTGCCGATCCCTTGAATGGAATGTTGAGGGCATCAATGCCGGCTGCCATTTTGAATTTTTCAGCGTTCAAGTGGGTGGCGCTGCCTTGCCCAGCCGATGCAAAGTTCAGGCTGCCCGGTTTGGCCCTGGCTGCAGCCAGCAGATCCTTGAGCGTTTTGATATTTTTGGACGGCGAGATCACCAGCACGTTCGGTGTGGTGGAGATCGGCGTGATACCGGCAAAGTCACTCAGTGTGTCGAAGGGCAGCTTGGCGAAGGTGGAGGGGCTGACCGTGTGCGAGGAGGAGTGAACCATGATGGTGTAGCCATCGGGTGCGGCGGCGGCCACCAGGGCTTGGCCAATGGTGCCGCTGGCGCCCCCGCGGTTGTCAATGACCAGGGCCTGACCGAGGCTGGCCCCCATTTTGTCGGCAATGGCCCGGGCAATGATGTCCGTGGTGCTGCCCGCCGGGAACGGCACGATCACCCGGATCGGTTTGTTCGGGTACCCGGCTGCCTGGGCATGGGCCGGTAGCTGGGGGAGGGCAACCAGGCATGCCAGGGATGCCATGGCCGCAAAGCGGACGAATTTCATGATGTCACTCCTTTTGCGTTGTGGTGGAATTCAGCGGGACGCAGCGGCCAGGCACAGGCCATCCGCAGTGAACCCATGGCAGCTGGCTTGTGGCAATCGCACAGGGACGGTATCGCCACGCTTGATCAGGCTTTGTCCCACGACCTGAACCACCATCGACTGCTGGGCACTCAAGGCGCCATACAGCACGGTATTGCCGCCGAGTTGCTCAGTCAGGGACACCTGCATGGGCAGGCCACCGTCGGCCAGCTCCACATGTTCCGGACGAATACCCACGCATAGCGACGCGCCATCGGCAGGCTGCTGGGCTGCCGCCGGCACGGTGACGGTCTCGCCACCGTTGAGCCGAACCTGGATGCTGTTGGCCGTGCGCCCGGCGACGACGCCGTCCAGGAAATTCATCTTGGGGCTGCCGATGAAACCCGCCACGAACCGGTTGGCCGGGCGGTTGTATAACTCCAGCGGGGAACCCGCCTGCGCAATCACGCCGTCGCGCAGCACCACGATGCGGTCGGCCATGGTCATGGCTTCCACCTGGTCATGGGTGACGTAAATCATGGTGGTGCCCAGATCGGCGTGCAGCTTGGACAGTTCGACCCGCATCTGCACCCGCAGTTCAGCATCCAGGTTGGACAGCGGCTCGTCAAACAGAAAGAGCTTGGGCTCGCGCACAATCGCACGGCCAATCGCCACGCGCTGGCGCTGTCCGCCGGACAAGGCTTTGGGTTTGCGCTGGAGGTAGGTTTCAATCTTCAGCATCCTGGCGGCGTGCTGCACGCGCCGCTCAATCACCTCTTTTTTCTCGCCCGCCGTTTGCAAGCCGAAGGCCAGGTTGTCATACACGCTCATGTGGGGGTACAGGGCGTAGGACTGGAAGACCATGGCGATCTCGCGTTTGGCCGGTGCCACTTCGTTGACACGCACGCCGTCAATACAGAACTCGCCGTCGGTGATTTCCTCCAGGCCCGCAATCATGCGCAGCAAGGTCGATTTGCCGCAGCCCGAGGGGCCCACAAACACCACGAATTCACCGTGCTGGATGTCCAGATCGACACCGTGGATGATTTCGACGGCGCCGTACTGCTTGACGATACCGCGAAGTGACAGATTAGCCATGTCTTGCAACCTTTGAAAAATGGCCTGTGGATGGGGTCCAGCTTTTGTATTTCGGATGATCCGGTGCAATGGGCAGCGTGACCACGGTGCCCGTTTCTCCCGAGTGGTAGATGGCCGTGATCAACTCGAGCGACTGCCGTGCGTCATGCAGTGACACCGGTGTCGGCGCCTGGCTGGTGATGGCGGCGTGAATCAGTGCGAACTGGCCTTCAAAAGATTCCAGTGCAGGTTTGAAATCTGCCAGCGCCGCCGCGATGGCTGCATCGATTTCGGGCGTCTTGCCCTTGAAATTCCAGGGATCCTTGCCAGGACGGTAGGGCTCCGGACTGCGGCTTTCGACGGTCAGATCGGAGAACATGAAACGCAGACGCGACATTTCTTCCGCCGCCCCGAGGGTGACCGACAGTGTGGCCACCGAACCGTTGGCCATGCCGATGGAAATGGCCGCGCAGTCTTCGACTTCGATGTCGTTGACGCGCGTTGCAAGGTGGGCAAAGACGGATTTGACCGGGCCATTGACGTAGGAGAGGATGTCGTGGGCGTGCGACGCCTGGGTCAGGCAGCAGCCGCCCAGCTCGGTCGCCCATTTGCCTCGCCACTGCACCTCGTAATAGTCGGCGTCGCGCCGCCATGAGGTCTCGATGGTGGTGAGGTAGGGCGTGTGCGCAAACCCTTTTGACTGAAGGTGTTTGAGCTTTTGCAGTCCATGGCCGAAGCGGTACTGAAAGATGGGAAACAGGATTCCTCTGGCTGCTTTCTGGGCGATGGCAATCGCATCGGCATCATTCAGGGAACCGACCAGCGGTTTCTCGCAGATCACATGCAGACCGGTCGCCAGTGCCTGTTCAATCAGCATGCGGTGCGTATGCGGCGGTGTGCAGATGTCAACGATATCGATCTCTGAATTGGCCAGCAGGTCACTGAAGCGCGGGGTGTGCCAAGCGACACCGAATTCAGCGGCAGCGGCACTCGCCTTGGCCTCGTCCAGATCACAAACGGCCTTGACCTCGAACTGGTCCCTGACCTTGGCATACGACTCCAAATGGCCTTTGCCAACACCCAATCCGACGACTGCGACACGAAGTTTTTTTGTCATTTAAATGCTCCAACGTTGCTTGCCAAGGCTTCGGCTTTCAGGGCGAGTTCGGTTGCCAGGAAGCAGTGCGCCTGAGTCATGGCGGTCTCGGTGCGGTTCAGGATGTCGTGGACAAAGCGCGGGCCGAAAGGCAGGGCCCCGGCCTTGCAGTCCATGTGTTGCAGGCCTTTTCCATCCACCAGGAACAGGTGGTCGCCACCAGGGCGTCCGCCAATATCAATGTATTTGCGCAGTTCGATGTAGCCTTCCGTGCCAAGAATGGTCAAGCGGCCATCACCCCAGGTACCCAGGCCTTTGGGGGTGAACCAGTCCACCCGGACAAAACCGGTGCCACCATTGCCCCGCAGCAGCACTTCGCCGAAGTCTTCCAGTTCCGGCGTTTCGGGATTGCCGAAGTTGCCGACGTGGGATGCGACTACTTCGGCACGGGTCGAGTCCGTGAAATGCAGAAACTGGTCGCACTGATGGGCGGCGATATCGCACAGAATGCCGCCATATCGCTTGCGCTGGAAAAACCAGTCCGGGCGGGGGTTGTTGCGCAGGGCGTGCGGCCCCAGGCCAATGGTCTGCACGACTCTGCCGATGGCGCCCGCAGCCACCAGCTGACTGGCTTTTTCGGTGGCCCGGTTCTCGAAGCGTTCCGAGAAGCAGACCGAAAAAATCCGCCCGGTTTCTGCCTGGACCTGGCGTACCGCGGCCAGTTCTTCCAGCGTAATCACACCAGGCTTGTCGACCATGACGTCTTTGCCGTGGCGCATGACTTCCATGGCGGTAGCGGCCCGCACGTCGGGGATGGTGGCACTGACGACGAGCTGGAGGGTGGTGTCCTCCAGAATGGCGCGTTTGTCCAGCACGCGGCGCGCTTGCGGAAAGGCCTTGATGTAGTCCGCGACAAGGTCGTCCTCTTGCGCATAAACAGACACCAGTTCGGCGCCGGCATCCAGCATGGCGCGGGTTTGGCCATAGATGTGGCTATGGTTCAGGCCAATGGCCGCAAAGCGGATCTTGGGTTGGCGTGTGAGCGTCATCGTTTCATTCCAGAGTGGGCAACGCCTTCAATAATCAGACGCTGAAAGAAAAGAAAAAACAGGAAAATCGGAAGAATGGCCAGGACGGACATGGCGAACAGTTGCCCCCACGCCGATTGGCCGGTGGAGTCCACAAAGGAACGCAGAGCCAGTGGCACGGTGTAGTTTGCCGCCTCATTGAGGTAAACCAGTGGGCCCAGGAAATCATTCCACGTCCACAGGAATGAAAAAATCGCGGTGGTGGCCAGCACCGGCAGCGACAGCGGCAGGATGATCTTCCAGTAAATGCGCCAGGGGCCACAGCCATCCAGCACCGCAGCTTCGTCGAGCTCACGCGGCAAGCCTCTGAAGAACTGCACCATCAGAAAGATGAAAAATGCATCTGCCGCCAAAAACTTGGGCACGATCAAAGGCAGAAAAGTGTCAATCCAGCCCAGCTTCAGAAACAGCACGTACTGGGGAATCAGCGTCACGTGGTAAGGCAGCATGAGTGTGCCCAGCATTACCACGAACCAGATGCGCCGACCGCGGAACTCCAGCCGGGCAAAAGCGTAGGCGGTGATGGAGCAGGAAATGGTGTTGCCGATAACCACCAGCACGGCAACGATGACCGAATTCTTGAAGAAAACGGTAAAACTTTCCTGCAGCGCCGTCCAGCCTTTGACGTAGTTGCCAAAATCAAATGCCGGTGGCCAGATGGACAAATCCGTGAAGATGATGGACTCGGGCTTGAACGACGAGGCCGCCATCCACAACAAGGGGTAGAGCATCAGAAAGGCGGCTGCGATTAACAGGCCGTGGCGGGTCCCGCTGCCGGCGAGCAGCTGGACAAGACCGGGGCCGCGGCTGATGGCCGCGCCCGTGACCTTAGCGGGGTTCGTCTTCATAGTAGACCCAGTATTTGGAGGTGAGGAAACTGATGCCGGTGAACAAGCCAATGATGATCAGCAGTACCCAGGCCAGTGCCGAGGCGTAACCCATGCGGAAGTAGGAGAAGGCTTCCTGGTAAAGGTACAGCGTGTAGAACAGCGTGGAATCAATGGGGCCGCCGGTGCCGCCTGACACCACGTAAGCCGGCGTGAAGGCCTTGAATCCCTCAATGATCTGCAGCACCATGTTGAAGAAAATCACAGGGGCCAGCATGGGCAGGGTGATCTTGTGGAACTTGCGAAACGCGCCGGCGCCATCCATCGACGCTGCTTCATACAAGTCCTGCGGCACTTGCCGTAGACCCGCCAGGAAAATGATCATGGGCGATCCAAATTGCCAGATGGCCAGCAAAACAAGGGTATAGATAGCGGTGTCCGGGTTCGAAATCCAGCTTGGACCCTTGTAGTTGAAGGCCCACAGCAGGACCTGATTGAAGGTGCCGTTTCCTTCGAACAACTGGCGCCAAAGCACGGCAATGGCGACTGAACCACCGAGCAATGACGGGATGTAAAAAAGTGCCCGGTAAAACGCACCGCCGCGAATTGCCTTGTCCAGCACCATGGCCACCGCCAGGGCAAACGCCAGTTTGAGCGGCACTTCCATCAGCATGTAGCTGAACGTCACCTTGAGGGACTGGTAAAAGCGCTGGTCGACCGTGAGCATGCGGACGTAGTTGTCCGCGCCAACCCAGACCGCAGGGCGCAACAGGTCAAACTTCGTGAAGGACAAATACAGGGAGACCAGAACCGGGCCCAGCGAAAAACACAGGAATCCGATGAGCCAGGGCATCAGGAACGCATAGCCCACGAGGTCACGGCGAAAGGCTGCACTGGACCTGCCTCGCCGTTGTCGGGAATTCTTATCATCAACGACAGACACGCGGCCGCCTTCCTGATACTGGATCAATAAATGTGGCGCGTGTAGCGCCAAGGATGAATAGGCAAGGGGTAAGCAGCGCGTGCGCCGAACCCCTTGCCACGGGATCAGCCTGATCAGGCCCTGGCCAGGATGCCTTGCACTTCAGTGTGGAATTGTTGTGCGGCATCCTTGATGCTGACGCGGCCAAAAGCGACCGAATCGGCAACGCGTCGCAACAGGTTTTCGACCTCACCGGCACCTTTGGGCGGGGGCGGTGGCAAGGCCACCGCCACCTTGCTCAGCGCCGCAATGAAATCCACCTGCATCTTGCCCAGGGCATCGAGTTCTGGTGTCAGCACCGCGCGGGCCGCCACCGAACAGGGCACACCCCGCTCAATACCCAGGATCCTGACGCCCTCGGGGTCGTTGACCATGAACTGGATGATCCTGGCCGCTTCTTCCGGTGCTTTGCAGCGGGACGAGATGCTCATCATTTGCGAGGGCTTGATGTAATGCCCTGACGTACCGGTTTTTGTGCGCGGGAACACGCTGATCGCCAGTTTGTTTTTGTTGAGGCCCTGGAAGGCCACGATCTGGTTGGAGTTGACAAAGCTCATGGCGGCCAGCCCGCGCGTGATTTCGTATTCTTCCACTTTGCCGTTGTTGGTGGCACCCACTTCGGCCGGGGGAACCGCGCCCGCCTTGCGCAGCTTGTCCCACAAGTCAAACCAGGCCGCCACGTCGTCACGCGTAAAGGCCGCCTTGCCATCCGCCGTGTAGAGCATCTTGCCGCGCTGGTTGAGCCACTGTTCAAAGCCTTGCTCCCAGCGGCTGTTGTCGCTGGCGCCCCAGTACTTGCCGGGATTGATCTTCGAAATATCGCCTGCAATTTTTGCAAAGTCGTCCCAGGTCCAGTTCATGTCCATCGTCTTGACGCCAACCTTCTCCAGCATGCCGGTGTCATACACCATGGCTTTGGAATTGGAACCCAGGCTGACGCCATACAGCTTGCCATCCACCTTGCCACCGTCTCGTTCCTGAGGACTGAAATCCGGCAGTGGCAGCAGCTTGTCGAGCGGCAGCAGCGTTTCGCGGCGGGCATATTCAAACAAATAGCGGTAGTCCATCTGGATCAGGTCGGGCGCATTGCCGCCGGCAGTCTGGGTACCAAGCTTGGTCCAGTAGTCACCCCAGCCCAAAGACTCGGCCGCAATCTGCGTGCCGGACTTCTTTGAGTAAGCGTCCAGCATTGCCTTGGTGCGTCGATCGCGGTCAGGGTTGCCCCACCAGAAGCAGCGCAGACGCGCTGCAGCCTGTGCCAGGCTCAGGGCAGGGCTAAGGCTGAGCGTCGCTGTGGCTGCACCGGCCGTGGTAACGAATTGACGACGAGTGAAGAGTTTCATGGTCGCTATTTCCTTTTAAAACATTTGGATGCGCCGCTAATTAACTGATGGGTGAATTATAGAAATGCATTTTTTGTTTTGTAAATAGGTGTTGGGTCTCAACCTCTCAGTACATACCCTAGGATGACGTCGCAGGTATGCGAGAGCCGCTCGCTGTGCGCCTTGGCGGTCATGAGGTTGCGGTCGAAGACTGCCGACAGGGTGTAGTTGTTCGAGAGAAAAAAGTAGGCCAGACTGGCGATGGAGATATAGAGCTGGACCGGGTCAATACCGCCCCTGAAGATGCCCTCGGAGCGGCCTCGCTCCAGGATGTTGCCGAGCGTCTGAATCAAGGGTGAGTTCATTTCCCGAATGCGTTCTGACTTGGTCAGGTGCTTGGCCTGGTGCAGGTTTTCGCTGTTGAGCAGGGTGATGAATTCAGGGTGTGCGATGTAGTAATCCCAGGTGAACTCGGTCAGGCGGCGGATCGCCTGGGCTGGCTCCAGATCGGTCAGATGCAGCTGTTTTTCAGCCTCGCGGATGTCTGCATAGGCGCCTTCCAGAACGGCCAGAAACAGGTCGTCCTTGCTGGTGAAGTAGTAGTAGATCAAGCGCTTGTTGAGCTTGGCATTTTCTGCAATCCGATCTACTCGTGCGCCTGCCAGGCCATAGCGGGCGAACTCGTCCCGGGCGGCGGCCAGGATTGCCAGCTGGGAGCGGTCGGCATCACGTGAGCGGGGTTCGATAATTGTGGTTGTAGAAGTGGTCATGGGATTGAAAGTAATGTCGTTGTTGGAGCTATCTAGAGTCTATTATTCACTATTTGGTGAAATAAGATATGATTTGAACGCGCAAAAAGTCCCTCCGATTCGCCTTGTTTTGCAGTGCCGGAAGGGTTTATCAACCCATTGAAACAGCGTTGTTTCAGAACACGCTCCCATCCTTATGAGTAAAAAGCGTCATGCGTTCGTCGGTACCGGCGGACGTGCACTGAGTTTCATTGAGCCTCTGGTGACCACTTATGCCGACCAGAATGAGCTGGTTGGCCTCTGCGACCTGAGCGCCGCTCGCATGGCGTATTACAACGAGTTGCTGGAGGGGGACCTGGGTTACCACGCCGTTCCCGCCTACACCGCCGACCGATTTGAAGATATGCTGCGTGAGCAAAAACCCGACGAAGTTTTTGTCTGTACGAAAGACTCCACGCACCACGATTTCATCGTGCGCGCCCTGCATGCGGGCTGTGATGTCATCACTGAAAAGCCGATGACCACGGACGCGGAGAAATGTCGTGCGATTCTGGATGCCGTCCAAGCGACCGGACGCCAGGTGCGCGTCGCTTTCAACTACCGCTGGGCACCGTTCCGCACCAAGGTCAAGGAGCTCATTGCCAGCGGCACCATTGGAAAAATCCACTCTGTCAATCTGGAGTACCTGCTCGATACCAACCACGGCGCGGACTACTTTCGGCGCTGGCACGCGCACGTCGAAAACTCCGGCTCCTTGCTGGTTCACAAAAGCACGCACCACTTTGATCTGGTGAACTGGTGGCTGGATGCCATCCCGCAACAGGTATTCGCTTACGGCGATCTGGTTTTTTATGGCAAGCAGAACGCGATTGCCCGCGGCGACGAAAAACTGACGCGTTACGCACGCTACACCGGTGTGCCGGAAGCCAAAGACGACCCGTTTTGTCTCGATCTCACGGAAAGTGAATCGTTTCGCAAACTCTATCTGGCGGGCGAGGCCGACTCGGGTTACCTGCGCGATCAAAACGTCTTCCGCGAAGGGATTTCCATCCCGGACCAGATGTCTCTCAACGTTCGGTACCGCACGGGCCAGATTCTGACCTATTCGCTGGTTTGTTACAGCCCGCGTGAGGGCATGCGTGTGACCTTCAATGGTGACCGTGGCCGCATTGAATACCATGAGTTCATTGGCACCCACATGAACCGGGCCGTTAGCCCCAAAAACTGGAAGATTGAGGAAAAGCCGGGGGCGGAAGCCGAAGGCGAATGGATCCGCGTGTTCCCCCATTTTAAAAGCAGCTATGTGGTTCCCATGCCTGAGATTCGGGCGGCCCATGGTGGTGCAGACGAAATTCTGAACGCCCATTTTTATGGGTCTGCACAGGCGCCAGACGTTTGGGGCCGCACGGCCGGCCATGAACAGGGGGCGGCTTCCATCGCCATCGGCATTGCCGGTGTGCAATCCATTAAACACAACCAGCCGATCAATATCAGCGACGTGGTGTCGCTCAAGCCTGATGCATTGAAGTTGTCGGACCTCGTCTGACGGAGTACCTGGACCGCGGTGCGGTACCCTTGTCCCCCATGTGCATGCCATTTTTCGGCCTGACACAGGCGCCGTTTTCGCTCGCTCCGGACCCGCGCCTGCTGTTTATGAGCGACCGGCATCGCGAAGCGCTGGCGCACCTGCTGTACGGACTGGGCGGCGGAGGTGGCTTTGTGCTGCTGACCGGCGAGATCGGCACCGGCAAGACCACGGTGTGCCGCTGCTTTCTGGAGCAGATCCCTGCCCACTGCAATGTCGCCTACATCTTCAATCCCAAGCTCACGGTAACCGAGCTGCTGCAGTCGATCTGCGACGAGTTCCACGTCACGGTGCCGCAAAAAGAGCTGCTGCCGCTCACGGTCAAGGATTACCTCGATCCGCTCAACACCTTCCTGCTGCAGGCCCATGCCGCCGGGCAGAACAACGTGCTGATCATTGACGAGGCGCAGAACCTGTCTGCCGAGG
>NZ_JAKFDR010000009.1:0-10239 GCF_036676035.1 Polaromonas sp.
ACTTCGTGTAACTCCCTGCCCCCCGAGGGGGCCGCCCCGCCTGCGGCCCGGCAAAGCCGGTTCCGCGGCTCGGACTGGTGTTTTGAGGGCCAGCGACTTGCAACGTGCAGAGCGCCACACGCAACAAGCTTTCGTAGGGATGCATACGGCAAGCCGGGGCCGCGGGACTGGCTTAGCCAGACCGCAGGCGCAGCGGCCCCCTCGGGGGGCAGCGCAGTACGCGAAGCGACAAGCGTGGGGGCCATACCTATAGGCTAACGGCCAGGCCCAAGTAAAACGCGATTTCGCAGACCTGCTGGGTGGCGCCCAGGCAGTCGCCCGTGAAGCCCTGCAGGCGGCGCGAGAAGAGCCGGGCCATCCACAGCAGCGCCAGCACGGCAAAGCTGCAAGCCACTATTAAATTAGCAGCGGGCAGCGCAGTACTGACAAGGGCCAGCACCATAAAACACCATGCGAAAGCGACCAAAAGACGGCCCAGGCTGATCTGGTCGGCCAGCCGTTTGGACTTGGAGCTGGCGGCATCACCGGCATGGGGCAGCCAGCGAATCAGCAGCAAGGGCAGACCGCGCGAGACCACATGCCCGGTCCACAAGGCAGTGCACACCAGCCAGCCCTTGAAGAGCGCCGGCGCCAGCAGGCCCGCGTCTGTTCCCTCGGGGCGCACCAAGCCTGCTTCGCTGGACGCCAGCAAGGCCAGCAAGCTGAGCTTGCACAGCAGCGCCAGCACCAGTGCCATGGCGCCAAATGCCCCCATGCGCGAGTCCTTCATGATCTCCAGCGCGCGCTCGCGCTCGTGGCTGCCGCCCAAGCCATCGGCCACATCAGCCAGGCCGTCTTCGTGAAAGCCGCCGGTCAGCAGCACCGTGGCGACGGTGGAGAGTGCGGCGGCTACCAGCGGCGCGAACGCCGCGTCGGGCAGCATGGCCAGCAGCAGCGCGTAGACAGCGGCGGCCACGGCGCCCACCAGCACGCCAATGCCCGGAAAGTGGGCCGCGCTGGCGCGCAGCAGTTCGGGGCTGTGGCCGACCCAGCTGGCCAGGCGCCCGGTCACCGGGAGGCGGGTGAAAAACTGCACCGCGACCAGGTACTCGCGCGCCAGCTGGCTCAGGGAATTCATGGGCGGTTCATCAAAAAAAGGAAGAGGCTCAATCGCCCTTGTCGCTCTTGCCGCTGATGCCGGCCGATTCAAAACTGGCCATCTCGTTGAGGAAGCGGGCGGCCGACTGCACCAGCGGCCAGGCCAGCAGCGCCCCCGTGCCTTCGCCCAGGCGCAGGTCCAGGTCCAGCAGTGCTTTGGCCTTGAGATGGGCCAGCAGCAGCCGGTGGCCGCGCTCGGCCGAGCGGTGGCAAAACACCAGGTAGTCCTGCACCTGCGGCACCAGCGCGTGCGCCACCAGCGCGCTAGCGCCGGCGATGAAGCCGTCGACCAGCACCACCCGGCGCTGGCTGGCGGCCTGCAGCATGGCCCCCAGCATCATGGCAATCTCAAAACCTCCCATTGCGGCCAGTATGTCAAGGGGTTCCACGGCATGCTGGTGGCGCAGCGAGGCGTGCGTCAGCACCTCGCGCTTGCGCATCAGCTGCTGGTCGTTCAGGCCGGTGCCGCGTCCCGTCGCGTCCTCGATGGGGGTGCCGGCCAGGCGCGCCAGCAGCAGGGCGGCCGACGAGGTGTTGGCAATCCCCATCTCGCCAAAGGCCACCACATTGCCCGGCAGGTCCTGCACGATGTCCATGCCGGCTTGCAGCGCGGCATGTGCTTGTTCCCTTGTCATGGCAGGGCTCTTGCACATGTTTTGCGTGCCCGGCGCGATTTTGCGCTGCAGCAACTGCGGATGGGCGGGCAGCTCGGCCGCCACACCGGCATCGACCACGTGCAGCGTAAAGCCGTGCTGGCGCGCAAACACGTTGATGGCCGCACCGCCGGCCAGCATGTTGGCCACCATTTGCACCGTGACCGCCTGTGGGTAGGCCGAAACGCCCTCCGCGGCGATGCCGTGGTCGGCGGCAAACACCACCATCTGCGGCGCCTGCAGGCTGGGCGTTTCACTGCGCTGGATCATGCCCAACTGCAGCGCCAGGTCTTCCAGCAGGCCGAGCGCGCCCACCGGCTTGGTCTTGTGGTCGATCTTGTGGCGCAGCCTGGCCTCCAGCGGGAGGTCGGTCACCGGCTCAATCGCGGGCAGGAAGGCGGGAAGTAGCATGGCGGCCTTGTGTCACTTTGTCAGCTGGTATCCGTCAGGCCTGCAGGAACAGGCGGTACACGGGGTTGTCGGTTTCTTCCACGTGCGGATAGCCCAGCGTGTCCAGAAAATCCTTGAAGGCCTTGTTGTCGGCCTTGGGAACCTGCAAGCCGACCAGGATGCGGCCGTAGTCGGCGCCCTGGTTGCGGTAGTGGAACAGGCTGATGTTCCAGTTCGGCCGCATGTGCGAGAGGAACTTCATCAGCGCCCCGGGCCGCTCGGGAAACACAAAGCGCAGCAGCCGCTCGTCCCTGGACAGCGCGCTGTGCCCGCCCACCATGTGGCGGATATGCTCCTTGGCGAGTTCGTCATGGGTCAGGTCCAGCGCCTTGAAGCCGTGCCGCGAAAAATTGGCCGCTATCTTGGTGCTTTCGCCCTTGGCCGAAGTGGTCAGGCCCACAAACACATGGGCCTGGTCGGCGTCGTTGATGCGGTAGTTGAATTCGGTGACCGAGCGCGGGCCGCCGGGCAACTCGCCGATCAGTTCGCAAAAATGCCGGAAGCTGCCGCGCTCTTCGGGAATTGTCACGGCAAACAGCGCTTCGCGCTCCTCACCCACCTCGGCCCGCTCGGCCACAAAGCGCAGGCGGTCAAAGTTCATGTTGGCGCCGCACAGAATCGCGGCGTAGGTCTCGCCCTTGGTCTTGTGGGCGGCCACATACTGCTTGATGGCGGCCACCGCCAGCGCCCCGGCGGGCTCGACGATGCTGCGCGTGTCGACAAACACGTCCTTGATGGCGGCGCACACGGCATCGGTGTCCACCGTGATGAATTCATCGACCAGTTCGCGGCTGATGCGAAAGGTTTCTTCGCCGACCAGCTTGACGGCCGTGCCGTCCGAAAACAGGCCGACATCGGGCAGGGTGACGCGTTTTTTCGCCTCCACCGACTGGATCATCGCGTCCGAGTCGTTCATCTGCACGCCAATCACCTTCACCTCGGGCCGCACCGCCTTGATGTAATTGGCCACGCCAGAGATCAGGCCGCCGCCGCCGATGGCCACAAACACGGCATCCAGCTGGTTGCTGCCCAGGCCCTGCAGCTGCCGCAGGATTTCCATGGCGATGGTGCCCTGGCCGGCGATCACGTCCGGGTCGTCAAACGGGTGCACAAAGGTCAGACCCCGTTTTTTCTCCAGCACCACGGCGTGGGCGTAAGCGTCGGAGTAGCTTTCACCGTGCAGCACCACATCGCCGCCGAGCGCCCTGACCGCGTCCACCTTGAGCTGCGGAGTTGTTGCCGGCATCACCACCACCGCCCGGGTGCCCAGCTTCCTGGCGCTGAGCGCCACGCCCTGGGCATGGTTGCCGGCCGAGGCGCAAATCACGCCTTTTTTGAGCTGGGCGGCACTCAGGTGGGCCATTTTGTTGTAGGCGCCGCGCAGCTTGAAGCTGAACACCGGCTGCTGGTCTTCGCGTTTGAGCAGCACGGTGTTGCGCAGGCGCTGGCTCAGGTTTTTGGCGGGCTCCAGCGCCGACTCGACGGCCACGTCGTAAACGCGGGCGGTCAGGATTTTTTTCAGGTAATCGGCAGGCTGCAAGCCTGACGTGCGCGTGGCCACGGACTTGGCAGGTTTTGAAGGGGGCGGGGTGGGGGATTTGGTTTTCGGTGGCAGCATGTCTTTTCTCGCAGACTGACATCATAGTCGGCAAGAAAAAAGGCCCGGACCTTGCGGTCCGGGCCTGTAAATCCACCCTTAGAGGAGGTGGAGGAGACAACCAGTGCAAAAATACATGTGTACGTATTGATGCGATGATTCAAGTATACCGAAATTATGTTGCACTGCACAATTGGTGTGGCGCGAATTCGACAATTTTTGCTCGTTTTTGATAAATTTTTTGCGCAAAAGGAAAAAATCCATGGAATGCACAGTCAGCTGGACCGGCCCAACGGCCGCCACAGGGTCGCGATCAGGCATGAGCTTTCTGGCGGAAACCGGCAGCGGCCATGTTTTGGTGATGGACGGCGCGCCCGATGCGGACAAGCCGGAAAACGGCGGCGCCAACCTCGCCCCCCGCCCCATGGAAACCGTGCTGGCCGGCACCGGCGGCTGCACGGCCTACGACGTGGTGCTGATTCTCAAGCGCGGCCGCCATGATGTACGGGGCTGTTCAGTCAAGCTCAGTTCCGAAAGGGCGCCGGCAGACCCCAAGGTGTTCACCAAGATCCACATGCACTTCGTGGTAACGGGGCGGGGCCTGCCGGCCAGCGCGGTCGAGCGCGCCATTGCCATGAGCCACGACAAATACTGCTCGGCCACCATCATGCTGGGCAAGACGGCGGACATCACCACCAGTTTTGAAGTTCGGGAAGACTGAGTTCAGCGCCTTTTTGGGCTGTGCCCCGTGCAGGTTATGTTCCGAATGCTACTTAATTAATAGCAAAAATAGCGGAGCCAAGCCCCTCAAATGTAGTGCGCCGTGGTCGTCATGACCTTGGCCGAAGCCCGCATCAGCACCTTGACCGGTTCGGGCATGGGCAGCGCTCCGGCGTTTTGCGCCTCCTGTGCGTGGCGCGCCTCGTCGTCCTTCATTTGCGCCACGATGGCACGCGAGGCGTGGTCGCCTTCGGGCAGGCGCTCCAGGTGGCTGGCCAGGTGGGCTTCGACCTGCCGCTCCGTCTCCACCACAAACCCCAGACTGAGCCGGTCGCCCAGACGGCCCGCCAGCAGCCCCAGGCCAAAGGCCCCGGCGTACCACAAGGGGTTGAGCAGCGAAGGCCGCGCGCCGAGTTCGTCGAGCCGCTCCCGCGTCCAGGCCAGGTGATCGCCCTCTTCCTGGCTGGCCTCCACGAAATGCTGGCGCAGGGCCGGGTCCCGCGTGCTCAGGGCCTGCGCGGCGTACAGCGCCTGGGCACAGACCTCCCCCACATGGTTGACCCGCATCAGCGCGCCCGCCAGCGCCCGGTCCTGGGTGGTCAATTCCGTGCCTTGCCCGGCCAGGGTCGGGCAGGCCCGGCTGGCGCGGGGTTTGGCAAACAGGGTGCGCAGGGCGTTGTCAGTGGCGTTGAGCAGGACATCCATGGCCGGGTCATTCTGGTGAATTGGAAAGAGAGGAAAGTTTAGCCAGTCGCGCTTCCAATTGCTGCACGCGTTGGTTCAGCGAGAGGCTGGGCGAGGTCAGCGGTGTCTGCTTTGGTGTTGGGCGCGGTGTCGCTGCGATGCCCGAGGCGGGTTGAGCAGGCATGAGCAAAGCGACCGCATGGCCACGGCGGGTCAGGCAAAACGCTTCGCCACGCTCCACGGCGGCGATCAGTTTTGAAAAATGGTGGTTGGCCTCGCGAAGGGAGATGGTTTGCATCGGAAGTCTGGTCTTGAAGCGGCAATGTAGGACAAAATTGTAGGACATTTGATTTGCTGTGCCCCAAGCTGATTTGTGGTGTGCCTCCCACAGGCAGGTTGCACTTTGTTGCACAGGTGCAACGGAAATGTCTTTTTCCGGGCAATTCCTTTGCCTAAGCGCGCCGCCTCTGTTGCAATACAAACAACTTCCTAAATGGAGGTTGGCCCGGGGATCCAAAGTCCTGGAGCCCTATGTTTAACCTTGGAGAAATTCTCAATGAAAAAGTCCCTGATTGCTCTGGCTGCACTCGCAGCTGTAGGCGCAGCTTCTGCCCAGTCCTCCGTGACCCTGTACGGTCGCCTGGACCTCGGCTCGTCTTACAACAAAACGACCACCACCGTTGGCGGTGCTAGCACCAGTGTGAAAACCACCAGCCTGGCTGGCGCACAAGGCGTCCGTACCGGTGGCCGTCTGGGCGTTCGTGGCACCGAAGACCTCGGTGGCGGCCTGAAAGTCAACTTCAACGTTGAAACCGCTGTGAACCCTGACCGCTCCACCAGCGGCGGCTTCGGCACCTTCGGCTTGACCCGCACGGCTATTCTGCAATTGCAAGGCGCTTTCGGTTCTGTAACCATTGGTACCTACCTGAACGTTCTGGACGATGTCCGTGGTTACAGCGCTGCTACCGCTGGCGTGGCTGGCGGTGACTTTCTGGTCAACACGCACGCTCTTTCCGGCCTCAGCGGTCGTTCACAGAATTCCATCGGCTATCGCTCCCCTGTGTTTGGTGGCGGCTTCCAGGCCATGATCGGCACCACGCACGAGAAAACCGACACCGGTGTGGTTGCTACCACCACCAAGTCCACCGGCTACCTCGGTGGCGTGGGTTACAACAACGGCCCTGTGAGCGCTATTCTGTCAGCTGGTCAGGGCAAAGGTCAGGCTGGTGCAGTTGATGCCAAGATCAATGACTGGGGTTTTGCTGCGAGCTACAACCTGGGCATGGCTGTTCCTTACTTCCAGTACGAACACTCCAAGCTGACCTCGAACCTTGGCGCAGCTGCAACCGTGAAAACCAACGCATGGGAGATTGGTTCGAAGTTCCCGATGGGCGCTTTCACCCCTTACATCACCGCGTCTCGTGGCAAAGTCAAGGTGGGCTCGCCTGAAGTTGTGATCAAAGCCAGTGCTTACCAGCTCGGTACCACCTATGACCTGAGCAAGCGTACCTACGTTTACGCTGCAGTCGGTCGCGACAAGAACAAGACCGACGTTGCTGGCGGTGTTGAAGTCAAGCGTACCGGCTACGCTCTGGGCCTGGTCCACAACTTCTAATCGTCTGCTAGCACTAGCTAGCTGATGAGACGAAAAATCAACCCCGCCGTGGCAACACGGCGGGGTTTTTTTGATCATGGCACCGTCATTCCCGCGAAGGCGGGAATCCAGTGCGGCGCTAAACAAGCGTTGCGCTTCGTAGTGCGGCTGGATTCCCGCCTTCGCGGGAATGACGAACCTGTAGAAATCCTGTTACCCGTATGAGTTTCATGCTGACCCCCGCAAAATGCCTGCCTCGCTGGCTTTTGTGTGGCTACCTTTTCTTGCTGCTGACGGCATGCGCCTTGCCGCCTCCCGCCGACAATGATGCTTCCCTGGAAGCCACGCCCTGGGCGATGGCCACATCGACGCCACAGTCACCCGAGGCAGTGAAACCGCTTTCTGATACCTCCCAAGCCACCTGGCAACACTACCGCCTGCCCGGCAAGCAACCGACGACATTTATCTACACCCGGGCGGAGGGCC
Organism: Polaromonas sp.; assembly: GCF_036676035.1. Classification (GTDB taxonomy): domain Bacteria; phylum Pseudomonadota; class Gammaproteobacteria; order Burkholderiales; family Burkholderiaceae_C; genus Polaromonas. The sequence goes on from NZ_JAKFDR010000009.1 coordinate 7,322, forward strand.
GACCTGCGATGGCAGTGACGGCGGTGGCCTCGGCCAGCATGTTGCGAAAAACCGTGCGCCTGGAGCCCGCGGCGCTGGGCAAGCTTCGCTTTTCCTGGAAAGTCCCTGCGCTGATTGACGGCGCCGACCTGACGCTGCGCGAGGGCGATGATTCCCCGGTGCGGGTGGTGCTGGCGTTTGAAGGGGATCGCTCGAAGTTTTCGGCCCGCAACGCCATGCTGTCCGAACTGGCGCGGGCCCTGACCGGCGAAGAACTGCCTTACGCCACACTGATGTACGTCTGGGGCAACCACCGCGCGCCCGGTACGGTGCTCATCAATCCGCGAACCGACCGCATTCGCAAACTGGTGCTTGAATCGGGGCCCGGCCGGTTGAACCGGTGGCTGGACTATGAACGCGATATCCGCGCCGACTATGAAAAAGCGTTTGGCGAAGCGCCGGGCGCGCTGCTGGCCATTGGCATCATGACCGACACGGATAACACCGGCGGCTATGCCCGGGCCTGGTACGGCCCCGTTACACTGGCGCCTGATGTGCTCGCAAAAAAGTAGCATTTTTCAAATTTTCGGACGGTGTTTTCATGCAAACCGATTTGCAATCTTCTATCAGTGCCGCGTCTGGCACCTTGCCTGCTTCGATGGAAGACCCTGGCGCCAGGTTGCGCGCCAGTGGCCGCGCCTTTGCACAGATTGCCCAGTTTCACCCCGAGCTGACCGCTTTTCGCCGCGACCTGCATGCGCACCCCGAGCTGGGTTTTGAAGAGGTCTACACCTCCAGCCGGGTGGTGCACGCGCTCAAGCTGTGTGGCGTGGATGAAGTGCACACCGGCATGGGGAAAACCGGCGTGGTGGCCGTCATCAAGGGGCAGCAGCCCAGTGCAGCTTCTGGCGCCAACGCGCAAGCGATGGTGGCGCTGCGGGCGGACATGGACGCGCTGCCCATGACCGAGCACAACGACTTTGGCTGGAAATCATCCAAACCCGGGCTGATGCACGGCTGCGGTCACGATGGCCACACCACCATGCTGGTGGGGGCGGCCCGCTACCTGGCCGAAACCCGCAACTTTGCCGGCAATGCTGTGCTGGTGTTCCAGCCCGCGGAAGAGGGGCGTGGCGGGGCTGATGCCATGATTAAAGACGGCCTGTTCGAGCGCTTCCCGGTGCAGGCCATCTACGCCATGCACAACTGGCCGGCCATGCGGCCTGGCACGATAGGCATCAATCCGGGGCCCATGATGGCGGCGGCCGACCGTGTCACGATTGAAATCACCGGCAAGGGCGGGCATGGCGCCCATGCTTACCTCACGGTGGATCCGGTGCTGGTGGCGGCGCACATCATCACGGCGGCGCAGAGTATTGTCTCGCGCAACGTCAAAGCCATGGACAACGCGGTGATCAGCCTGTGCGCCATGCAGGCGGGCGATCTGGGCGCCATGAGCGTGGTGCCCGGCAATGCCACGCTGGTGGGGACCGTGCGCACTTTCAGGCCCGAGGTGCAGGAGTTGGTCGAGCAGCGGCTGACAGCGCTTTGCACGGCGGTGGCGCAGGGCTTTGGCGCCACGGCGACCGTGACATACGAACGCATTTACCCGGCCACCATCAATTCACCGGCCGAGTACACGCTGGCCACGGCCGTGGCCGAGCAGCTCGTGGGCGCGGAAAACGTGGTGCGCAATCTGGAGCCCAGCATGGGTTCTGAAGATTTTTCCTTCATGCTCAAGGTCAAGCCGGGCGCCTACCTGCGCCTTGGCCAGGGCGAGCAGGTTCCCGACGGGCAGGGCGGCAGCCAGGGGGGCACGGGCAGCCACTTTCTGCACAACAGCTGCTATGACTTCAACGATGCGATCCTGCCCTTGGGCTCGGCCCTGTTTGCCGGCATCGTGGAGCGTTCGCTGCCGCTGGCCTGAACTGGGCAAACCCCGCTTCAGGTGTAGCGCTTGTTGCGCAGGTTGTTCTTCATTTCCTTGAGCAGCGGCTGGAGCTTGGCGCCGCCAATGCGCAGCGCCACGCAGGTCGCCAGAATGTCGATGATCATCAGGTGCAGCAGGCGCGACACCATGGGGCTGTAGCGGTCGTAGCCTTCCGGGTGGTCGGCCGCCAGATGGATATGGCCTGCCGAGGCCAGCGGCGAGCCACTGGCCGTGATCACGATGGTGGTGGCGCCGTTCTTGCGGGCAATGTCGCAGGCATCCATCAGATCCCGGGTGCGGCCCGAGTTGGAGATCACTACCAGGCAATCCCCGGTTCCCAGTGACGAGGCGCTCATGACCTGCATGTGGCCGTCGCTGTAGGCAATGGTGTTGACGCCCAGGCGAAAGAACTTGTGCTGCGCGTCCTGCGCCACGATGCCGGAGTTGCCGGCGCCGTAAAACTCGATGCGCTTGCCGGTTTTGTAGGTGGCGGCGAGCGCATGGGTGGCTTTTTCGATGGCGGCCGTGCTGGCATCGTTGCGGTATTTCAAAAATGCCGCCACCGTGTTGTCAATGACCTTGACCAGCACATCGCTGGTCTTGTCGTCCACATCCACGCTGCGGTGGATGAAGGGCACGCCTTCGCTCACGCTGCCGGCCAGCTTGAGCTTGAAGTCGCTCAGGCCGTCGTAGCCCATGCTGCGGCAAAAGCGCACCACCGTGGGCTTGCTGACATGCGAGCGGCTGGCCAGCTCGGTCACGGGCAGGTTGGCAAAGGCGCGCGGGTCGCTGAGCACCAGGCGGCCGACCCGCTGCTCTGCAGGGGCCAGCGAGGGCAGGGAGGCTTTGATTCGGTCAAGCATCTGGATGGCCCCCACGGTCGTTCACTTCGTGTAACTCCCTGCCCCCCGAGGGGGCCGCCCCGCCTGCGGCCCGGCAAAGCCGGTTCCGCGGCTCGGACTGGTGTTTTGAGGGCCAGCGACTTGCAACGTGCAGAGCGCCACACGCA
>NZ_JAKFDR010000010.1:0-136899 GCF_036676035.1 Polaromonas sp.
TTTTCGGGCGGTCTGCGGCGTTGCACTGCTTGCCAATAGCCGGGCTATTGGCGGCGCACTGCGCCTTGCACCCCATCCCGAAAAGACACCTGCGCGACCCCAAATAAAGCGTGAACAGGCTCTTAGCCCCGCCCGGGAACTTATCCCCGCCCAAACTCACGAACCAGCGGACAATTGATAGATTGATTAAAGGGAATCTGATGTTTTTGACTTATTTCGACACGAAGCCACGCCGTGTGCTGGCGCTGGTTTCTGCAGTCTGTGTGGCCATGCTGGCTTTTGGCCTGTACCTGCAGCATGTGGTGGGGCTGGAGCCGTGCCCGATGTGCATCGTGCAGCGTTATGCTCTTGTTTTGATAGCTGTTGTTGCAGGTTTGACGGCGCTTTCAGGCTCAAAAGGCTTGCAAGCCACGGGTTCCGTCCTGCTCGTGCTGTTGGCGGGTTTTGGCGCTTTTGTGGCTGCCCGCCAGAGCTGGCTGCAGTGGTACCCGCCCGAAGTCGCGTCCTGCGGCCGCGATTTCTACGGCATGATTGAAACCTTTCCGCTCAAGCGCGCCATTCCCATGATCTTCCGGGGCAGCGGCGACTGCACCAAGATCGATTGGACCTTCCTCGGCGGCTCCATTGCCAACTGGTCCTTCCTGTGCTTTAGCGCCATTGCGCTCATCGCTGCCGTCCTGTTGTGGCGCTCATTTGCCAGGCGGCTTTGAGCAGGGCCTGCACTTCCTCATCCGCCGTTTGCGGAAAGTCCCGGTACCACAGACCCACCGCGTGAAACGCCAAGGGCGCCATGGCGCAGACGAGCTCGTCGACCTCGGAGCGCATGCTCTCGCAGGTCTCCAGCGCGGCGACGGGCACGGCCACCACCGTGCGTGCCGGCTTGCTCCGCTTTACCGCCATCACGGCCGCGCGCATGCTTGAGCCCGTTGCCAGGCCATCGTCCACGAGGATCACGGTGCGGTTTTCGAGGGCCAAAGCCGGGCGCTGCCCGCGGTACAGCTGCTCGCGTCGTACCAGCTCAGCCTGTTCGCGCGCGACGACGGCTTCAATGACTTCTTCCGGCACCATGCCCGCCGTTTCGCGGTTCATGACTCGCACGCCGCCACTGGTGATCGCGCCCATCGCGTACTCCTCCTGACCCGGATAGCCCAGCTTGCGCACGATCAGGACATCGAGCGGCGCGCGCAAGGCCGTGGCCACCTCAAAAGCAACGGGCACACCCCCGCGCGGAAGTGCGAGCACGATGAGACCGGGCTGGCCGCGGTAATGGGCCAGCTTGCGGGCGAGGACCTGACCGCCGTGCTGGCGGTCCCTGAACGGAGTCATGGTCGGGTCAGGCATGCGGTTTGTATTCGGAACGGCACTGGCGCCGTCTACAGAGAATTCAGTCTACGCCGGCGGATTTTTCTGTCAAATCCGGGGCGGTACCGACCACAGGCTAAGCCCAGTACTGTTCAGTTATTCGCCATGAGCCGGAATGGCAAAGCGTTGACTTGTCATTGCTGGCTTGACCCGCAATCCATGGATCCCGGATCAGGTCCGGGATGACAAACCAGGGCAAGGGCTCAACTGAACGGTATTGAGGCTAGGCCCAGTACTCGTCCACCAGCCGCTGGTCTTCGTCATAAATCCAGCACTCCGACAGCTTGCCGTCACGCACCCGGTAGCGCAGCAGGCGCTCCAGCTGCGTCGCCTGGCCATCGCGCTCGAAGCGCTCCACAGCCACGATCAGGCCGAACTGCTCGCCCGCCAGCACGTCCTTGATCTCGATCAGCTGGCGCTGGGTCCTTTCCCGGACCTGCTTGAGCAGCGCCAGGCACGCCGGCTTGCCGCGGTGGGTGCCGGCCAGCGGGCTGCGGCCGAAGTAGTGGAACACCACCTCGTCGTGGTAGCAGTCGAAGATCGCCTTCAGATCGTTGGCCACCCAGGCGTCGGCATAGCGCCGCACCACCGCATGAATCTCGCCCTGGGCCGCCATGGGCAAGCCTCAGGTGTTGCTGCGGCGGTAAAACGCCAGCGAGCCGGCCAGCGCCAGTAGCGCGCCGCCACAGAAGCGGTCCAGCCATTTGGTGGCCGAGGCCTTGAGCAGGCGCACGGCGCGCGAGCCGACGAAGGCATAGCTGAGCATCACCATGAAATCGAGTCCGGCGAAGACGATGGCAATCGAGATGTACTGCGGCGCTTGCACGGCCGCCGGGTCTATGAACTGCGGCAGCAGGGCCGAGCAGAACAGATAGCCTTTGGGGTTGGTCACGGCCACCAGAAAGGATTTTCCGAAAATCGCGCGAACGCTGTGCTGTGCGCCAGACGCTGCGCTGTCAGCCGGCAGCTCAAACCCGCCGCGCGAGCGCAGCAGCCGCCAACCCAGCCAGGAGAGGTAAGCCGCACCCACCCACTTGAGTACCGAGAACCAGAACTCGGAAGCCGCCAGCAGGGCGCCCAGCCCGAGCGCGACCGCGCCAACCAGCACAAAGTCAGACAGCACCGCGCCCAGCATGCCTGGCAAGGCGCGGCGCACGCCATAGCGCGAGCCATTGGCCAGTGCCAGCAGCACCGTAGGGCCGGGGGTGGCGATGGCGACCAGGGCGACGAGTGAGAACAGCAAGAGGGTGGTGATGTTCATATTTGAGGACGGTTAGACGCCTGTTCGGGGCAGACGGACATAGTAAATGTCCCATTCGCCTTCATCAACCTGATTGAAGCCGTGACGCTGGTAGAAACGGTTGGCGTCACTTTGCCGCAGAGCCCCCAGGCGAACGGGAAAGCCTGCCGCGTCAGCTTCCTCGCATACCAGGGCCAGCGCCGCGGCGCCCACGCCTTGCCTCTGAAAGCCGGGGCGAATGTACAAATGGTCGAGCAGCAACGCGCCGTTCGTTGGCTTGAGGACGAAAAATCCGGCGCGCTGGCCCTCTGAAAGGATGTGCCGGGTATGCGCCGGTGAAAAGCCGTTGGCCAGCCTTTCCCTGGCCCGCACAGGGTTGAACAGGCCCATGCGCTCCAGGCTTTCCCGCATGGCCTCAATGCGAAGCGCAACCAGGTCTTCAAGGTCGTCTGCGGACGCCCATGCGAACGAAATCCGATGCTGGCGTGAGGCCAGGGCCTGGTGGCTGCTCATGGCGCCGCCTGGCAGCCCGCCGGTTTGTAAACGCGTTCGGTCGAAGCCGGGTACTTGGCGAGCTTGTCAGCGGGCCGGCGCGGCCGCACGACCAGCTCACCGCCGCAGTTGGGGCAGATGCCTTTGAGTTTGGTGTCGGCGCAGTCGCTGCAAAACGTGCATTCGAAGGTGCAGATGCGCGCATCTGGCGACTCATTCGGGAGATCCTTGTTGCAGCATTCGCAGCTGGGGCGGAGTTCGAGCATGGTTCTTCCTTTTTGTTCTGAGCCGTCAAATGGCGGGCATCAACTCAGCTTTTTCACCAGCACCTGGCTCTTGCGGTCCCAGTTGTACTTGCGCTTGCGGGCTTCGGGCAGCCAGTCCGGGTCGACCTGCACAAAACCGCGCTTGAGGAACCAGTGCATGGTGCGGGTGGTGAGCACGAAGATGCTTTGCAGGCCCATGGCCCTGGCGCGCTGCTCGATGCGCTTGAGGACTTTTTCGCCATCGCCCTGGCCCTGGCTTTGGGGTGACACGGTCAGTGCCGCCATCTCGGCGGTTTTGGCCTCGGGGTAAGGGTAAAGCGCGGCACAGGCAAAGATCACGCCGTCGTGTTCGATGATGGTGTAGTGGTCGGCGTCGCGCTCGATCTCGGTGCGGCTGCGTTTGACCAGGGTGCCGTCTTTTTCGAACGGCTCGATCAGCTGCAGGATGCCGCCCACGTCGTCGGCGGTGGCCTCGCGCAGGGACTCGAGCTTTTCATCCACCACCATGGTGCCGATGCCGTCGTGCACGTAGATTTCCAGCAGCAGCGAGCCGTCAACCGCGAACGGGATGATGTGGCTGCGCTCCACGCCTGCCTTGCAGGCTGTGACGCAGTGCTGCAGGTAAAAGCTGGTGTCGGTCGGGTTTTGCGCGCCCGGCAGGGCGGCCAGCAGTTTCTCGGCGGCGTCCAGCGGCAGTTCGGTGTCGATGGGGTTGTCTTCGCTTTCGGGCTCGCCGGGTTTGACGCGTATGCCCGCAATCTCGGTGACAAAGATCAGCTTGTCGGCCTGCAGGGCGATGGCCACACTGGTGGCAACCTCTTCCATGGTCAGGTTGAACGCCTCGCCCGTGGGCGAGAAGCCGAACGGCGACAGCAGCACCATGGCGCCCATGTCCAGTGTGCGCGTGATGCCCGCCGCGTCCACCTTGCGCACCAGGCCCGAATGCTGGAAATCCACGCCGTCCACGATGCCGACCGGCCGGGCCGTGATGAAATTTCCCGAGATCACGCGTACCGTGGAGCCGGCCATGGGGGTGTTGGGCAGGCCCTGGCTGAAGGCGGCCTCGATCTCATAGCGCAGCTGGCCGGCGGCCTCCTGCGCGCAATCGAGCGCCACCTCGTCGGTGATGCGCATGCCGTGCGAGTATTTGGCGGCGTGGCCCTTGGCCTTGAGCTGCTCGTTGACCTGGGGGCGAAAGCCGTGCACCAGCACGATCTTGACGCCCATGCTCTGGATCATGGCCAGATCCTGCGCCAGGTGCTGCAGCTTGCCAGCGGCAATGGCCTCGCCGCACACGCCCACCACAAAGGTCTGGTTGCGGAACTTGTGGATGTAGGGCGCCACCGAGCGGAACCAGGGGACAAAGGTGAAATTGAAGACGGTGGACATGGGCGCGCTTTCGGGTTCAGGAAGGGGCAAGCAGCAGCCGGGCAATGAATGGCTGGCTTGCGCGGCAAAACGAAAAAGTGCAGTGAGTGTAAGGGAGGACGTCAGGTCTCCAACGGGCATGCAACCCTCCTGCAAGTTTGCATTAAACCGGCGACACAGGTATGGTTTGCGTCCATGACGCAATTAGCTATAGGGTTTTGGGGCGGCTATTTCGGAACTACGGTTTTGATGCTGGCAGGTGCGGTATTTGTCTTCATTCGTTCGCTGCGCCGGGTGGCGCTCAATGCAGCCTTGTCGGCGGTGGCATCGGCCTTTTTTGTACTGGCCTTTCTGGGCGCGTTGCCCATTGAGGATGCCGACATGCTGTCCCGCTTTCTGGCGCATGTGGCCAGCGTAGTGGCTGCGCTATTGGCGTATTTGCTGTTTTCCATGCTGGGCCTTCTGCGGCAGCGCGAGGTGCGTCGCCGTACCATGCTGGCGCTGGCTGCGCTGGCCGCTACGGTCGTGATGTCTGGCTGGCTGATGCAGCCGCAACAGGCACTGAGGCTGAGTTTGGCGATGGCCTGCCTGCTGGGCCTGACGGCGTTGATCCTGAGCTTGCGCAGTGCCTTGCGCGGTGACCGGCTGGCCTGGGTGGCGGTATCAGGGGTTTTCTGCATGCTGCTGGCGCTGGCCGGCCTCGGCTGGATTGCGCTGGACCGGGCGCATGTGCCCTGGCAGATTCATGCGCTAAGTGCCATCGCCGGAACAGCCTATCTGGCCACCATGTCGTCCGTGTTGTGGATGCGCTACGCCTACCTCATCGAATTGCACCAGGTGATGGCCTACGGGCCCAGCTATGACCCGGTGACGCGCATGCGTTCGCACAGTGGGACGGCCAATATGGTGGGAGCGGCGTTCCAGCACTACCGCGACGAGCCAGTGCCGTTGGGCGTCATTGTGGTGTCCATCGCCAATCTGCCCGTGCTTGAACAGTTGTACGGCCTGGCGGCTGTGAATCACGCACTTTTTATTTTCACAGGGCGCTTGCGGCGTGTGGTGCCTGCTCATGTGGAAATGGGGCGACTGGCTGGCGATGGGTTTTTGCTGCTGATGCGTAACTGCGGCGACAATGGCCCGCTGCTTCAGCTGGCGCGCACCGTTCAGGCGCACCTGGCCAAACCCGTGGTGCTCAATACCAGCATTGAATCTGCCTTACTGGGCAAGCAACGCACCCATTGGGCCGCTGAGGTAGGGGTCGGGGTGCAGCGGGTGTCCAGAACCGATGCACGCGCTTCGATGGCGGTGGCCATGGGGCGGGGCATGTCGCGCACTGCCTGGACCTACCCCAGCCGGGTGGCCTGGTATGACGACAGCAGCGGCGAAATTGTGGGCATGCCTGAGCATGTGCGCTGAGGGGGTGCTGCAACGCGGCTGCCGGTGCAGGCGGGAACACCGATAATTCATAGCTTTGACTGCTGATCCGTCCTTGTCTCCCTCCACGTCACCGCTCACCATCACCTTTCCCGAATCCCTACCCGTATCCGGCAAGCGCGAGGAGATCGCGGCTGCCATACAGACGCATCAGGTGGTCATCGTCTGCGGCGAGACCGGCTCGGGCAAAACCACCCAGCTGCCCAAGATTGCACTGGCCATGGGGCGCGGCAAACTCAACGCGCCGCCCGGCAAGGGTCGCCTGATCGGCCACACCCAGCCGCGCCGCATTGCCGCCTCCAGCGTGGCCAAGCGCATTGCCGACGAGCTCAAAACCCCGCTGGGCGAGGTGGTGGGTTTCAAGGTGCGCTTTCAGGACCGGCTGAGCCGCGACGCCTCGGTCAAGCTGATGACCGACGGCATCTTGCTGGCCGAAACGCAGACCGATCCGCAGCTCTTGGCCTACGACACGCTGATCATTGACGAGGCGCACGAGCGCAGCTTGAATATCGACTTTTTGCTGGGGTATTTGCGCCAGCTGCTGCCGCGCCGGCCTGACCTGAAAGTGATCATCACCTCGGCCACGATCGACGCGCAGCGCTTTGCCGACTATTTCGCTTCGGCCGCGCCGGCGCCGGGCCGCCCCAAGCCGGGCGCAGCCCCCCCGGGGGGCAGCGACGACGCGCAGCGCGGAGCGTGGGGGCCTGTTACGCCAGCGCCCGTCATCATGGTTTCGGGCCGCATGTTCCCGGTGGAGCAGCGCTGGCGGCCGTTTGAAGAGTCGCGCGACTACGATTTGAATGACGCGATTGCCGATGGCGTTGACGAACTCTGGCGCAACCCGCATGGTGGGGGCGACATTCTGATTTTCCTGCCTGGTGAACGCGAGATTCGCGAGGCCGCGGACCACTTGCGCAAGCACCTGAGCCACCAGCCCCTGCACCGCAATGCCGAGGTGCTGCCGCTGTTTGCCCGCCTGAGCCAGGCCGAGCAGGACCGGATTTTTGACAGCCACAGCGGCCGGCGCATCGTGCTGGCCACCAACGTGGCCGAAACTTCGCTGACGGTGCCGGGCATCCGCTACGTGATCGACGCCGGCACGGCGCGCGTCAAGCGCTACAGCTTTCGCAACAAGGTCGAGCAGCTCATGGTCGAGCCGATCTCGCAGGCCGCGGCCAACCAGCGCGCCGGGCGTTGCGGCCGGGTGGCCGACGGCATTTGCATACGCCTGTACGACGAGCAGGACTTTGCCGGCCGCACCCGCTTTACCGACCCCGAAATCCTGCGCAGCTCGCTCGCGGCGGTGATCTTGCGCATGAAGTCGCTGCACCTGGGGGCAGTGGAAGACTTTGCCTTTATCGAGCCGCCCCAGCGCCGCGCGATTGCCGACGGCTACCAGCTGCTGGCCGAACTGGGCGCGGTGGACGACGACAACGAACTCACGCCGGTGGGCCGCACGCTGGCCAAGCTGCCGCTGGACCCGCGCGTGGGCCGCATGATTCTGGAGGCCAAAGACCGGCAGGCGCTGGACGAGGTGCTGGTGATCGCCAGCGCCCTGAGCGTGCAGGATGTGCGCGACCGGCCCATGGACAAGCAGGCCCAGGCGGACCAGGCGCATGCCAAGTTTGACGATGAAAAGAGCGAGTTCAGCGGGTATTTGAAGCTGTGGAAGTGGCTGGGCGATACACGCGGGGGCGGGCAGCCCTCACCCCAACCCTCTCCCAGAGGGAGAGGGAGCAAGACTGAATTACTCCCTCTCCCGCTGGGAGAGGGCAGGGGTGAGGGCTCCCCGAGCCACAAACTCTCAAACCGCCAGTACGAAAGCCTGCTGCGCGAAAACTACATCAACATCCGCCGCGTACGCGAGTGGCGCGACATTCATTCGCAGCTGCACAGTGTGGTGGGAGAGCAGGGCTGGCACCTGAACAACCGGCCGGCCAGCTACGAGCAACTGCACCTGTCCATGCTGTGCGGCTTGCTGGGCAACATCGGCTGCAAGAGCGACGAGGAAGACTGGTACCTGGGCGCGCGCGGCATCAAGTTTTACCGCCATCCGGGCGCCAAACTCAGCAAAAAGCCGGGCCGCTGGATTGTGGCGGCCGAACTGGTGGAAACCACGCGCCTGTTTGGGCGCGGCATTGCGGGCATCGAACCGCAGTGGATAGAGCAGGTGGCCGGCCATCTGCTCAAAAAACAGCTGCTGGACCCGCACTGGGAAAAGAAGGCCGCGCAAGTCACGGCGCTGGAGCGCGCCACGCTGTACGGGTTGGTCGTTTACAACGGCCGGCGCGTCAATTTTGGCCGGGTTGACCCGGTGTCGGCGCGTGAAATCTTCATCCGCGAAGCGCTGGTGGCCGGCAACTGGGACACCAAGCTGCCGTTTCTGGCGGCCAACCTCAAGCTGATCCAGCAGGTGCAGGACCTGGAGCACAAGGCGCGCCGCCAGGACGTGCTGGTGGACGAAGAGCTGATCTACGCCTTTTACGACCAGCAGCTGCCCGCCGACGTGTGCAGCGGCGCGAGCTGCGAGCACTGGTACAAGGACGAGGCCAAAAAGCAGCCCAAGCTGCTGTTGCTCACGCGCGAGGAGCTGATGCGCCACGAAGCGGCGGGCATCACCACCCAGGCCTTCCCCAAGACCCTGCGCCTGGGCGGCGTGGACTGCGTGACGACCTATCTGCACGAGCCGGGCGACGCCAAAGACGGCGTGACGGTGGATGTGCCGCTGTTTGCGCTCAACCAGGTCAATGAAGAGCGCTGCGAGTGGCTGGTACCCGGCATGCTCAAGGACAAGGTGCAGGCGCTCATCAAGACGCTGCACCAGCGCCCGCGCTCGCGCCTGGTGCCGCTGCCCGAGACAGCTGCCCGCATGGCCGAGCAATTGAATCAGCCGCAGGCCTTTGGCGGCGGCTCACTGACGGACGCGGTCTTGAGGCTGGTGCGCGACGCGACCTCGCTCGACATCAAACGCGCCGACATGAAGCTGGACATGCTGCCCGCCCACCTGTTCATGAACTTCCGCGTGGTGGACGAGCATGGCCGGCAACTGGGCACGGGCCGCAATCTGGGCGCGCTCAAAGGCGAGCTGGGCTCGCAGGCGCGCGGCGCGTTTCAGGCGCTGGCCGGGCTCAAGAACTTGGCCAGCCCCGCTGTTTCGGCTCAAAACAATGAATCAAATCGGCCTCTAGCCCAGGCAGATATTGCGCAAACAGCTATCAAAAGCGTAGCAAAAAGCGGCGTCAGCCAGCCGGCGAGCTCACCCGTCAAAGTGGCGGAGCGCTACACCAGCTGGAGTTTTGGCGAGTTGCCGGAGCTCATGGAAATCCGCAAGGGCAACCAGACGCTGATCGGCTTTCCGGCCCTGATCGACCTGGGCGATGCAGTAACGATAGAGGTGTTTGACGAGCCCGATGTGGCCGCCGCCAAGCACCGCGCCGGTTTGCGGCGGCTGTTTTCGCTGCAGATCAAAGACGCACTGAAATACCTGGAAAAAAACCTGCCCGATCTGCAGAAGATGGCCACGGCCTACATGCTGGTGGGCCGTGCTGCCGACAACTCGGGCGGCGGCACGCTGGAAGAGCTGCGTGCGCAAATCATCGAAGTAGCGCTGGACCGGGCGTTTCTGCTCGACCCCCTGCCCACGGGCGAGGCTGATTTCAAACGGCGGGTGGACGACGGGCGAGGGCGCCTGACCCTGATCGCCAGCGAAGTGGCGCGGCTGGCCGCCGGCATTCTGGTCGAATACGCCGTGGCCCAGCGCAAGATCAAGGACAGCAAAAACGCGGCGGACGCCGTGGCCGATGCCAGCCAGCAGCTGCAGCGCCTGGTGCCAAAACGCTTTCTAACCACCACGCCTTACCCCCAGCTGCAGCACTTTGCCCGCTACCTGAAGGCGATCACGCTGCGGCTGGAGAAGTGGCGCGCCGACCCGGCCCGTGACGCGGCACGCCTGGCCGAGCTGCGCCCGCAGGAGCAGCGCTACTGGCGCCTGGTGGCCGAGCGCAAAGGCGCGACCGATGCGCGCATGCAGGAGTTCCGCTGGTTGCTGGAGGAGTTGCGCGTGAGCTTTTTTGCGCAGGAGTTGCGCACGCCGCAGCCGGTGAGCGTGAAACGGCTGGAAAAAGCCTGGCTTCAACTCAATAGTTGAGGCCAGGCTTCTTTGATCCACGGGATTAATTCACAAACACCTAATTCATCAATTGAATCAATGACTTGCGCTGCGGTGTCTTTCCGTTTTACCGCAATCACTGTTTTATCCGGCAATAGAGCGGTATAAATTGCTAGGCATTCAACCTGCAACCGGAGACCGTATGCCAAAGACGCTTGCACTGCTCACCATTCATGGAATGGGCGATACCCCCAAGGACTACTACGTCGGGCTCCATGACTCGATCAGGGAGGCTGTAGGTGAGGCGACGTGGAGCAAGCTTGCTTTCAAGTCTCTTTACTATCAAGACATCCTTCAAGGCAGTCAGGCTGAGATTTTCGACAGGGTGCAAGACCAGATCGGCTGGATGAAGCTGCGCAAGTTCTTGCTCTACGGGTTCTCAGACGCGGCCAGTCTTGAGTACAAGAAAGACGCCCCCCGGAGCCCGTACTTCGAAACACAGAAAGAGATTCTGCGCACGATGGATGCAGTGTTCGAAGAAGCTGGGCACACCGCAGTGCCCGTCATCATCATTGCCCAGTCCCTGGGGTGCCAAGTCATCTCAAGCTATATCTGGGACGCACAGCAACCGAAGGCAGCAGCAGGCATCTGGAGCGCGCCGCTCGGAGACGGCGTCGCCGACGGATCGCCGCAAGACCAGTTTCGCCGAATGCGAACGGTGCAGCGCCTGTACACGACGGGCTGCAACATTCCCATATTTGTGGCCGGCCACAAGAGCATCCGGGCTATTTCGCCGCCGAGCCAGGGCTTCAAGTGGCACAACTTCTTCGACGAAGACGACGTACTGGGTTGGCCGCTCCGGCCTCTAAGCCCGTCTTACAAAGAGCTTGTGGAAGACATCGCGATCAACGCTGGGGGCGGCCTGGCCGGCACACTTGCCAAGTCCTGGAACCCTTTCAGCCATGGCCAGTACTGGACCGATTCAGACGTTACGAAGCATTTGGCGTTGGCTATCAAGCAGCTTGCCTAGGAGGGCCTGGGCGCAGAATAAAGAACCCCGCCCCTGGGGCGGGGTTCAATGAATAATCGTCACCGCTGATGGCGTCACCGCCTTCAAGCCATCAAGGTATATGTAATTGAGATAATTTGGCATTTCGGTCTTGTTTGTCAGCTTGTTCTTGATGGCCCACCGTGCCTCGTCCTCCATGGCCAGTATCAGGCCCTGGTCCAGGGCCATGTTGAATCGGTACGACGGCCACGACGCTTTCAACTTCGCCGCATCTGTCTTGATATTCACGGCGATCAGTTCGCGTGCCGCATCGGGCGCGTCGCTGCAAAATCGCACACCCTTGGCCAACGCGCGCAGGACTTTCTTGATGGTCTCCGGCTGGCTGACGACATAGGCCCGGATTCCGGCAACGTTGTACAGGCTTTCGTAGATGCCCTGACCGTAGAAGGCCACGCCGTTGCTGCCGAGCTCTGTCAATGCCGTATCCAGAAACGGCTCCCAAGTGGCAATGGCGTCAACATCGCCTTTCGTGAGCGCCAAGGGAAGCTCCTCCGGCTTATAGTTGCGTATCGTCACCTCATTTGGCGACAACCTGTGCCGGGTGAGGAAGGCATCGAGAGTGAAGTGCCCTGAAGTGCTCAGCGTAACGCCTATGCGTTTTCCCTTGAGGCTCCCAGGCGTGACGACACCCCTGTCCCTTCGCCCGGCAATCCCATGGTCTTTTTCCGCCTTGAATATGGTTGCGATGACAGATACAGACCGATCGTTCATGCCAGCGAACATGATGGGAATGTCGGCAACGGTTGCCAAATGGGCCTGTCCCTGCAAGACCGCTTCCAGGGAAGCCTTGCCGCTGGAGTGGGATTGAACAACCGCCTGTATACCTTCGCTCGCGAAATAGCCTCTCTCTCGAGCCGCTATGACCGGACAGGTCCCAACATAGGCGGTGTTGGTCGCGATAGTTATTTGTTCCGGCGGTTCTGCCTGAGATGCCGGTGGTGTGCGGGTCATCCATCCATAGCCTGCGGCCAGCAACGCTACCGCAATGAGCAAGCCTGCGACCACGGACAGGGCAGCTTTGCCGCTGAATCGTCTCTCCGATTTTCTTGTCATCGTGATTCTCCTTTCAAGTCGTCAGAGCGCTCGCTGCTGTGAACAGGGATGCCAAGGCAAGCACTACAGGAGGACAAAGTTGCCGAAACTCAAGGAACGGGTCGTCGATGCAATCGTATTTTCAATGGAACGGAAAACAAAAGAAAATTGAAGCCTCAGTACGGGCGGGCAAGTTTCCAGGTCAAGAAAGGCTTGCGGCTGACTCTAACGCTTTCAACAAGCCTAGACAAGCAACTGCCGTCGAATAAGTCGTTCAAACCCGGCAGCCCTCTTTATCAGGCTGGCCCTTTGCTCACAACTTTGCCAAGCGCTCCAGCGCCAAGTTCAGCGTCTCATCTTTCTTGGCAAAGCAAAAGCGCACCACGCGCTGGTCAAAGCCGTTGCCGTAAAACGCCGACAGCGGGATCGCTGCCACGCCGATTTCGGTGGTGAGCCATTTGCAGAAATCGGCCTCGCCCAGGTTGCTGATCTCTGAAATATCCACGCACTGGAAATAGCTGCCTTCGCTGGGCAGCAGTTTGAAGCGGGTTTTAGCCAGCCCGGCGCGAAAGAGGTCGCGCTTGCGCTGGTAAAACGCCGGCAGGTCCAGGTAGGGCTGCGGGTCGGCCATGTAGGCGGCCAGCGCATATTGCACCGGGGTGTTGACGGTGAAGACGTTGAACTGGTGCACCTTGCGAAACTCGGCCGTCAGTGCAGCCGGGGCCGCGACGTAGCCGACTTTCCAGCCGGTCACGTGGTAGGTCTTGCCGAAGCTGCTGACGATAAAGGCGCGTGCCGCCAGACCCGGGAAGCGGGCGGCACTTTGGTGGATCTGGCCCTTGGCGGCGTCAAATACCATGTGCTCATACACCTCGTCGCTGATCAAGAGCACATCGGTGGGTGCGAGGATGTCTTGCAGCTTGAGCATGTCTTCGCGCGTCCACACCGTGGCGCTGGGGTTGTGCGGCGAATTGATCAGGATGGCGCGGGTTTTGGATGTGATGGCCGCCGCAATCCTGTCGAAGTCGGGCCGGAAGGTGCCCGGTGTCAAAGGCACACGCACCACGGTGCCGCCGGCCAGTTCGATATTGGGCACATAGCTGTCGTAGCAGGGCTCCAGCACAATCACTTCGTCGCCGGGGTGCACCACGGCCAGGATGGCGGTGATGATGGCCTGTGTGGCGCCGGCCGTGATGGTGATGTCGGTGTTGGCGTTGTAGTGGCGGCCGTGCAGTTGGGCCAGCTTGCCTGCAACCGCTTCGCGCAGCACGGGGACGCCGGTCATGGGCGGGTATTGGTTCAGACCCTTCGTCATGGCGTCCGTGACAGCGTTGACCAGCTGTGGGTCGCATTCAAAATCGGGAAAGCCCTGGCCCAGGTTGACGGCGCCTTTTTCCGCCGCCAGGGTGGACATCACCGTGAAGATGGTGGTGCCGACAGCGGGCAACTTGGTTTGCAGTGTGGGAGTACGTTCGAAAATGGTGGTCATGTCAGCAGCTAAATGTGGTTCTTGTTCAAGCGGCCGCTAGCGGCGCCCCCTTGAGGGGGAAGCGGCCGCAGGCCGCCTCGGAGGTGTACTAAATCTCGTAATCGTTGACCCGGCCCGCCATGGCCTTGGTGATCAGGGCGCGGTCCAGCTTGTCGCTGAGCAGCTCGGCAAACTTGTAGACGAAATTGCGCAGGTAGGCGCTGCGCTTGAAGGCCACGCGGGCCACGTTGTGGCCAAACAGCGGGCCTGCGGGCAGGGCCACCAGGTCGGCATTGGTGCCGTCGTCTCTGATCGCCATTTCGGCCACGATGCCGACACCCAGGCCCAGGCGCACATAGGTCTTGATCACGTCCGAGTCAATCGCTTCGAGCGCAATGCGCGGCTGCAGGCGCTTGTGGGCGAAGGCCTGGTCAATCTTGGTGCGCCCGGTAAAGGACGGGTGGTAGGTAATCAGGGGCTGCTGGGCCAGGTCTTCCAGCGTGATCTTGTCCTGCTTGGCCAGCGGGTGATCGAGCGGCATCACCAGCATGTGCTGCCATTCGTAGCAGGGCAGGGTTACCAGTTCCTCGTAGTGCGACAGCGACTCGGTCGCAATGCCGATTTCGGCCACCTCGTCAATCACCATCTTGGCGACCTGATCGGGCGAGCCCTGATGCAGGCTGACGTTGACTTTGGGAAAGGCTTCGCGCAGCTTGGCCACCGGCACCGGCAGCACATAGCGGGCCTGGGTGTGGGTGGTGGCGATCGACAGCGTGCCGCTGTCCTGGGCCGAGAACTGCTCGCCAATGCGGCGCAGGTTGCCGACCTCGCGCATGATGAGCTCAATGCTTTTGAGCACATGCTCACCCGGCTCGGTCACGCGTTTGAGCCGTTTGCCGTGGCGGGCAAAAATCTCCACGCCCAGCTCTTCTTCCAGCTCAATGATGGCCTTGGACACACCAGGCTGGGAGGTATGGAGGGAGCGGGCGGTCTCGGTCAGGTTGAGGTTGCGCCGCACAGCCTCTTGAACAAAGCGGAATTGGTGAAGGTTCATATCGAATTATGGCTAATTGATCGCTTCATTATGCCTGTTTTGCGCTAAGAGTGGCGGGGCAACCAAGGCGAAGCAAGGGGTGCTGAAGCGCAATTGATCAAAGCCTTCACCCAAGGGGATGGTTGCGCCCTTTATGCGGTCCTGACTTCATTCAACAGTTCGGGGTGACGGTCAAGCACCTTGAGCAACTTCACCAGTGCCAGAGGCGGCTTGGTTCTACCGTTCTCGTAACGCGAGAAGGCATTAACCCCACCGCCGAAAATTTCCGCAGCTTCCCGCTGGTCAAGCGCAAGCTTGTTTCGAACGCTGACAATGAACGCTGGATCAACAATCGATGCATTCACCTGCTTGTTGAACTCCAGCATTGCCGCGCTGGCGCGTGTCGATTCGGCCATATCGAGAACAACTTCACCACAGGCCGGGCAAAAGTCGCCGATCACTGCCGGAATCACGGTCGATTCACCTTTGTAGGTGTACGGCATGTCGCGGGTGTCATGCACCAGTTCTGCCGCTGCGCAAGATGGGCATTTCATGTTCATAGCTCCTTGAAAGACACGATGAGCACCTCATCAATGACAGTGAGTTTCAGGTAAACCTCTCCGGCTGGCGTGGCGGGCCGGTACACATCCTGCCAAACCTGGTGATCGGCGTGTGTCGTCATGCTTTTGTAGAAGTCTGCAGTCGTTAAATCCATGATGACGCCGACGATTCCTGCAAAGTTGAACCCCAACTCGGCACCGCCAGCCAGGGCCGACACAGTTGAGCGCACCTTTCCTGCTTCGATCAGTGCCTTGACGACTGACAATTTGCAGTGAGGCGTGCCTTTTTCCACGAAAGAATTTTAACCTAGTTGGTTATATTTGGCAAGTTGGTTAATAAGCCTGATATGCCGGTAGAGGGAAAGTCACGATAACCGTGTCAACTTGCACGGAAAGAACGATCACCCCAAGTGATTAGGACAGCGCAATCTCCGCCATCAGGGCCGTCAGTCGGGGGTGCTCCCCGGCGGTCGGCAGGAGTTCAACCGCGATGCCGGGGTGCTCGGCGCGGATTTGCTCTATCAAGCGCGGGAAATCTTCCCGGGCATGTTTACCTACCCCCAAAAATAGCGGGAAAGCCCTTATTTTTTGTGCGCCTGCAGCTATCAAATTAGTAGCGGCTTGGGGCAGGGTGGGCGTGCCAAGCTCCAGGTAGGCGCAGCACACCAGGGCCACCGGGTCGCGTGCGCGAATCTGCGCGGCCACAGCCTCGATCGGCTGCTGCCACTGCGGGTCACGCGAGCCGTGTGCAAACAGGATGATGCCGGTTTTCATGCTTGCGCTAGCGCCGCAACACCAGCCAGCCAAAAGCCCCCAGCGAGACCAGCATGTACAAGATGCCGGGCGTTGCCGCCGCCAGCCAGGGCTGCCAGTTTTGCAGGTTGCCAATGTAGCCAAACACATTGTTGAGCAGGAAGAAGCTGATGCCGATCATCACGCCGCTAAATACATAGGCGGCAATGCCCCCGGCGCGAAAGTGCAGGTAGGCAAAAGGCAGTGCCAGCATGACCATGACCAGGCAGCTCAAGGGGTAAAACACCTTTTTCCAGAATTCGATTTCATAGCGCTGGGCGGTCTGGCTGTTGGCGTTGAGGTGCCGGATGTACTTGAACAGGTCGACCGTGCTCATGCGCTCGGGCTTGAGCAAGGCCACCGATACCATTTCTGCGCTGATTCCGGTGGGCCAGCGATAGACTTCAAGCACGCTGCGGCTGACCCGGGCCGTCTCCCGCTTCCCGTTCTGGCCGGTGGGGGCAGTACTGGCCTGAACCTCGAATTCGGAGCGCGATGCATTGCTCAAAATCCATGAGTCATCGGCTAAAAACCGGGCCACCGGTGCTTCCGTGATGGAGACCACCAGGCCTTTGTTGTCAAACTCAAAAACCCGCACGCCCTGCATTTCGTTCTCGGAGTTCAGGGCTTTGACGTTGGCGACATAGGTGTTGTAGGGCTGTTTTTCCTTGAGCCAGGCGCCTGTCTGGCCCACCGTGATGCGGCCCTGGTAGCGGGCCTTGAGCAGTTGCCCGGCCCGGTCGGCGGCAGGCGCCAGGTAGTCGCCCACGGCAAAGCTTAAGGCCACAAAAAACGCCCCCAGGCCCAGCAGCAGTTGCAGCGCCCGCCAGGGGCCCAGCCCGCTGGTGCGCAAAATGGTGTATTCAGAGCTTTGCGCCAGCCGCGCCATGACAAAAATGGTGCCGATCAGGACCGAGATGGGCAAGAGCTCATACAAATGGCTGGGGACCTGCAGGGCCACGTACAGCAGCGCATGCTTGATCTGGTAGACATCGTCACCGCCCGTCAGGCCATTGTTTTTGCCCAGGTATTGCAGCTCGTCGACCAGGTCAAAAAAGGAAAACAGGGCCAGGAAACCCGCCGCGACCAGCGCGATGGAGAGCGCCACTTCTCCATAAACAAGGCGTCGAATGGTTTTCATGGCCGTGCCCCGGTTTGGGCGGGTGTTGCCCGGCGTGGACGCAGGGCGGCTTTGAGCGTCCAGTTGGAATGCCGCTTGGCCAGCCAGAGCAGGCCCAGCAGCAAGGCGCCGCCATGCAAGACCAGCAGCAGGTTGCCAAAGCCGATGAGCCCTTGGGAAATCCAGTTTTGCCCGAGGTTGAGCAGGTTGTTGTAGACCACAAAGGCGAACAGCACAAAAATCAGGTTGCTGCTTCGCCCGGCGCGCGGGTTCACACTGGCCAGTGCAACGGCCAGCACCACAAAATTGACGGCGGCCAATGCCAGGCCGATGCGCCAGGCCAGTTCGCTAAGGTGGCTGCGCGTTGGTGACTTGAGCAGCGTCCGCGTGGATTTTGACTTGGGCTCCTGTGCGTCGCCATTGAGCTCTGTGGCGCTGCCGGCTTTGCTGCCGTATTCCTCGAAGTCGCTGATCTTGAGCGCTGACTTGCCGATCACGGCTTCCAGCCGCTGGCCGGCCTCCAGCATCAGCATCTGGGCGTCGCCCTGGGTTTCAATGCGTCCGGAGCGGGCGGTGGTGATGGCGCTTTTGCCTTTTTCGGTCGAGGCAATGAAAACGTTGTTGCTGGCCTTGGGGCCTGCGGTTTCGCGGTCAATGAAGAACACGCGGTTGCCGCTGGCGGACTCCTGGAACTGGCCGGGTGCAATGCGCTCCAGGTCACCGCGTTTTTCATAGCGGGTTTTCATCTCCAGCGTCTGCTGGTTGGACCAGGGCCAGACAAACAGCGACATCAGGGTAATGACCAGCAGCACCGGCCAGGCAAAGCGGAACAGGGGGCCGAGAAACCCGGCCAGGCCACGCCCGCTGCTGAACCAGACCACCATTTCGCTGTCGCGGTACATGCGCGACAGCGTGCTGACCATCGCAATGAACAGGGACAGGGTCAAAATGGTGGGCAGCCGGCCCAATGCGGCATAGGCCATGATCAGCATCACATCCTGCGGGCTGATGAAGCCGCGCGAGGCCTGGCCCAGGGTGCGGATCAGGACGATGGTCATCACGATGGTGATCAGCACCACCAGCGTTGCCCCGAAACTGCGGGCCAACTCTTTGCGAATCGAAGATTGGAATAACATTGCCTGGCTATTTGTTTCTGCTTTATTTTTGTTTTTACCTGCAAGACCTTCAATTATGAACTTTGAACTCAAGACATTGACCCGTGCCCGTGTTTGCACCGAAAAATGCGATGCACTGGTGGTTCTGATACCCCAGGACTTCAGTGGCGGCAACGACGCAGTGTCCCAACTGGCCAGACAGGCCCTGGAGGCCGGGGATTTTGAAGGTAAACCGGGCAAGCTGCTCAGTGCGTACCGCGTGGCGGGCATTGCGGCCACGCGTGTGCTGCTGACTGGGGTGGGTGACGGCAGCGCCAAAAACGTGCGAACGGCCGTGGCAGCGGCCATGGGGGCGCTGAAATCGAGCAATGCGCAGCAGGCGTTGGTGTGCCTGAGCACCCTGAGTGAGCCCGGCGAAGATGTGGCCAAAGCGACGGTGCTGGCCTGCAGCGACGCTACCTACACTTATACAAACACCAAATCCAAGCCGGCCCCCCGCAAACTGCAGCGGGTGGTGCTGGGTGCGTCTGCGCTGGCGCCGCTCAAGGCCGGGTTTGAGATCGCGGCAGGACTGGTCAAGGGGCAGGAACTGGCCAGGGAATGGGGCAACCGGCCGGCCAACCATGCCACGCCCACGCTGCTGGCCGGCGCCGCCAAGGCCTTGGGCAAGCTGCCCAAAATCAAGGCCGAAATTCTCGGCCCCAAGGAAGTTGCCAAGCTGGGCATGGGCGCCTTTGCGGCGGTGGCCAAGGGGTCTGAGGAGCCCTTGCGGTTTATCGTGCTGCGCTATGACGGCGCGCCCAAGGCCGTGGCGCCCATTGTGCTGGTCGGCAAGGGCATCACCTTTGACACCGGCGGGGTTTCCATCAAGCCGGCAGCGGAGATGGACGAAATGAAGTTCGACATGTGCGGCGCGGCCAGTGTGCTGGGCACCTTCCGGGCGCTGGCCGAGCTGCAGCCCGCACTCAATGTGGTGGGCCTGATTCCCGCCTGCGAAAACATGCCCGATGGCCGCGCCATCAAGCCCGGCGATGTGGTGACCAGCATGAGCGGGCAAACCATAGAAATTCTCAATACCGACGCCGAAGGCCGGCTGGTGCTGTGTGATGCCTTGACCTACGCGGAACGCTTAAAGCCGAAGGCGGTGATCGATATCGCCACGCTGACCGGCGCCTGCGTGGTGGCCCTGGGTGGTGTGCGCAGCGGCCTGTTTTCAAGTGACGATGGCCTGGCGCAGGCGCTGGCACAGGCCGGAGAGTCGTCACTCGACCTGTGCTGGCGACTGCCATTGGACGAAGACTATGCCGATGGCCTGAAAACCAATTTTGCCGATGTCGCCAATGTGGCGGGCCGGGCCGGCGGCGCCATCACCGCGGCGAAGTTCCTCCAGCGTTTTGCCGACAAGTTTCCCTGGGCGCATCTGGACATTGCTGGAACGGCGTGGAAGGGCGGCGCCGCCAAAGGGGCCACCGGGCGCCCGGTGCCTTTGCTGGTGGAGTATCTGCTGGGCCAGGCCGGCAAAGCAGGCGCAAAAACCGGAACAAAGGCCAGGGGCAGCAAGGCCAAGGCGTCTTCCTGAAACAAAAAAGCGCCCGGACATGACCGAAATAGCCTTTCATTTCAACGTGCCTGACAAGCTGGCCTACAGCTGCCGTCTGTTGCGCAAGGCCTACATCAGCGGGGCGCAGGTGGTGGTCACGGCCGAGCCCCAGACGCTGGCCCGGCTGGACCAACTGCTCTGGACTTTTTCTCCGCTGGAGTTTGTGCCGCATTGCCAGGCTGGCGCCGACGCTGCCACGATGGCCGCATCGCCCTTGTTGCTGCTGGAGTCTCTCCAGGATTGCAGCCGCCATGAGGTGCTGGTGAATCTGGGGGCGCAAGTTCCTGAAGGTTTTGAGCGCTTTGAGCGCTGTATTGAAGTGGTCACAGGGGAAAACGATGACCGTGCGAGCGCGCGCAGCCGCTGGAAGCACTATGCCGACCGGGGTTACGCCATGAAACGGCATGACCTGGCCAGCACCGGAGACAATGCATGAGCCGCCGGGCCGCTCCCAAGGCGACAACGAAGTTGCGGCGAAGACTCACAACTGCGCGAAGCGCTTGTGACGTCGTAGCCAATACCGCAGCGCGTAGCGCGGAACTTACCCAATGAACCATTCGACCGTACCGCCGCGTTTTGTACCGACTTTGACTGAAGTGGTGCAGGCGCTTCCACAGCCCACTGCGGCCCGACCCGCAGGGGCGGCCGTACCGCCGGGCCAGCTTGAAGCGCAGATCCTGCAGCGCGTCATGCAGCGTGTGGACCTCGTCCTCGAACGGCGGCTCCGGGAGACGGTGGGCCAGCTGATTTTGGAGCACACCCAGACCCTGGCGCCCCGGCTTCGCGAGGAAATCGAGCAGGTGGTGCGCGAGTCGGTCAGCCAGGCTTTGGCGCCTGAAACCGCCCCGGACCCGAGGGCCTGATTTCGGGCCGGCAAGGTTTATACACCGCCAAAAAACCTTTTCGCGACAGCCCGGCCTGCATAAGGAAATGTATCCACCGGGTAAACCCCCTTATCGGGAATAACCTAGGGACGTTGCTATGGTGCGGGTCCGAAAATTGCGATATGTTCGCCCCGTTGAGCAAAAAAGAATAGTTTGTTCTCAACTTTTAGGTAATTTCCAAATGGAGTTTTTATGCAAATGAAATTGAAATTGACAGTTGCAGCTGCGATGGCCACATTGGCCGGTTTTGCAGCAGCGCAGGACATGGTCGTCAAAATCGGCCACGTCGCTCCCGTGTCGGGCGCACAAGCCCACTACGGCAAGGACAACGAAAACGGCGTCCGCATGGCCATTGAAGATCTGAACGCGCAAAACGTGGTCATCGGCGGCAAAAAGGTCAAATTTGAAATCGTTGCCGAAGATGATGCGGCTGATCCAAAACAGGGCACCGCTGCCGCACAAAAATTGTGCGACTCCAAAGTGGCAGGCGTTGTGGGCCACCTGAACTCAGGCACCACCATCCCCGCTTCCAAGGTTTACAACGATTGCGGCATCCCCCACGTGACGGGCGCTGCGACCAACCCCAACCTGACCAAGCCAGGCTACAAAACCACCTACCGCATCATTGCCAACGACAACGCCCTGGGCGCTGGCCTGGCGTTTTATGCCGCTGACGCACTGAAGCTGAAAAAAGTCGCCATCATCGACGACCGTTCGGCCTACGGCCAGGGTGTGGCTGAAGTGTTCAAGAAAACCGCCCTGCAAAAAGGCATGACGGTTGTTGACGAGCAGTTCACCACCGACAAAGCCACCGACTTCATGGCCATCCTGACCGCTATCAAGGCCAAAAACCCTGACGCGATCTTCTTCGGCGGCATGGACCCCCAAGCCGGCCCGATGCTGCGCCAGATGGAGCAACTCGGCCTGTCCAACGTCAAGTACTTCGGCGGTGACGGCATCTGCACCTCTGAAATCGCCAAACTGGCTGCTGGTGCCAAGACGCTGGGCAACGTGGTTTGCGCTGAAGGCGGCGCTTCGCTGGAAAAGATGCCCGGCGGCAAGGCCTGGAAGGCCCGTTACGACGCCAAGTACCCTGGTCAGTTCCAGGTTTACAGCCCGTACACTTATGACGCGACCTTCGTTCTGGTCGACGCCATGAAGCGTGCCAAGTCGGCCGATCCAAAGGTCTACACCCCCGAGTTGATCAAGACCAACTACAAAGGCGTGACCACCACGATCGCGTTTGAGCCCAATGGCGAGCTGAAGAACCCCGCCATCACCTTGTATGTCTACAAAGACGGCAAGAAATCACCTCTGAACTAATCCGTTCACAGGCATGAAAAAAGCCACCGCAAGGTGGCTTTTTTCTTTTCTTCTTTGTTCTGCTGACTTTGGATGTCGTCAGCCTATCTATGGCGAAACGGGCGGCCTCTTAACGATTTCACAGTTTATTGATGTTGGCACATGAAAACTGCCCAAATCTGGCTCAAAATGTATTCATAACGATAAAACTTGGCGCTGTTTGCGGATTGCTGATGGTCAGCGGTTTGCGAAACGGTCGCCAGCGACCCGGAGCGGCGCCATGGTCCAAACCCAATCCAGTACAGAATTTGATCTGATGTTCGCAAAAGCTATGGAACAGCCAGGCATTCAACAAATTATTGAGACGCTTGAGATTAGTCGCCGTGCCTCTGTGGTGATGGATCAGATGCGCCCAGTGGCGAGCGTTCGTTACACGACAACGACTTCTGCCGTAACCCCAGAAGCGTTCCTGGCATCCGTCTGAGATGCCTTCCTGGAGTGCAATCGCTGCCGAGATAGACGACCTACGAAAATACAACGCTCAGAATGCGTTTGATTCTGTAAGGCGTAAATACTTGGTTGCAGCTCGACAAAAAACGGGCCGTGCCGTTATTTTGTACGCCACGAAGTGGAGTACTCCTGATCCCAATGTGCCGCCCGAGATGCTGTCGATTCATGATGGTGACCTCCAAGGTCTCATGGAGGTATTTCACGGCGTTCAAGAAAAAGAACTAGACCTGATTATCCATAGCCCTGGCGGCCAAATTGATGCTGCCGATGCGATGGTGAGCTACCTGCGTAGCAAATTTACCCATATTCGCGCGATAGTTCCAAATGCCGCAATGTCCGCTGCCGGCATGATTGCATGCGCAGCGGATCGTATCGTCATGGGCAAGCACTCTTTCTTAGGCCCTGCCGATCCTCAATTTACTTTACCGACAACTCTCGGTGGTCACCGGCAGGTGGCTGTTCAGTCAATCATTGAGCAGTTTGAACGGGCAAAGAAGGAATGCATGAACGATCCGCGTGCACTTGCAGTGTGGGCGCCCATTCTTACTCAATATGGGCCGGATCTGATTGTGCAGGCCGAGCGGGCCTCCCTGTTGTCCAACACTCTTGTTGATAAATGGCTTCGGGAGAACATGTTCAAAGCCGATCCAGATGGTCCGCAGAAGGCTGCGAAAGCGGCTACTTGGCTATCGAGCCACGAAAATTTCAATAGCCACGGTCGGCATCTGGATCGCGATTCACTGCGTGCTCAGGGTTTGGTCGTCGACTCGTTAGAGGACGATGAGGAAGAGCAGGATATCTTTCTAAGCATCTTCCACGCGGCTACGTTGACGATGATGGGTACCGGTGCCGCCAAGATCATTGAAAACCATCTGGGCAAGGCGTACATCAATCAGGTTCAAACAATTTTGGTACAGCAACCGCCACAACAAGCACAGCCCGCTCCCTCGCGCCAGTATTTGCAGCCACCGCAAAAGAATCGAGGGCCAAACAGGAGGCGCTAACTCCGCTGGCGATCGCCCGAATCATCGGCACACACCGCGCCCTGCCACGGGAGCGCGCATGGGGCCCTGCAAGGGCTACGTGATCGACCACGTTAAGCCTTTAGCCTGCGGCGGCGCCGATGCGGCCGAAAATATGCAGTGGCAGACCATTGCAGAGGGCAAGGCGAAGGACAAGTGGGAGCGGAAGGTATGTGAGAAGTGGCTGGGAATATATCCAGCAACTATCAATTCAAGAGCACGGGACCAAGATCCGGTAGTACCTCCGGGTTTGTCGGCATCTTGGGAAGGTAAATCCCTGATAACGTGCACCAATACCCAAATTCTTACAAGGATTAGGGAAATTTGTCATACGGAATCAAGTCTGTGACGTTATAGTAGGGCATACTTTTTATGGGTTACGCTGTTTTCGGGAAGCTCTCGAAGTCGCAGATTCAGAAGCATATCCGGACCATCGCCAAGGATTCGTCGAAAGTTTTCCTTGTCCCGCACACCAAAGCGCGGATGAAGGAACGCAAAGTGACGATCCATGAGGTGTACGAAATCCTTCGATGCGGCTTGATTCGCAGAACTCCCGAACCGAACCCGTCAAAAGGAAGTCTGGAGTGCCGCATGGAGTTGTATGTTGCCGGCCGCAATTGTGCTGCGGTAGTGGCGCTCGATGACGACAACCCAGACTTGCTGGTTGTGACAGTGATGTTGATTTAATTTAAAAACGGAGAGTCTGATGTACCACTACACCGAAAGCGGGCTTAACAACGTTTGGCTGGAAAACGGCTTTAACGTTGTCGACACGCCATACGGCAAGGCGGTGTCAATTGATGATGCAGATGGCCTGCATGAACTGCTGGCTATCGATTTGGCCAATAAAACTGGCCGGCTGACCGGGAAAGAGTTTCGCTTCCTGCGCACAATGCTGTGCCTGTCTCAGCAGAACTTTGCCGCCATGCTCGGCCTAACGGAACAGGCGGCAAGCCTGTGGGAGCGGACTGGCAAAGTGCCAAAATCCGCCGATGCCACGATGCGCATGCTGATCCTGGAGAAGCTCAAGGGCGACGGCAAGATGAGTGAAGTCATCAACAGAATAAACACCGTGGACCGCCTGGTTAACCAGCAGATCGTTGCGACCGAGCGCAACCACAAATGGCGTTCGAAAGCTCGGGTCGAAAAGCCGGAGATGATCGCCGCCTAAGCCCCTCCCCACACCAGCCCGCCTCGAGCGGGCTTTTTTTTGTCGCCTGGCCGCCACGGGTAATAGAACGCCAAGGCCAATCCGTGATTGTGGGCATTTATGTGGGAACAGAAAGCAAAACGGGGCGCTAGGCCCCGTGTTTACTTATTTCTGGCGGAAAGGGCGGGATTCGAACCCGCGGTGAGTTTTACCCCACGCACGCTTTCCAGGCGTGTGACTTAAACCGCTCATCCACCTTTCCGCGAAGCCTTCGATTGTAGCAGTGACTAAGCCGGTTTCTGCTTCAATGCGTCCGATGCTTGGGGCGGTGCTTAATGCAGGGCACCCTGAAAGCGGTGTTTTTCCAGTTGCGCGAGAGTGACAAACTCCAGCGCCTTCCAGTGGGTGGACTCCATGATGACCGGTGGCGCGGCACCGGCTTCCAGCGCTTCGCGCCAGCGGTTGGCACACAAGCACCAGCGGTCACCGGCCTTCAGGCCGGCAAACCGGTACTGCGGGCGAGGGGTGGTGAGGTCGTTGCCGCGTGCGCTGGAGAATTCGAGAAAGCTCTGGGTGACGCGCACGCAAATCAGGTGCGAGCCCAGATCGGACTCATCCGTGTTGCAGCAGCCATCCCGGAAATAACCGGTGAGCGGATCGTAAGAGCAGGGCACCAGCTCCGTGCCCAGGACGTTGCGGGCCGTATCAGGCATGTGTTCAGGCATGGGCTCAGGCTTTTTGGGTCTGAACCATCTTCATGGCCGAGGAAATCAGCGTGCCCACCTCGGTCATGTTGCTGGGCACGATCAGGGTGGTACTGGCGTCTGCGGCCACCTTGCTATAGGCTTCCACGGCTTTTTCAGCGACCTTGAGCTGCACGGCCTGTTCGCCGCCGGGCTGGCGGATGGCCGCGGCAATGCGCTCAATGGCCTGCCCCGTGGCTTCGGCCACAGCCGTGATGGCGCCGGCCTCACCCTGGGCGTTGTTGATGGCCGCCTGCTTTTCACCTTCTGAACGTGCAATAAAGGCCTCACGCTCGCCGGTCGCGATGTTGATCTGCTCCTGCCGGCGGCCTTCCGAGGCGGCAATCAGTGCGCGCTTTTCACGCTCGGCGGTGATTTGCGACTGCATGGCGTGCAGGATTTCCTTCGGGGGCGTCAAATCCTTGATCTCGTAGCGAAGCACCTTGACGCCCCAGTTGAGGGCGGCCTCGTCAATCGCGGCGACCACCTGGGCATTGATGATGTCGCGTTCTTCAAAGGTTTTGTCGAGCTCGAGCTTGCCGATGACGCTGCGCAGCGAGGTCTGGGCCAGTTGCGTGACGGCCACGATGTAGTTGGATGAGCCGTAGCTGGCGCGCATGGGGTCGGTCACCTGGAAATACAAGATGCCGTCCACCTGCAGCTGGGTGTTGTCGCGGGTGATACAGACTTGGCTGGGCACGTCGAGCGGAATTTCCTTGAGGCTGTGCTTGTAGGCCACCCTGTCAACGAAGGGCACCAGAAAATTGAGGCCTGGCGTCAGCGCGGCGTGGTACTTGCCCAGGCGCTCCACCACCCAGGCGTTTTGCTGGGGCACGACCTTGATGCTGCGCACGATAAAAATGCCAGCCACCACAAGAATAATGAGCGCAAGTTCCATTGATTTCTCCAGTCGGGAACGGTTTAAAAGTCAGGTAAAAAATCGGGAAAGATCAGAAACGATCAGTTCAGGCCCCTTTAGGCGGCCCTGGCCTGAGGGGGGGCTGGGGAATTACATTTTTTCCAGTATCAGGCGGTTGCCCTGCATTTCCTTGATTCGGAAATTGCCGCCTTCAGGCTGGGCTGCCCCATTGGCGAGTACGGCGGTCCAGTTGGCGCCACGAAACTTCACGGTGGTCGTGCCGTCGGCATTCCATTGGGCGACCTGCACCGGCTCGCCGATGTCCAGGTTGACATCACGGTTGGTGCTGGCGGGCTCACGCGGTGGCGCCTTGCTGTGCTGCCAGTGCCAGGCGGCCACGGCGCCCCCACCCACGAGCGCGGCCACCACGATTTGGCCGATGGCGGCCAGACCCAGGTGCGCCGCCAGGGCGCCGGCGGCCAGGCCCAGGGCAACCATCAGCAGGTAAAACGTGCCCGTGATCAGCTCTACCGCCACGGCGGCCGCTGCCAGCAACCACCAGAGGGTTGATTCGCCCATGCTTGACTCCTTTTTGTAGGTCTTGTGCGACATTTTGAGGCAAATAGACCATACCGCAGAATGTTGCCGCTTTATTTCCGTACACTTCGCAGTCTTGAACCGTTCGGGCTGAACCTGTCTATGCCCATTTGAGCGTTTTTGCATGCCCTCCGACAGGTTCGGGGCCCCTCCATAGCTGTGTACCGCCATGAAATTCCGCTTTCCCATCGTCATCATTGACGAAGACTTCCGCTCCGAGAACACGTCGGGTTTGGGCATCCGCGCCTTGGCACAGGCCATCGAGTCCGAAGGTTTCGAGGTTCTGGGGGTCACGAGCTATGGTGATTTGTCGCAGTTTGCCCAGCAGCAAAGCCGCGCCAGCGCCTTCATTTTGTCGATTGACGATGAAGAGTTCACGCCCGGCCCCGATCTGGACCCGGCCGTCTTGAACCTGCGCAACTTCATCGAAGAAGTGCGCCGCAAGAACCTGGACGTGCCGATATATGTGTACGGCGAGACCAAGACCTCGCGCCACATCCCCAACGACATCCTGCGCGAACTGCACGGCTTCATCCACATGTTCGAGGACACGCCCGAGTTTGTGGCGCGCCACATCATCCGCGAGGCCAAAAGCTACCTCGAAGGCGTGCAGCCGCCGTTTTTCAAGGCCTTGCTCGACTACGCCGAAGACGGCTCGTTTTCATGGCACTGCCCGGGCCATTCGGGCGGGGTCGCCTTCCTGAAAAGCCCGGTCGGGCAGATGTTTCACCAGTTTTTTGGCGAAAACATGTTGCGGGCCGACGTCTGCAACGCCGTGGAAGAGTTGGGCCAGTTGCTGGACCACACCGGCCCGGTGGCGGCCAGCGAGCGCAATGCGGCGCGCATCTTCAATGCCGACCACTGCTTTTTCGTGACCAACGGCACCAGCACCAGCAACAAGATGGTCTGGCACCACACGGTGGCGCCCGGCGACGTGGTGGTGGTGGACCGCAACTGCCACAAGTCCATCCTGCACGCCATCATCATGACGGGTGCGATCCCGGTGTTTTTGAAGCCCACGCGCAACCATTTCGGCATCATTGGCCCGATTCCGCAGAGCGAATTCGAGCCCGAAGCCATCCGAGCCAAGATCAAGGCCAACCCCCTGCTCAAGGGCGTGGACGCCAAAAAGGTCAAGCCGCGCGTGTTGACGCTCACGCAGTCGACCTATGACGGCGTGCTCTACAACACCGAAACCATCAAGGGCATGCTCGACGGCTATGTCGACAACCTGCACTTTGACGAGGCCTGGCTGCCGCATGCGGCCTTCCATCCGTTTTATGGCAGCTATCACGCCATGGGCAAGAACCGCATCCGGCCGAAAAATGCGGTGGTGTATGCCACGCAGTCGATTCACAAGCTGCTGGCCGGCATCAGCCAGGCCAGCCATGTGCTGGTGCAGGACTCGCAAAACGTCAAGCTTGACAGGCACCTCTTCAATGAGGCCTACCTGATGCACACCTCGACCTCACCGCAGTACAGCATCATTGCCAGCTGCGACGTAGCCGCCGCCATGATGGAGCCACCCGGCGGCACGGCGCTGGTCGAAGAAAGCATCGCCGAGGCGCTGGACTTTCGCCGGGCCATGCGCAAGATCGACGACGAATACGGCAGCGACTGGTGGTTCAAGGTCTGGGGGCCGGACAAACTCGTGGAAGAGGGCATTGGGGAGGCCAAGGACTGGATCATCAAGGGTGAGTCGCGCAGCGCCAAGACGGCGAAGAATGGCGCCAACAACTGGCATGGCTTTGGCCAGATGGCGACCGGTTTCAACATGCTCGATCCGATCAAGTCGACCATCGTCACGCCCGGCCTGGACCTCAATGGCAAGTTTGCCAAAACCGGCATTCCCGCCAGCATCGTGACCAAGTTTTTGGCCGAGCACGGCGTGATTGTTGAAAAGACCGGGCTCTACAGCTTCTTCATCATGTTCACCATCGGCATCACCAAGGGCCGCTGGAACACGCTGCTGACGGCGCTGCAGCAATTCAAGGACGATTACGACAAGAACCAGCCGATGTGGCGCATCCTGCCCGAGTTCTGCCAGAAGTTTCCGAAATACGAGCATATGGGCTTGGCCGATTTGTGCCAGCATATTCATGCGCTTTATGCCAAGTACGACATCGCGCGGCTGACTACCGAGGTTTATTTGAGCGATCTGGCACCCGCGATGAAGCCCAGCGACGCCTACGCCCACATCGCTCACCGCACCACCGAGCGCGTGGAAATTGACCACCTGGAAGGGCGCATCACCGTCGGCCTGGTCACGCCATACCCGCCCGGCATTCCGCTGCTGATTCCCGGCGAGGTCTTCAACAGGAAGATCGTGGACTACCTCAAGTTCTCACGCGAATTCAACGCACAGTGCCCCGGCTTCGAGACCGACATCCACGGCCTGGTGGAAGAGGCCGATGCCGATGGCAAGGTGCGTTACTACGCCGATTGCGTGAAGAAATAAGGCCTGCCGGTTTGTGGTTTGCTTGTGAGTGTTTTTGGCTGAGGGCTTGCAAGGCATGCCTGATGTTGGCTGCCCAAACTTCGCATCATTCGTTCTGGCGCCCTCAAACAACTTCACTGAAACCATGACCTCCAGCGATATTGAAAACATAGAACGGGCAACGATTGCCGCCGTGTCACCCGAAGCCCTTGAGGAGCTGGAAGGCTGGCTTTTGCCCTTCGACAAAGGGACGGTCGGTCGAGCCAGGAGCGCCGTGCCACTTCAGCACACAGCGACCGATGACGCCGTGATCGGCCGGATTGAGGCGCGCTATGAGGCACGCGGCCTGCCGCCAGTCTTTCGCATCGCGACCGAGCCGTGTTTCGACCTCTTGCGGCGAGCGCTGATACGGCGAGGCTACCAAACGGAGCGTCCCGTGCTGGTGCAAGTGGCGTTGGCCAAAGCCATGCGCCAGGTCTCCACGCAAACGCCCGCCGAAACCGCCAGTTCACCTGACGAGGCATGGGCGGCCCTGTTCCTGGGTGAGGGCTTCGACCCTGTTGACGGCGCCAGCCGCGTCAAGACATTGAGCCGGGCGCGTGATTCGCTCTATGCCAGTGTTCGCGAGAACGGAAGAACCGTGGCCGCAGGCGCTGCGGCCTTTGGCCATGGATGGTCCAGCGTGCACGGTATGCGCACCGACCAGGCTTACCGGGGCCGGGGGCTGGCCGGACGCGTCCTGGCTGGGCTGGCCGACGCTGCGATACACAAAGGGATGGCACGCACCTTCCTGCAGGTGGAAGACGGCAATGCGTCGGCCTTGGCGCTCTACAGGCGGGCAGGGTTCGAAACGGCCTGGTGCTATGAATATTGGCGCCGGGCTTGATGGACTCAAACCCGGGCAAGGCGGGTAGCCCCGCGCATCAAAGCCATTTTGGCCTCCAGCCCAGCAGTGATGGGTGCAAGGTGCTATCAATATAGTAGCTTACTGAGCAGCCAAGCCCAGAGGAGTTGCAGCGTTCAGCCGCAGCTTGCACGTTTGACGGCATCTCCGTTTTGGGGCGAGGTATCGAGCCGTGCAGAGTCAAGGCCAGCCCGACACAAGTAGTCCGAGGCCCGGCCTTGGCGGAAGAACATCGCATAGTCAGCGGCGGTTTTGCCCAGCTTGTCCACGGCGTCAAGCCGCGCGTCCATCATGCGCAAAAGCTCCATCATCTCGATGCTGCCGTTCTCGGCGGCCATCATGAGAGGGGTTTCGCCGCGGCGCGCTGCCACCGACACGTTGGGGTCGGCGCCGCCGGCAAGCAGCAAGCGCGCCAGTTCGACGTTGTTTTTCTTCACGGCGTGGTGCAAGGCGTTGTACCAGCCGTTGATCTGTTTGTCCGGGTCGCTGCCGGACTCCAACAGGCGGCGCACCGCCTGGATTTCACCGTGGTAAGCCGCCAGCGACAAGGCAGTGTAGGCCGGGCCGGTATTCAGGTCGCGCGCCACGCCTTGCTCCGCCAACTCCAGCGCGACGTCGCCAAACCCGCCCACAGCGGCCGCGTTGTAGGGCGTGAAGCCCTTGGCATCAGCCTGGTCCTTGCGCGCGCCCAGCATCAACAGCTCCCGCACCATGTCGGCGTCGCCATTGCCTGCGGCATAGATCAGCGCCGTTTCTCGCTGCTCGCCGCTGGTGCCATTGACGTCGACACCTGCCCGCACCAGCGGCCGCAAGGCTTGCGGCACGCGCTCGGCAATGGCGAGATCCAGCCAACTGGCTTCAGCCAGAGGCGAGGTGGCGGCTTCCCGCCGCCCCCAGGGACTGCTCAGCCGCGCGGCGACGGCAGTGACGCAACTGGCGGAAATGGCGTCGTACAGGCGCATCGCCTGCATGCACGGGTCCGGGGCCCGTGCCTGTGCATGCGCTGCCCTGGCCAGAAACCACGCAGGGCTGTAGCGGACGATGCCAAATTGCGAACCATCCCGTACGGTGCAGCGCGCCTCGATGGCGAGCCGTTGCGCCCATGGCCGCTGGCCCGGATCGGTGTTGACCTCAAAAGACCAGGTGTTGCGCGCGATGAGCGGCTGTTGCGGCGGGCGCTGCAAGTTGACGGTTTGCCACCCCGACCAGTGTCCTGCCGGCTTGTCGACCGAGCGCTCGTCATAAGGGCCATCCGGGCTAAGCCCAACGCGCACCTGCTGGATGTCGCGGCAGTCAAACCAGACATTGCGCTCGCGGGCATGGGTGATCTCGCTGAGCGTGACGTGCAGGCGGCCCTCCTGCCACATGACGGTGCCGCGAGCACCCAAGCGGGCAAACGCCGGGTAGTTGTTGATGTGCGGCAGGTCCAGCGGCGCTTTGAAGGAAATGCCTGCCGGCCAGTCGTAACGTGCCGAGAGGG
The DNA here is from genome assembly GCF_036676035.1 of Polaromonas sp. Taxonomy (GTDB): domain Bacteria; phylum Pseudomonadota; class Gammaproteobacteria; order Burkholderiales; family Burkholderiaceae_C; genus Polaromonas. The sequence continues at coordinate 31,948 of NZ_JAKFDR010000010.1, forward strand.
CGGGATCTTTCCGGAAGTGGGCCGTCCAGGAATCCAGCCACGCGCATTGTCCAGGCCACCACCCGACGCAGGCCCCAGTTGCCGCCGCCAGGGCGACGCCTGCAATCAGCAGCGCGGCCGTGGCCCGCTTCAGCATTGGCCGACGGTCTTGCACCGGTTGTCGAAAATCACTCGCCGCCGGCCGGCTCGGCGATGCCGCCCACCACGTGGCTGAAGCCGCCGTCCACATAGGTGATTTCGGCGCTGACGCCGGCCGCCAGGTCGCTCAGCAGGAAGGCGGCGACGTTGCCGACGTCGTCAATCGTCACGTTGCGGCGGATCGGCGAGGCTTCGGCCACTACGCTGAGAATCTTGCCAAAGCCCTTGATGCCGCTGGCGGCCAGGGTCTTGATCGGGCCGGCGCTGATGCCGTTGACGCGCATGCCCTTGGGGCCCAGCGATTCGGCCAGGTAGCGCACCGAGGCCTCCAGGCTGGCCTTGGCCAGGCCCATGGTGTTGTAGTTGGGCACGGTGCGCACCGCGCCCAGGTAGGTCAGGGTCAGCAGGGCGGACTTGTCGTTGAGGTAAGGCAGGGCGGCCTTGGCCATGGCCGGAAAGCTGTAGGCACTGATGTCGTGGGCGATCTTGAAGCCTTCGCGGCTCAAACCTTCAAGAAAATCACCGGCAATCGCTTCGCGTGGCGCGTAGCCAATGCTGTGCACAAAGCCGTCAAAGGTTGGCCAGGTTTTGGACAGGTCGGTAAACAGTTTCTCGATCTGCGCGTCGTCGCCCACGTCGCAGTCAAAAATCAGGCTGGAGCCGAAGTCGGCGGCAAATTCGGTGATGCGGTCCTTGAAGCGCTCGCCGACGTAGCTGAAAGCCAGCTCGGCGCCTTGTGCGTGGCAGGCCTTGGCAATGCCGTAGGCAATGGAACGGTTGGACAATACGCCCGTGATCAGCAGTTTTTTGCCAGCGAGGAATCCGATGTTTGTGCCCATGCTTGTGCTCCGTGATATGCAGATTGAGTGCAGGTTGACCGGCAAAAAATAGTGAGGCCCTTGCGGCCGCGGGATTTTTACCGGCTTAAGTGATGCAGAATTGTCGCATGCGAAGAATGCTGGTCTGGTTGGCGCGATATGGCACGTTATGCAGCGCGTTGTGGGGGGCGTCACCCGTCTGGGCCACCCATGGCTACGCGTTATGGGGCGACCTCAAATACCCGGCCGGCTTTGCCCATTTCGATTACGTCAACCCGCAGGCTCCCAAGGGCGGCGAACTGCGGCTGGTGAGCAACCTGCGGGTCTCCACCTTTGACAAATACAACCCGTTCACCATCAAGGGCAGTGCGCCGGCTTACCTGGCCGGGCTGATGTTTGACTCGCTGCTGATCGGCTCGCTGGACGAAACCGGCTCGGGCTACGGGCTGCTGGCCTAGCAGGTGGAGGTGGCCGCAGACGGCTTGAGCGCGACCTTTCATCTGCGCAAGGAAGCACGCTTTCATGACGGCCTGCCGGTCCTGGCTGCCGACGTCAAGTACAGCTATGACATGCTGATGGGCCCCTACACTTCGCCGGGCTACAAAACCGCGCTGGAAGACGTGGCCGGACTGGACGTGGTGGATCAGCGCACGGTGCGCTTTCGCTTCAAAAAGCCCAACCGCGAGCTGCCATTGACGGTGGGCGGCTTGCCGGTTTTCAGCCGTGCCTGGGGCGCCGTCAACGGCAAGCCCAAGCCCTTTGACCAGATCGTGACCGACATTCCCATCGGCAGCGGCCCCTACAAGATAGGCCCCGTGCGTTTTGGCAAGGACATTACCTATGTGCGCGACCCCAACTACTGGGCCAAGGACCTGAATGTGCGGCGCGGCAGCGCCAACTTTGACCGCATGACCGTCAAGATCTACCGCGACAACACGGCCCGGCTCGAAGCGCTCAAGGCCGGCGAGTTTGACCTGATGCGTTTTTTTTCAGCGGGCGACTGGGCGCGCCGCGTCAATGGCAAGCGCTTTGAGGCGGGCGAGCTGGTCAAGGGCGAGTTCAGGCACCGGCTGCCATCGGGTTTCCAGAGCTTCGTGCTCAACTCGCGCAAGGACAAGCTCAAGGACCCGCGCGTGCGCCAGGCTCTGGGCCTCGCGCTCGACTACGAGTGGATGAACCGGCAGATGTTCTACGGCTCCTACCAGCGAGTCAATGGCCTGTTCGGCAACACCGACTGCGCTGCCAGCGGCACGCCCGGCCCCGAGGAACTGGCCCTGCTGGAGCCGTGGCGCGGCAAAATTCCAGATAGCACGTTTGGCCCCATGACGGTGCCTCCCCGGACCGACGGCGATTCGTCGCTACGCGCCAACCTGCGCAAGGCGCGCGAGCTGCTGAAGCTGGCCGGCTGGGAAGTGCGGGGCGGCGCGCTGCGCAATGCCAAGGGCGAACCCATGGTGCTCGAATACCTGGACAGCAACGAAGGCAGCGCGCGCGTCGTCTCACCCTGGATGCGAGCGCTGGAAAAGCTCGGCATCAAACTGACCTTTCGCCAGGTGGACTTTGCGCTCTATCAGCAGCGCCTGGACCAGTTCGATTTCGAGATCATTTCATTGGCCTACCAGGGCACGCACAACCCGGGCCAGGAGTTTGCCGACATGTTTGGCAGCAAGGCCGCCAAAACCGAAAACTCAGGCAATTTCCCCGGCGTCAGCAGTCCGGCCGTTGATGCACTGATTACCAGAATGACAGCGGCCAAAACCAAGGCCGAGCTGCTACCGGCCTGCCGGGCGCTGGAGCGCGTGATCAGCCACAGCCATTACCTGATCCCCGAGTGGGCGGCCGGGACGCACCGCATGGTGTTCAATGACAAACGCCTGGCGCGGCCCGCCGTCACGCCACCGTATTCCCAGGGCGAGACCTGGGCCATGGACACCTGGTGGGCTAAATAATCATCTCCATGTTCACTTACATCCTCAAACGCCTGCTGCTGATGATTCCCACGCTGTTGGGTGTGTTGCTCATCACCTTTTGCGTGATCCAGTTTGTGCCCGGTGGCCCGGTCGAGCAGTACCTGGCCGAGGCCAAGGCCGGCAGCGGCACGGGCGCGGAGGGTGGCGGCCTGAGCTACCGCGGCTCGCAGGGGGTGGACCCCAAACGCATTGAGCAGATCAAGGCGCTTTACGGCTTTGACAAACCGGCCCACGAACGCTTTGGGCAGATGCTGGGCCAGTTCGCGCGCTTCGACCTCGGCAAAAGCTTTTTCCAGAACAAGAGCGTGTCGTCGCTGATCTGGGAAAAACTGCCGGTGTCCATCAGCCTGGGCCTGTGGACTTTTTTCATCAGCTATGGGGTGGCGGTGCCGCTGGGCGTGGCCAAGGCGGTGCGCGCCGGCTCGCGCTTTGACCTGGTCACCACGCTGCTGGTGCTGGTGGGCTACGCGATCCCGGGTTTTGTGCTCGGTGTGGCGCTGCTGGTGATTTTTGGCGGCCAGCTCGAATGGTTTCCGCTGCGCGGGCTGACCTCCAGCGGCTGGGACGAACTCAGCTGGGGCGGCAAGGTGGTGGACTACCTTTGGCACATCGCCTTGCCCGTCACCGCCATGGTGCTGGGCAGCTTTGCCGTTACGGCCATGCTGACCAAGAACGCCTTTCTGGAGGAAATCCGCAAGCAGTATGTGGTGACGGCGCGCGCCAAGGGACTGTCCGAGCGGCAGGTGCTGTGGAAACATGTGTTTCGCAACGCGCTGATCCCCATCATCACCGGCTTTCCGGCGGCGTTCATCGGCTCGTTTTTTGCGGGCTCGTTGCTGATCGAAACCCTGTTTTCGCTCGATGGGCTGGGGCTTTTGAGTTATGAGAGCGTGATCCGGCGCGACTACCCGGTGGTGCTGGGAACGCTGTACCTGTTCACCCTGATCGGCCTGGTGACCAAGCTGATTTCAGATTTGTCCTATGTGTGGGTGGATCCTCGTGTCAAGTTCGATTGATAGTGCAGAAGCAAAGCAATTTTCCGACGGGCCGCCCCTAGGAAAATTAGCCCCCTCGGGGGGCAGCGCAGTACGCGAAGCGACAAGCGTGGGGGCATCATTGTCTCCGGGTCGGCGCGCCTGGCTGAGATTCAAGCGCAACCGGCTCGGTTTCTGGAGCCTGGTTCTTTTTTGCGGCCTGGTCGTGCTCAGCCTGTTTGCCGAAGTGCTGTCCAGCGACCGCCCCTTGCTCGTGCGCTATGAGAACAGCTACTACTTTCCCATGGTGCGCGACTACCCCGAGAAAGTCTTCGGCGGCGACTTTGAAACCACCACCGACTACCTGGACCCCTTTATTCGGGAACGGCTGGGGCAGGGCGGCAACTGGGCCATTTACGCACCCAACCCCTATGGCCCGAAAACGATCAATTACTTTGCCAAGGAACCCAACCCCTCGCGGCCCATGGCGGCCAACTGGCTGGGCACCGACGACCGGGGCCGCGACCTGCTGGCCCAGCTGATCTATGGCTTTCGGGTCAGCGTGCTGTTTGCGCTGGCCCTGACGTTTTTCGGCGTGGTGCTGGGGGTGCTGACCGGCGCCCTGCAGGGCTACTTTGGCGGCAAGACCGACCTGGCTTTCCAACGCTTTATTGAAATCTGGGGGTCCATGCCCGAGCTGTACCTGCTGATCATCTTCAGCGCGGTGTTTGCACCCAGCCTGGCCTTGCTGCTGGTGCTGCTCAGCCTGTTTGGCTGGATGGGCCTGTCGGACTATGTGCGGGCCGAGTTTTTGCGCAACCGGCAACTCGACTACGTGCGCGCGGCCAGAGCCCTGGGGCTGTCAAACTGGCAGATCATCCGCCGCCATATCCTGCCCAATAGCCTGACGCCCGTCGTGACCTTTTTGCCGTTTCGCATGAGCGCCGCCATTCTGGCGCTGACCTCGCTGGACTTTCTGGGCCTCGGCGTGCCGCCCGGCACCCCGTCGCTGGGCGAATTGCTGAGCCAGGGCAAGGCCAGCATCGATGCCTGGTGGATTTCACTGTCGACCTTTGCCGTGCTGGTCGTGACCCTGCTGCTGCTGACCTTCATGGGCGATGCGCTGCGCGATGCGCTCGATCCCAGAAAGGCGGAAAAATGAGCGCCACAGGACCGCTCCAAGGCGCGAAGGCCCCCTCGGGGGGCAGCGCAGTACGCGTAGCGACAAGCGTGGGGGCTCTATGACGGCTTTGTTAGACGTCAAAAATCTGTGCGTGACTTTTGGCGGCAAGGAAGTCGTGCACGGCATCAATTTCACCATCCAGCCCGGTGAAAAACTGGCGTTGGTCGGCGAGTCGGGCTCCGGCAAGACGGTCACGGCGCTGAGCCTGCTGCGCCTGGTGCAAAACGCCGAGCTCCGCGGCACCGCGACCTTCAACGGGCGCGACCTGCTGGCCTTGCCTGCGCGCGAGCTGCGGGGCATGCGCGGCGAAGAGATCGCCATGATCTTTCAGGAGCCGATGACGGCGCTGAACCCGCTGTTCAGCGTGGGCGACCAGATTGCTGAAGTTTTGCAGCTAAAACAGGGCTTGACCGGCGCGGAATGTGCGCAAGAAGCAATCAAATTGCTAGCAGATACCGGCATTCCCGAGCCTGCACGGCGGGCCCGCTCGTTTCCGCACCAGCTGTCGGGCGGCCAGCGCCAGCGCGCCATGATCGCCATGGCGCTGGCCTGCCGGCCCAAACTGCTGCTGGCCGACGAGCCCACCACCGCACTCGATGTCACGCTGCGTGGCCAGATTCTGGATTTGCTGGGCGACCTGCAGCGGCAAAACGGCATGGCCGTCCTGATGATCACGCACGACCTGAATCTGGTGCGCCGCTTCGCCGACCGCATCGCCGTGATGGAAAACGGCCACATCGTGGAGCAGGGCCCGGTGGCGGCGGTGTTTGCCAAGCCGCAGCACGCCTACACCCGCAAACTGATTGACAGCAAGCCGACCCGGGATGTGGCCCAGGCGCTGCCCGACCCGTCGCGGGCGCCCGTCATGCAGGCCGACAAGCTGTGCGTGGCTTACCCGGTGCCGCGGCCCGGCATCCGGGGCTGGTTCAAACGCGGCGAGTTTGTGGCGGTCAAGGACGCAAGTTTTCGCATTCCCGCCGGCCAGACGCTGGGCGTGGTGGGCGAGTCGGGCTCGGGCAAGTCCAGCCTGGCCCTGGCGGCGCTGGGCCTGCACCCCTTTTCAGGAACGCTGCAGGCGGCAGGCAAGCACTGGAGCCGGCAAGCCGCCAGCAACAAGGCGATCCGGCGCGCCGTTCAGGTGGTGTTTCAGGATCCGTTTTCGTCCCTGTCGCCGCGCATGACGATCGAAGCCATTGTGGAGGAGGGCCTGCTGGTGCATGAGAGTGCCATGACGCCGGCCGAGCGGCGGCAGCGCGTCGAGCAGGCGCTGGCCGATGTGGGCATGAGCGAAGCCCAGTTTCCCGGCTTGCTGCAGCGCTATCCGCACGAGTTTTCAGGTGGCCAACGCCAGCGAATCGCAATCGCCCGGGCGCTGATTGTCCGGCCCGAACTGCTCATCCTGGACGAGCCGACCAGCGCGCTGGACGTGACAATCCAGAAGCAGGTGCTGCAATTGCTTCAACGGCTGCAACGCGAACGCGGCCTGAGCTACCTGCTGATCACCCACGATGTGGAGGTGATCCGCGCCATGGCGCATCAGGTGATGGTCATGAAAGATGGCGATGTGCTTGAATCCGGCAGCGTCGGGGACGTGCTGGACAGGCCCCAACACCCTTACACACAGGTTTTGGTGGCTCAGATTTGACGGTCATCAAATTCAATAAATGACTTTAAGTAAATTGCATAACATATTGATATTAAACAATTTATTGTGAATTAAGGCTGCCCAGGCTTTGCTGTCTCATTTGCAGGACAGTTTTTGCCACTCAAGGGTTGCTGCCGCCCCTTCAAAGCCTGTTGCGAACAGGGATGAATGCATTGCTATTTTGTAAAATTACCCTGGTGGTGGTAGCGTGATGCCGACTACAAGCTGAAGCCGTCCAGTTGAAGTCAGGCACGAAAATTGTTTGCATGAAATGGTGCGGCGCGTTACAATATGCGCTTCACGACCAAATGGGCGGGTTTTCACCGCCCATTTTTTTTGGGCGTTTGTTTTTGCATGCTGGGGTTTTAAAAGACTGAATGGCCTTACACGACACGATTGAGCAAACAGTGACCGGACTGGGTTATGAGCTGGTGGACATTGAGCGCACCGGCGGTGGTTTGCTGCGCGTCACGATCGACATGCCTTATGTCCCCGGCAATGAGCAGTTTGTCAATGCCGAAGACTGCGAGAAGGTCACCCGCCAGCTGCAGTTTGTGCTCGAAGTCGAAGGCGCCGAGTATTCGCGCCTTGAGGTCAGCTCGCCGGGCATTGACCGGCCCCTGCGTCATGAAAAAGATTTTGAGCGTTTCATCGGTGAGCAGATTGACATCACCCTGAAAGCGCCGATTGGTGTGGCGGCCAGTGCCGGGTCGCCGGTGGCGGCCAACCGCAAAAAATTCCGCGGCACGCTGGAGCGCGCCGACAAGGAGCGCCCTGAAGCCGGGTGGCAGATTGTGTGGAGCGATGAGCCCGCTCCCAAACCCGGGCAGAAGGTAAGCAAGAAGAAGGCGCCCGCACCGCTGCAGGCGCTGGGCTTCACGCTGGATGAGATTGCCCAGGCGCGTTTGGCGCCTATTGTTGACTTCAAGGGACGCAAACCGAAAAGCGCCCCGGCTACAGAGATATAAAAGAAAGGCAGGCTTGTGAAATGAATCGCGAACTGTTGATGTTGGTTGATGCCATATCGCGTGAGAAAAATGTTGAACGTGACGTCGTCTTTGGCGCCGTCGAGCTGGCGCTCGCCTCAGCCACCAAAAAGGTGTACGAAGGCGAAGTCGACATTCGCGTGGCGATCGACCGTGATAGCGGCAACTACGAAACTTTCCGTCGCTGGCTGGTCGTGCCCGATGAGGCCGGTCTGCAAAACCCCGATGCGGAAGAGCTGATCAGCGATGCGCGCGATGAAATCGCCGACATCGAAGAAGGCGACTACATTGAAAAACCGGTTGAGAGCCTGCCGATCGGCCGGATTGGCGCGCAAGCGGCCAAGCAGGTCATTCTGCAAAAAATCCGTGACGCCGAGCGCGAAATGCTGCTCAACGACTTCATGTCGCGTGGCGACAAGATTTTTGTCGGCACCGTCAAGCGCATGGACAAGGGCGACATCATCGTCGAGTCCGGCCGGGTGGAAGGCCGCCTGCGCCGCGGCGACATGATCCCGAAGGAAAACCTGCGCTCCGGCGACCGCGTCCGCGCCATGATCATGGAAGTCGACACCACGCTGCGTGGCGCGCCCATCATCCTGTCGCGCACCGCCCCCGAGTACATGATCGAGCTGTTCCGTCAGGAAGTGCCCGAGATCGAGCAGGGCCTGCTGGAGATCAAATCCTGCGCCCGCGACCCCGGCTCGCGCGCCAAGATCGCCGTGCTGTCGCATGACAAGCGCGTGGACCCGATCGGCACCTGCGTGGGCGTGCGCGGCACCCGCGTCAACGGCGTGACCAACGAACTGGCCGGCGAGCGTGTCGACATCGTGCTGTGGAGCGAAGACCCGGCCCAGTTTGTGATTGGCGCGCTGGCGCCGGCCAACGTGTCTTCCATCGTGGTGGACGAAGAGCGTCACGCCATGGACGTGGTGGTCGACGAGGAAAACCTGGCCATTTCGATCGGCCGGGGTGGCCAGAACGTGCGCTTGGCGGCCGAGCTGACCGGCTGGAAAATCAACATCATGACCGCTGACGAGTCCGCCCAGAAGCAGGCCAGCGAGACCGACACCAGCCGCAAGCTGTTCATGGAAAAGCTCGATGTGGACGAGGAAATCGCCGACATCCTGATCTCCGAAGGCTTCACCAGCCTGGAAGAGGTCGCTTACGTGCCGCTGCAGGAAATGCTGGAGATCGAGTCTTTTGACGAAGATACGGTCAACGAGCTGCGCACCCGCGCCAAAGATGCATTGCTGACCATGGAAATCGCCAAGGAAGAAGGCGTTGAAGAAGTTTCGCAGAACCTGCGTGACCTTGAAGGCCTGACCCCCGAGCTGATCGCCAAGCTGGCTGAATCGGGTGTTCACACCCGCGACGACCTGGCCGACCTGGCTGTGGACGAATTAACCGAAATCACTGGCCAGTCTGCGGACGAAGCCAAAGCCCTGATCATGATTGCCCGCGCCCACTGGTTTACCGGTGACGCTGCCGACACCGCTGCACCTGCAACGGCCCAAGAGCAATGATCATGGAGGCCAGTCAGGAAAACAAAATATGTCCAGTACCACTACCGTCGCTGAATTCGCAGCTGAACTGAATAAACCCACCGCCACGCTGATCGAGCAATTGACCAGTGCGGGCGTTGCCAAGGCGCAAGCCAGTGATCATTTGTCGGAGGCCGACAAGCAGAAGCTGCTCGGCTATCTGCAGGCCAGCCATGGCACCGTCACGGCTGAACGCAAAAAAATCACCCTGGTCAAGAAATCGACCACCGAGATCAAGCAGGCGGATGCCACGGGCAAGGCCCGCACCATCCAGGTTGAAGTGCGCAAGAAACGCACCTTTGTCAAACGCGATGAAGGCGCGGATGTGACCGTTGACGACCTGCAGCCTGAAGTCGCGGCTCCGCAAGCGCCCGTCATTGACGACGCCGAGCTGATCCGCCGCGAAGAGGAAGCCAGCCGCCACGCCGAGCTGCTGCGCCGCCAGGAAGAAGAGCTGGCTGAAAAACGCCGCCTGCGCGAAGAGCAGGACGCCAAAGAGGCTGCACGTGAGCTGGAACGCCAGGCCGCCGAGCAGCAGGCCTTGGCCGCTGCCCAAGCTGCTGATGCCGCCAAAAAACAAGCCAAACCCGTCGCCGGAAAAGCCCCGCAAGCGCCCACAGCCGCAGTGTCCGAGGCTGCCAAGGCGGCCGATGTAGCCGCTGCCGAGCAGGCTGCCACCAAGGCAGCCGAAGCCACCGCCACCCAGGCGGCCGCCAAGGCCAAGGCCACGGCAGAGTTCCAGGCCGACGCGGCCCGGGCCCAGGATCTGCAGGAACGGCGTCGCAAGGCGGAAGCCGAAGCGGCTGGCATTCGCGCCATGATGTCCGCGCCCAAGCGCGTGCTGGTGCCTCATGTCGATCCGAAAACCGCCATGAAGGGCACACTGCACAAACCAGCCGCGGCGCCGGGCGCTGCTGCCAAACCGGCAGCCGGTGCAGCGGCGCCTGCTGCGGCCGGTGCCGCGGGCAAAAAAGAGGTCAAGTCGGAGAACCTGTCTTCGACCTGGAAAGACGATGCGGCCAAGAAGAAAGAAATCAAGACGCGTGGCGCACCCGCCATTCCGGGGCGCGGCAGTTTCCGCGCGGGTCCGCGTGGCCGCCGCTCCAGCGACCGGGACGCCCGTCCCGAATCCACCTTTGTGGCGCCGACCGAGTTCAAGGTGCTTGAAGTTCACGTGCCTGAAACCATCACGGTCGCCGAGCTGGCGCACAAGATGAGCGTCAAGTCGTCCGAAGTGATCAAGCACCTGATGAAACTGGGCCAGATGGTCACCATCAACCAGCCGCTGGATCAGGACACCGCCATGATTGTGGTGGAAGAGATGGGTCACAAAGCCATGATGGCGGCCCTGGACGATCCGGAAGCCTTCACCGACGACGATGTGCAGGGCCAGGAAGCCGAGTCGCTGCCACGCGCGCCGGTGGTCACCGTCATGGGCCACGTGGACCATGGCAAGACCTCGCTGCTCGACCACATCCGCCGCGCCAAAGTGGCTGCGGGCGAGGCCGGCGGCATTACCCAGCACATTGGGGCCTACCACGTGGAAACGCCGCGCGGCGTGATCTCGTTCCTGGACACGCCAGGTCACGAGGCGTTCACCGCCATGCGTGCCCGCGGCGCCAAGGCGACCGACATCGTGATTCTGGTGGTCGCCGCCGATGACGGTGTGATGCCGCAGACCAAGGAAGCCATCAAGCACGCCAAGGCGGCCGGCGTTCCTATTGTCGTGGCCATCAACAAGATCGACAAGCCGGATGCCAACCTGGACCGTGTCAAGGGTGAGCTGGTCACTGAAGAAGTGATTCCCGAAGAGTTCGGTGGTGATTCTCCCTTTGTGCCGGTTTCAGCCCGCACCGGTGCGGGCATCGACACCTTGCTGGAGCAGGTGCTGCTGCAGGCCGAGGTGCTGGAACTGCGCGCGCCGGTCGAGGCCCTGGCCAAAGGCCTGGTCATCGAGGCGCAACTTGACAAGGGCCGCGGCCCTGTGGCGACGGTGCTGGTGCAGTCCGGCACGCTGAAAACCGGTGACGTGGTGCTCGCAGGCTCGACCTATGGCCGTGTGCGTGCGATGCTGGACGAAAACGGCAAGACCATCAAAACGGCAGGTCCGTCCATTCCGGTGGAAATCCAGGGCCTGACCGAAGTGCCGCAAGCCGGTGATGAATTCATGGTGATGACAGACGAGCGTCGCGCCCGTGAAATCGCCACCTACCGCGCCGGCAAGTTCCGCAATACCAAGCTGGCCAAGCAGCAGGCCGCCAAGCTGGAGAACATGTTCTCCGACATGACGGCAGGCGAAGTCAAAATGCTGCCCATCATCGTCAAGGCCGACGTGCAGGGTTCGCAGGAAGCGCTCAGCGCATCGCTGCTCAAGCTCTCGACCGACGAGGTCAAGGTCCAGCTGGTGTACTCCGCGGTCGGTGGCATTTCCGAATCGGACGTGAACTTGGCGATTGCTTCGAAAGCCGTGCTGATCGGGTTCAACACCCGGGCTGACGCCCAGGCCCGCAAGCTGGCCGAGAACAACGGCGTTGACATCCGTTACTACAACATCATTTATGACGCTGTGGACGAACTCAAGGCCGCCATGTCGGGCATGCTGACGCCGGACAAAAAGGAAGAAGTCATCGGTACCGCCGAAATCCGCCAGGTGTTCAAGGTCAGCAAGATCGGCTCCATTGCCGGCTGTATGGTTACCTCGGGTCTGGTGCGCCGCACCGCGCGTCTGCGCCTGCTGCGCGAGAACGTGGTCATCTTCACCGGCGAGCTCGATTCGCTCAAGCGCTTCAAGGACGATGCGAAAGAGGTCAAGGAAGGCTTTGAGTGCGGCTTGAACATCAAGAACTACAACGACATCCAAGAGGGTGACGTGCTGGAGTTCTTTGAAATCAAGGAAGTGGCACGAACCTTGTAAACGACAGGCCGCCTGCAAGCCCTGCGGCCGGCAGGCGGCCGTCAGACCAAGATCATTTTCTTCATGCGTAAAAAGTCTTCCACCCCCAACCGCGGTTTTCGCGTTGCCGACCAGATCCAACGCGATCTGACGGAGCTGATCGCGCGCGAGCTGAAAGACCCGCGGGTAGGGATGGTCACGATTCAGGCCGTCGAAGTCACGCCCGACTACGCACATGCCAAGGTGTTTTTCAGTGTGCTGGTGGGCGATCCGAAAGAGTGCGAAACAGCACTCAACCAGGCCGCCGGTTTTTTGCGCAACGGCCTGTTCAAGCGCCTGATGATTCACACCGTGCCCACCCTGCATTTCCAGTTTGACCGCACCACCGAACGTGCGGCCGACATGAACGCCTTGATTGCCAAGGCGGTCTCTTCCCGCGCAAAAGACGACTGACCGGGTTCTTGGCCCTCCGACAGGCTCGGGGCAGCTGGAACCAACCAGGCGCGCGGCAGGGCCGTGCGCTGAGCCTGTCGATACTTTATGACGCAAACCATCCGTTCCCGCCAGAAAATACAGCGACGTCCCGTGCATGGCGTGCTGCTGCTTGACAAGCCGCTGGGCCTGTCGAGCAATCAGGCCTTGCAGAAGGCCAAGTGGCTGCTGCGCGCCGACAAGGCGGGGCACACGGGCACGCTGGACCCACTGGCCACGGGGGTGTTGCCGCTGTGTTTTGGGGCGGCCACCAAATTCAGCCAGATCCAGCTCGATGCGGACAAGACCTACGAAGCGCTGCTGCTGCTGGGGCAAAAAACCAGCACCGGCGATGCCGAAGGCGATGTGATTGAAACCCGGCCGGTGCCGGCCATCACCCCGCAGCTGCTGGAAGACATGACGCGCCGCTTCACCGGCCCGCTGACGCAGATTCCGCCCATGTATTCAGCGCTCAAGAAAGACGGCAAGGCACTCTATGAGTACGCGCGCGCCGGCGAGGATGTGGCGCGGGAAGCCCGCCACATCACCATCCACAAGCTGAATATGCTTGCAGCCCAGGATGAACGTGCGCCGGCAGCTATCAAAATCATAGTAACCTGCAGCAAAGGCACTTACATCCGCACCCTGGGTGAAGACATTGGCGAAGCCATCGGCTGCGGCGCGCATCTGGGCGCCTTGCGCCGGCTGGCAACCGGAGGCTTTGGGGTGAACCAATGCGTCAGCTTGCCGGCGTTCGAGGCCATGACCGAGCCCGAACGCGAGGCCTGTCTGCTGCCCACGCAGTCGCTGGTCGCCGCGTACCCGTCTGTCACATTGGACGCCGATAATGCAGGGCGGTTTTTGAGTGGCCTGCGCCGCCGGGGAACGCCCGGGCAGTGGGGCAGTGATGCGCCGCTGGTGCAGGTCTATGGCGCCGAACCCCCGGCGTTCCTGGGTTCGGCCCACATCACCGCGGATGAACTCATTCCGCAGCGTTTGCTGAGCCCGGTTGAAATACAGGACATTTTGCAAGCCGCCAGAACGCAGGCCGAACGTTCCAAACCCGATTTCGCTGCGGCGCCGGCAGGCGTTGCCGCTCCTTCTTTCCAACATTAACCCGTACCCGTTTCGAGTTTTCCTGAAAGCCAACCATGAGCCACAAACAAATCCGCAATATCGCCATCATCGCCCACGTTGACCATGGCAAAACCACCATGGTTGACCAGTTGCTGCGCCAGTCCGGCACCTTTGCCGAGCACGAGAAAGTGGTCGACACCGTGATGGACAACAATGCCATCGAAAAGGAACGCGGCATCACCATCCTGGCCAAGAATTGCGCCGTGACCTGGGAAGGCACGCACATCAACATCGTGGACACCCCCGGCCACGCCGACTTCGGCGGTGAAGTGGAGCGTGCGCTGTCGATGGTTGATGGCGTGGTGCTGCTGATCGATGCGCAAGAAGGCCCCATGCCCCAGACGCGTTTTGTGACCAAGAAGGCGTTGGCCCTGGGCCTCAAACCCATCCTGGTCGTGAACAAGGTCGACAAGCCGGGCGCCAACCCCGACAAGGTGGTCAACGCCGCTTTCGACCTGTTCGACAAGCTGGGCGCCACCGATGAGCAGCTGGATTTTCCCGTGGTCTACGCCTCCGGCATCAACGGCTGGTCTTCGCTGGAAGAGGGCCCGCCGAACGAACAGTGGGGCCCTGACATGTCGGCCCTGTTCAACACCATCCTCAAGCATGTGCCGGCCCAAAAGGGCGATCCTGCCGCGCCGCTGCAACTGCAAATTTCCGCGCTTGACTTTTCGACCTTTGTGGGGCGGATTGGCGTCGGCCGCATCAGCCAGGGCACGATCAAGCCCATGATGGACGTGGTGGTGATGGAAGGCCCGGACGGCAAAGCCGTCAAGGGCCGGATCAACCAGGTGTTGACCTTCCAGGGCCTCGAACGCGTGCAGGCCACGGAAGCAGGCCCCGGCGAAATCGTGCTGATCAACGGCATTGCTGACATCGGCATTGGCGTGACCATCACGGACCCGGTCAATCCGGCGCCGCTGCCCATGCTCAAGGTCGATGAACCGACCCTGACCATGAACTTCTGCGTCAACACCAGCCCGTTGGCCGGCCGCGAGGGCAAGTTCGTCACCAGCCGCCAGATCTGGGACCGCCTGCAAAAGGAACTGCAACACAACGTGGCCCTGCGCGTCAAGGAAACCGATGAAGAAGGTATCTTCGAAGTCATGGGCCGCGGCGAACTGCACTTGACGATTTTGCTGGAAAACATGCGCCGCGAAGGTTACGAGCTGGCTGTGTCCAAGCCGCGCGTCGTCTACAAAGACGTGGACGGCGTGCGCCACGAGCCCATCGAAATGGTGACCGCCGACATCGAAGACCAGCACCAGGGTGGCGTGATGCAGGCTTTGGGCGAGCGCAAGGGTGAACTGGTCAACATGGAGCCGGACGGCCGTGGCCGCGTGCGCCTGGAATACCGCATCCCGGCACGGGGCCTGATCGGCTTCACCAATGAATTCCTGAACCTGACGCGCGGCTCGGGCCTGATCTCCAACATCTTCGACAGCTACGAGCCGCACAAGGGCGACATCGGCGGCCGTAAAAACGGCGTGCTGATTTCCATGGACGATGGTGAAATCTTCACCTACGCGCTGGGCAAGCTGGACGACCGCGGCCGCATGTTCGTCAGGGCCAACGACCCGGTGTACGAGGGCATGATTGTCGGTATCCACAGCCGCGACAACGACCTGGTGGTCAACGCCACGCGCACCAAGCAGCTGACCAACTTCCGCGTCAGCGGCAAGGAAGACGCGATCAAAATCACCCCTCCAATCGAATGCACGCTGGAATACGGCGTGGAATTCATTGAAGACGATGAATTGGTCGAAATCACGCCGAAGTCCGTCCGTCTGCGCAAGCGTTACCTCAAAGAGAGCGATCGCAAACGCGCAGGCAGGTCTTGAGCGGTCTTGAGCCCCCACGGTCGCTCACTGCGTGTAGCTTCCTGCCCCCCGAGGGGGCCGCTGCGCCTGCGGCCCGGCTAAGCCGGTTCCGCGGCCCCTGCTGGAGTGGGGCGGCAGCCGGTGTAGCGGGTTGAATCGCTTGAAAACCAGGCCGCTGTGTGTGCAAGCTCCAGCGGCCTTTTATGTTCGCATAGCAGCCTGAATTGATTGCAAGCCCATGAAACTCACGCATTCCCGCGCTGTCATCCTGATGATTTTCGTGGCCATGATGTGGTCGATTGCCGGTGTCGTGACCCGCCACCTGGAGTCGGCCCGCAGCTTTGAAGTCACGTTCTGGCGCAGCTTTTTCACGCTGGCGTCGCTGCTCGTCATCCTGCCGTTTTTCCAGGGCAAGGCGGTTTTCACGAAGATCCGCAACGGTGGCTACGCGTTCTGGCTGTCGGGCGTCTGCTGGAGCGTGATGTTCACGGCCTTCATGGTCGCGCTCACGCTCACCACGGTGGCCAATGTGCTGGTGACCATGGCGGTCAGCCCTTTCATCACGGCCTTGCTGGCCCGCGCGTTCATCGGCCACCGCATTCCCGCGCGAACCTGGCTGGCCATTGCGATGGCGGGCGCCGGCATTGCCTGGATGTATGGCGGGCAGATGGACCTGTCCAGCCACATCGGTGGAACCCTGGTGGCGTTGATGGTGCCTTTGGCCAGCGCCAGCAACTGGACGGTGGTGCAGCACAGCCGCGCCCATGGCAAGAATGTCGACCTGGTGCCCGCGGTGCTGTTGGGCGCGGTGATTTCATCGCTGGCAACCTTGCCGTTGTCGTTTCCGTTTTCCGCAACGCCGCATGACATCGGCCTGCTGGCCCTGCTGGGCCTGGTTCAGCTGGCCATTCCCTGCGTGCTGTCGGTGATGTGCGCCGGCGTGCTCAAGGCGCCCGAAGTCGCCTTGCTGGCGCTGCTGGAAGTTATTTTCGGAATTTTGCTGGCCTGGGTCGGTGCCAACGAGGTGCCGGGCGCCAGCGTCTTGACCGGCGGCAGCCTGGTCATTGCTGCGCTGGTGATCAATGAACTGATTGGATGGAGGCAGAGGGTATGAATGCAGAAGTCAAAACCGAGGTGCTGGTCGAGCGGCGCGGCAATGCCGGGCTCATCACCCTGAACCGCCCCAAGGCGCTCAATGCGCTGTCGCTGCAGATGATCCGGGACTTGGCAAAGGCCTTGCTGTCCTGGCGCGACGATCCGTCGGTTCAAGTGGTGGCGATTCGCGGCAGCAACAAGGTGGGCCGCCCCGGCAGCCCCGAAGCGCTCTTTGGCGGGTTTTGTGCGGGCGGCGACATCCGGTTTTTTCATCAGATAGCACTGGTCGGTGATCCGGCACTGGACGATTTTTTCACTGAGGAATACAGCCTCAACCACCTGATTCACAGCTACCCGAAGCCCTACATCGCCTTCATGGACGGCGTCGTCATGGGTGGGGGCATGGGCATCAGCCAGGGCGCCAAGGTGCGCATCGTGACCGAGCACACCAAGATGGCCATGCCCGAAACCAATATTGGGCTCTTCCCGGATGTGGGGGGCGGCTACTTCCTGAGCCGCTGCCCGGGCAGCGTGGGCGAGTACCTGGCGCTGACGGGTGAGGTGATCAGAGCGGATGACGCGCTGGCTTACGGGCTGGCCGATGTCAGGCTGGAAGCGGCCCGGCTGCCCGACTTGTGGGAGGCCCTGGCCAGCCAGTCATTTGACAACGCGGCCGCGGTGGATCAATGGATTGCTACCAATTTGATAGCTACTAAACCAAGCAATTCGGCGGCTATCACTCAAATTGACGCTTTCTTTTCTCTGCCAACCGTCAAGGACATCATCGATGCGCTGGAGGCTGCCCCCGACGCGTGGGCCAGGCACACGGCGGCGACGCTGCGCAAGCGCTCACCCCTGATGCTGCATGTGGTGCTCGAGCAAATCCGCCGGGCACGCCACATGCGTCTGGCTGACGACTTGCGCATGGAGCGCGACATGGTGCACCACTGCTTTCACCTGCGCCCCGGCGCCGCGAGCGAGACCGTGGAGGGCATACGGGCGCTGGCCGTGGACAAGGATCATTTGCCCCGCTGGAACCCGGCACGCATTGAGGCGGTGACGCCCGAGATGGTGGCGCCGTTTTTTGCAAGCCCCTGGTCTGCAGAGGCGCACCCCTTGCGCCAGCTTTGACGGCCCGATAGTCAGAGCTGCTGGTAAACCAGCTCGGCCAGTTTCATCAGTTCATCCCGGGACACCGGGCCGCTCATCGCATAGCCAAAGCCCTGGTCAACCCAGTAAAAACCGGGGACCGGGCCGTCGCTGCTGTAGCGAAAAGCCGTGTCCTGGCTGCCGGGTTTGGCCTGCGACGCCGCACGGGCCGGCACGCCACCCGCATCCACCGCCCCGAGGTACAGCGTGACGCGAACGCCGGCGGTGTTCTCGAACATGAACTGGGCGCGTGCACCGCTGCCACCGGGCAGCAGGCGTCCGCCCACCAGCGCGTAGCCCTGAGCGGCCAGCGAGGGTACTTTCAAGGGCTTGCCCAGCCGCTTGGACAGCCATTGCACGAGGTGGTCCTGCTGGGCCGCACCGACTTCCACCGGATGGCGTACTTCAGGTGAGTACACGGCATGTGCCAAAGCCGCCTGGCGAATGAATTCCTGGCCCGCCCTGAGCTGGCTGGCCGCCATTTTTTGGGAGGCGTCACCTGGCCAGCCGCCTTGCCACTGGCCATGGGCCAGCCAGCCGACGCCAAACGCCAGCATGACCGATGCCGCCATGCCACCCCAGCGCCACCAGTGATCGATTTTCTGACGCACTTGCGCACTACGGTTTGCAGCCGCCAGCAAGGTCTCCGGAACCGGCTCGTCAAGCAGCGGACGGTGCAGTTCACGCAAGGCATTTCTCTGCGCCTGCCAGGCGGCGAGGGTTTCGCGGGCAGCCGGATCGGCCATCGCACGCGCCAGCGCGGCCGCGCGTGCATCGGCCGGCAACTGCTTGTCGACCAGGGCATTGAGCTCGTCCAGCGAGGGTTTGTCAGCAGTTGGCTTGTCCATGGCTGTGTTCAACGCATTTCATTTGAGACGCCGCAGGGCGGCCACATTTCCGGAGCTGTCCGGCACGGCAGGCGTTTTGGCCGGGCTGTCCATCAGTTCGCGCAAGCGGGTACGTGCGCGTGACAGGCGTGACATCACGGTGCCTACCGGTGCACCCACAATGCGGGCCGTTTCTTCGTAGCTCATGTCTTCCAGGCTGACCAGCAGCAGCACCGCCCGCTGGTCTTGCGGCAGGCGCATCAGGCAGCGCTGCAAATCCATGGCTTGCTCCTGGCCGGCATCAGGCGCTGCCAGCTCGTTGGACAGATCATCGATATCCAGGGCAACCATGCCGGCTTGCCGGCTTGAACGCCTGAGCTGGTTCACAAACAGGTTATGCATCAGGGTAAACAGCCAGGCGCGCAAATCAGAACCCGCCACCCAGAACCGCCATTTTTTGCAGGCACGCTCCAGCGTGTCCTGCACCAGGTCATCGGCCGTCCAGGCATCGCCCGTGAGGGCCCGCGCATAACGCCGCAGGCCGGGAATCTGGGCAATTAGCTCAGAGCGGTTCATGCGCTGCGGGTAGGGCGGCCATGGCAGTCCCTGAACTCAAGGCTTGGCGGTGTGCCACAGGTTCAGTACGCCTTCGCCCGTCTTGTCACCGGCTTTCATGTCCTTGATCCAGTAATGCAGTGGCTTGCCCTTGACGGCCCACTGTTTTTTGCCATCGTCGCGGGTGATGACCGTGTAGTCGCCGCTAGGCTTGTCCATCTCGGTAGCCATCAAAGGGGGCCAGTTGGTGGCGCAGGGGCCATTGCAGACAGATTTACCGCTGCCGGCGACATCCCGGTCAAAGGTGTACAGCGTCATGCCATTGGGACCCACGAGCACCCCATCAGCGACTTTGGCCGGGCTGCTGCTGCCGGGCATGTAGGCGCAGCCACCCAGAAGGGCGGCGGTCAATGTTGCAATGCTTAGAAATTTCATGGAGCTCTCCGGGAAGTAGTTAAGCAGAAGATGTCTGCAACCGGATAAACACCCTGCGCGGCGGCTTTATTCCATCCACCCCAAAATAAGTTTGCACTACGCTTCTTTAACGGCTTTTTAGCGGTTTCTGGATTTCATGGCGCGCTCGACCTCGCGCTTGCCTTCGCGGTCCTTGATGGTGTCGCGCTTGTCGTGCTCGCCTTTGCCTTTGGCCAGGCCAATCTCGCATTTGACCTTGCCGGCCTTCCAGTGCATGTTCAGCGGCACCAGCGTGAAGCCTTTTTGTTCGACCTTGCCCACCAGCCGGCGGATCTCGTCCTTGTGCATCAGCAGTTTTTTGGTCCGCACGGCGTCGGGCCGCACATGGGTCGAGGCCGTGCCCAGCGGGTTGATCTGGCAGCCAATGATGAACAGCTCACCGCCGCGGATGACCACGTAGCCATCGGTCAGCTGCACCTTGCCTTCGCGCACCGACTTGACTTCCCAGCCTTCCAGCACCATGCCGGCTTCAAACCGCTCTTCAATGTGGTAGTTGAAAACGGCTTTTTTGTTGTCGGCGATGCGTATGGCGGCCGCCGCCTTTTCGGCAGCTTTGCCGGCGGGCTTTCCTGAAGACGCTGCGGCTGGTTTTTTGGAGTGGGATGCTTCTTTGGTGGCCATAACTAAAAGATAAGGGCTTTCATTGCCGAGTGCTGAGTACAGCGACTAATACAATTGCAGTTGCGCCCAGATACCCATTGTATGAAAACCGTTCACAAGTCCGTTCTTATCTGGTACAGCCCCGCTGAAATGTTTGCGCTGGTCACTGACGTGGCCAGCTACCCGCAGTTTTTGCCCTGGTGTGATCATTCCCGTGTGGTGCAACAGGACGCCGGCGGCATGACGGCCGAGCTGGGCATTTCGTTCAGTGGCATCAAACAGAGCTTCACCACCCGCAACAGCCATCACCAGGATCACAAGGTGGACATGCAGCTGGTCAAAGGGCCGTTTTCAAAACTCTATGGTCACTGGACTTTCAGCGAGCTGGGCGATGGCAGCCAGCGTGCCTGCAAGGTTAACTTCTCCCTGCACTATGGCTTTGACAACGCCGCACTGGCGGCATTGGTGGGGCCTGTGTTTGACAAGATTGCCGGCAGCCTCGTGGATGCTTTTGTGAAAAGGGCCGGCCAGGTTTACGGCGAGGCCTGAGGGGTAGGGCTCACGTGAAGGTATCGCTGATTTATTCACCCGCCCCCAGGCAGGTCCGCGAGTGGCTGCTGGACCTGGCGCAGGGCAGCACGGTCGCGCAGGCTATTGCCAGCTGCGGGGTGCTTGCGGAATTCCCGGAGCTCGATGCCGGCCATTTGACGGTGGGGATCTGGGGCCGCAAGGTCAGCGCCGGGCAGGCCTTGCGCGAGCATGACCGGGTGGAGATTTACCGCGGCTTGCGGGTCGACCCCAAAATCGCCCGCCGCGAGCGCTTTAGCCGCCAGGGGGCCAAACGAGCCGGCCTGTTTTCCAAAACCAGGGCGGGCGGCAAGGCCGGGTATTGAGCCGGGTGAGCCCCAGTACTTGTCCTTGACGCCGCAGCCACTTCATTGGACAGAAGCCATTTACTTGCACTCTTTGCTGATGAGGTCCTGCAGGCGCTTGGTTTCCGCGGCCCTTGCCGTGTCGTCCATGAATTCGCGTTCACCCTTGGCGTTGGTGGTGGAAACCCGCACACCTGATTGAACGGTTGCAAGACCGCGCTTGGCACGTTCGCAGTTTTCAGTTCTCGCTACGGCCACTTTTTCTTCCTCGGCTTTGCGTTTGGCCGCCTCTTCCTCTTCAGCCTGTTTTCTCTTGGCTTCCAGCTGAGGGTCTTTGCCAGACAGCTTGGGGGCGCTGGATTTGGGCGCCGGAGCCGATGCGGCGGCGGCCGGCTGACTGGCGGCAACCGCCTCCGAAACCGGCAGACGCGCACTGCTGGCAGGCCGCTTGAGGATATTTTTCTCCTGGATTTCGGCGCCAGGCGGACGGTCGCTGAACACTTTGCGTCCGTCCTTGTCTATCCACTGCCATTGGGCAGACGCGGTCAGGGCAAACGAGCATCCAGCCAGGGTCAAAAGAAGGGTTTTTGTGGCAAGTTTGAGGTCCATCCGCGCAGTGTAGCGCCGTGACAAGGCAATTTGCGAAAGGCCCCTGCGCAAAGGCGCGGTTTTCACGCGCTGTTACATCGAATTAACCCGCTAGGGTTTGTACCGACCGACGCGGGTACAATCGTGTTTTTGGAGCTTACCTTATGCGCCTACTCGGCAAAGCGCTCACCTTCGACGACGTATTGTTGGTGCCAGCATTCTCCCAAGTCCTGCCCAAGGACACTTCGCTTTCCACCCAGTTTTCCCGCAACATCCGCCTGAACCTGCCGCTCGTGTCGGCTGCGATGGATACGGTGACTGAAGCCCGTCTGGCGATTGCCATCGCCCAGGAGGGCGGCATTGGCATCGTGCACAAAAACCTCACACCGCAGGAGCAGGCCGCGCATGTGGCCAAGGTCAAGCGCTATGAGTCGGGGGTGGTGCGCGATCCCGTGGTCATCACGCCCGAGCACACCGTGCTGCAGGTGCTGGAATTGTCCGAGCAGCTCGGCATCTCTGGTTTTCCGGTGTGCGACGGCGGCAAAGTGGTCGGTATCGTGACCAGCCGTGACCTGCGCTTTGAAACCCGCTACGACGTCAAAGCCCACCAGATCATGACGCCGCGCGAGAAGCTGGTTACGGTCAAGGAAGGCACTTCTGCCGCCGAAGCCAAGGCCTTGCTCAACAAGCACAAGCTCGAACGCGTGCTGGTGGTCAACGACGCCTTTGAGCTCAAGGGCCTGATCACGGTCAAGGACATCACCAAGCAAACCAATTTCCCCAATGCCGCACGCGACGCCTCGGGCCGCCTGCGCGTGGGTGCTGCGGTCGGTGTCGGCGAAGGCACGGAGGAGCGAGTTGAAGCGCTGGTCAAAGCCGGTGTCGATGCCATCGTGGTCGATACCGCCCACGGCCACAGCCATGGCGTGATCGAGCGCGTGCGCTGGGTCAAAAAGAATTACCCGCAGATTGACGTGATCGGCGGCAACATCGCCACCGGCGCGGCGGCGCTGGCGCTGGCCGAAGCCGGTGCCGACGCGGTCAAGGTCGGCATTGGTCCCGGCAGCATCTGCACCACCCGCATCGTGGCCGGCGTCGGTGTGCCGCAGATCATGGCGATTGACAATGTGGCCACGGCGCTGCGCGGCAGCGGCGTCCCCCTGATTGCCGACGGTGGCATCCGCTACAGCGGCGACATCGCCAAGGCAATTGCCGCTGGCGCCAGCACGGTGATGATGGGCGGCATGTTTGCCGGCACCGAGGAAGCGCCCGGTGAGGTCATTTTGTACCAGGGCCGCAGCTACAAGAGCTACCGCGGCATGGGCAGCATTGGCGCCATGCAGCAGGGCAGTGCCGACCGTTATTTCCAGGAAGCCACCACCGGTAACCCGAATGCCGACAAGCTGGTGCCCGAGGGCATTGAAGGCCGCGTGCCCTACAAAGGCTCCATGGTGGGCATCGTGTACCAGATGGCCGGCGGCCTGCGGGCCAGCATGGGCTACTGCGGCTGTGCCACGATTGAAGACATGGGCAACCAGGCTGAGTTTGTGGAAATCACTTCCGCAGGCATCCGCGAAAGCCATGTCCACGACGTGCAGATCACCAAGGAAGCGCCGAACTACCGGGCTGATTAGGCCCCCACGCTTGTCACTTCGTGTACTACGCTGCCCCCCGAGGGGGCTAATTTTCCTAGGGGCGGCCCGTCGGAAAATTGCCTCTCCGGCTCAAAGCGGTTTAGCAGAGACTGATTGAATCAAATGCAGCACCAGAAAATCCTCATTCTCGATTTCGGTTCCCAGGTCACCCAGCTCATCGCCCGCCGCGTGCGCGAAGCGCATGTGTTCTGCGAGGTCCATCCCTGTGATGTGACGGATGACTGGGTGCGCGACTACGCCAAGGACGGCTCGCTCAAGGGCATCATCCTGTCGGGCAGCCACGCCAGCGTGTACGAAGACACGACCGACAAGGCGCCGCAAGCCGTCTTTGAGCTGGGCTTGCCGGTGCTGGGCATCTGCTACGGCATGCAGACCATGGCGCACCAGCTGGGCGGCAAGGTCGAGGGTGGCCACAAGCGCGAGTTCGGCTCTGCCGACGTTCGCGCCCGCGGCCACACCGCGCTGCTCAAGGACATCGCCGACTTCACCACGGCCGAAGGGCAGGGCATGCTCAACGTCTGGATGAGCCACGGCGACAAGGTCACCGAGATGCCGCCCGGCTTCAAGCTCATGGCCAGCACCGATTCCTGCCCGATTGCCGGCATGGCCGACGAAGACCGCCGCTTTTATGCGGTCCAGTTCCATCCGGAAGTCACGCATACCAAACAGGGCACCGCGATTTTGCGGCGTTTTGTGCTCGGCATCTGCGGCACACGGCCCGACTGGATCATGGGTGACTACATCAGCGAGGCCGTTGAAAAAATCCGTGAGCAGGTCGGTGATGAAGAAGTCATTCTGGGCCTGTCCGGCGGGGTGGATTCATCCGTCGCGGCCGCCCTGATTCACCGCGCCATTGGCGATCAACTCACTTGCGTGTTCGTCGACCACGGCCTGCTGCGCCTGAACGAGGGCGACATGGTGATGGACATGTTTGTCGGCAAGCTGCACGCCAAGGTGATCCGGGTGGATGCCAGCGATCAGTTCCTGGGGCACCTGGCCGGCGTGAGCGAGCCGGAAGCCAAGCGCAAGATCATTGGCCGCGAGTTTGTGGAAGTCTTCAAGTCCGAAGCGGCCAAGCTCAAGGCCGGCGGTGGCGTGGCCATCAAGGGCGCCAAATGGCTGGCCCAGGGCACGATTTACCCCGATGTGATCGAGTCCGGCGGCGCCAAAAGCAAAAAAGCCGTCACCATCAAGAGCCACCACAACGTGGGCGGCCTGCCCGAGCAGCTGGGTCTGAAGCTGCTGGAGCCCCTGCGTGAGCTGTTCAAGGACGAAGTGCGCGAGCTGGGCGAGGCGCTGGGCCTGCCGCACGACATGGTCTACCGCCATCCTTTCCCGGGCCCCGGTCTGGGCGTGCGGATTCTGGGTGAAGTGAAAAAAGAATACGCCGACCTGCTGCGCCGCGCCGATGCCATCTTCATCGAGGAGCTGCGCAACTTCAAGGACGAAGCCAGCGGCAAAACCTGGTACGACCTCACCAGCCAGGCTTTCACGGTTTTTCTGCCCGTGAAAAGCGTGGGCGTGATGGGCGATGGACGCACCTACGACTACGTGGTGGCCTTGCGCGCCGTGCAAACCAGCGACTTCATGACTGCCGACTGGGCCGAATTACCGTATGCGCTGCTCAAGAAGGTGTCGGGCCGCATCATCAACGAGGTGCGCGGTATCAACCGCGTCACTTACGACGTGAGCAGCAAGCCGCCAGCCACGATTGAGTGGGAGTAAGACGCGAAGCGAAGGGCGAGGGCCCCGCGCTAGCGGGATCGACCAGCGTAGCGGCTGGCGAGCCAATTGCCCTCGATGGGCAATTGGTGAGTGCGCGCAGCGAAGGGCGAGGATCGCGCGAGGCGTCAGCTCGGCGAAGCGAAGCCGTCGAGCGCGATCACAGGGTGCGCCGCCGCTGCTTGCTGCGCAACGCGGACGCTCTGGCGCCCCCCCGCGCAGCGGGATCGACCAGCGCAGCGACTGGCGACTTCATGACCGCCGACATCAACCAAAGCGCAATCGATCGAGTCCAGTGAGGGCGGCGTGTTGCAGGAGCATGATGGTCTTTCCATCCTGGATGGCTCCCGACGCCACCATCCGCAATGCGTCGTTCAAAGGCAACTCCACCACCTCGATATCCTCGCCCTCGCTTTCGCGGCCACCGCCTGTGGCAACGCGGTCCCGATCTTCGTACTCTGCAACGAAGAAGTGCAGCTTCTCGGTGACCGATCCAGGGCTCATGTAGGCCTCAAACAGTTTGCGCGGTGATCGCACGACGAACCCGGTTTCCTCCTCGGCCTCGCGGCGGATGCAGGTATGAGGGTCGTCGCCATCCAGCAACCCGGCGCAGGCTTCGATCAGTTGGCCGTCGGCGCATCCATTGACATAGGCCGGAAACCTGAATTGCCGGGTCAGCACGACCGAACCGCGTGCCACATTGAACAGCAGCAGCACGGCGCCGTTGCCCCGGTCGTAGGTCTCGCGATGCAGCAGTTGCCAGCGACCGTCTCGTCGCAAGTACTCAAAGCTTGTCTTCTTGAGGACAAACCAGTCGTCCGACAACAAGCGCTGCTCAACAATGCGAATGCGCTCGCTCGATCCAGCCGTCACAGCGTCGCTCACGGCGCCTCCAGCGCCGA
Organism: Polaromonas sp.; assembly: GCF_036676035.1. Lineage (GTDB taxonomy): Bacteria > Pseudomonadota > Gammaproteobacteria > Burkholderiales > Burkholderiaceae_C > Polaromonas. The sequence goes on from NZ_JAKFDR010000010.1 coordinate 57,963, forward strand.
GGCCCTGACGAACTGGGGAAGCTGGCTGACGTCGCTGTAGACGGGTAGGCCTAGTTCGCGGGCTCGCGACACGTCCAGATCGGCGCCGCGCGACTCGCCGGAGATGCGCAGCACGGCATCGCAGCGCTGCAGCAGCCGATGAGCAACGGGATACTGGTACGCACTGAACACCGAGTCACCGTGGGAACGGCCTCCGGCGGCGTGAATGATAGGCAGTGCCATCCACTCGCCCACCATCGGCAAGTGACCGCGCTCGTAAATCGGCAGGGCCTGGCTTTCCAGTCGAGCACGATTGGCTGCAATCTTTTCGGGGTCACCCCCCGTACCAGAGAGGTAGGGGCCGGCAATCAGTACGAGCAGCGGTCTCGTTGCGGCAAGGGATGTGATTTTTGGCATGGTCATATCGTGCAATATCGCGTAACATCATGCAATATCGTGAATTGTAAAACGTTCACTCATGAACCACAATCCCCCTGCATGGGCCGGTTTACCGAGGGTCGATAATCCGACGACCTCCGTTATGACTGTTGCTAGCCATCCTTTATTCAGACCATGCTGACCGTTCAGCGCAAGCAACTCATCCTGGCCCGCCTAAGCTCTGAAGGGCAAGTGATCGCCAAGGATCTGGCTCGCGAGTTCGAGACGTCAGAGGACACCATTCGTCGCGACCTGCGCGAGTTGGCGCAGTCCGGCAAGCTGCAGCGTGTCCATGGCGGCGCGCTGCCGTCCTCTTCGGCTGTGGGCGATTTGCGAGCGCGCGAGCAGGTATCCATCGAGGACAAGATCGAGCTAGGTCGCACGGGAGCAGCGATGATCCGGCCGGGCCAGGTCGTCATCCTCGATGGCGGCACCACCTCCATCCAGGTGGTGCGTCACTTGGCACCGAACCTGCGCGCCACTATCGTCACGCACAGCCCGAACGTTGCGGTGGAGGCCGCCGCCCACCTGCATGTCGACATCATCGTTCTAGGGGGAAGGCTGTTCCGTCATTCGATGGTCAACGTCGGTGCCGCGCTTATCGAAGCCGCCTCGCGCCTGCGGGCTGACCTCTATTTCATGGGCGTGACTGGCGTGCATCCTGACGCCGGACTGAGCACGGGGGACGCCGAGGAGGCTGCGGTGAAGCGTGCCCTGCATGAACGCGCTGCCGAAACAATCGTGCTGGCTTCGGCCGAGAAGCTTATGGCTGCATCGGCCTTCGCGATAGCCTCGCTGAATGAATTGAGCATGCTGGTCGTTCCGGCCAATACCCCCGAACGCATGTTGCGCACCTTTCGGGCGGCCGGCGTCAAGGTACGGCGAGCCTGATGGTCCAACGTTCGTATGTGGCCCGCACAGCGCTGACGATCCCGGCTGTTTGAAGCGGCCGGTTTTGGCCGATACTTCAGGCTATGTACCTTCCACCCCAATTCAAAGGCCAGACTCGCGAACACGCGGTTCCGCTCATCCAGGCCCATCCTTTCGCCAGCCTGATCAGTGTGGACAGCGCAGGTCTTCCTTACGTCACGCACCTGCCACTGCACCTGGAAGAGCGCGGCGATCAACTCGTGCTGCTGGGGCATGTGGCCAAACCCAATGCGCATTGGCGTTATCTGCAGGCGCGACCGCAAGCCGTGGCCACTTTCCTCGGGCCCCATGCCTATTTGTCGCCCAAGGTCTATCCCGACCTGGCGCGGGTGCCGAGCTGGAACTATCTGGCGGTGCACTGCACGGTTGAGGCGACGCTGATTGAAGATCCGCTGGCCAAAGACCGCCTGCTGAAAAAACTGATCGGCGACCACGAGCCGCCCTACGCCGAACAATGGCGGGGCTTGGGTGAGGAGTTTGCCCACAAGATGCTGGCCGGCATTGTGGGCTTTGAGCTGCTGGTCACGGATCTGCAATGCAAAATCAAGGTTAACCAGCACCGACCCGAATCGCATGCCGCCATGAAAGCCGTGTATGCGGCTGGCAATGAAAATGAGCAGGCGCTGGCGGGCTGGATGGATCGGCTGGGCATGACGTCGCCAGCGGGCGAGCGCAAGGAGAGCTGAGGTGCGCGCAGTTTTTGGCGTGTTGAGCCTGCTGATCGTGGCACTGGCGATCGGCGTGCTGGTAAAAAAGCAGCTTGCCGCCTCGTCAGCGCCCGCAGGGCTGCCGGCGGCTACCAGTGCGCCATCGAATTCTGGCTCCGGCGCCAGCCTTGGCCCGCAGCAGCAAAGCAACCAGGCCCAGCAGCAAATCAAGCAAACGCTGGAGGGCACCCTGCAGCAGGCCCGCCCCATGCCCGATGAAAAGTAAGTCAGTCAAATATGGCCCTGGCCCACGTTATAACTGCGTAGGTAGCTATTAAATTGATAGCAAATATGGATGACACCGACTTCATGCAACTGGCGCTGGCACAGGCCCGCGCGGCCATTGCCGTGGGCGAGGTCCCGGTCGGTGCCGTGGTGGTTCATCAGGGGCGGGTCATCGCCACCGGCCGCAATGCCCCGATCGACGGCCACGACCCGACCGCGCACGCGGAGATTGTGGCCCTGCGCGCCGCCGCCCAGGCGCTGGGCAATTACCGGCTCGACGACTGCGAGCTGTTTGTCACGCTGGAGCCCTGCGCCATGTGCAGCGGCGCCGTGCTGCATGCACGGCTCAAGCGCGTGGTGTTTGGCGCGGCTGATCCCAAAACCGGCGCCGCTGGCTCGGTCCTCAACCTGTTTGACCAGACGCAGCTGAACCACCAGACCCAGCTGCGGGGTGGGGTGCTGGCGCAGGAATGCAGCAGCTTGCTGCAGGATTTCTTTCGCCAGCGCCGGGCTGAGCAGCGTGAGGAAAGCCGGCTGGCCCATCCTTTGCGCGACGATGCCTTGCGCACGCCCGATGCCGCGTTCGAAGGCCTGCCGGGCTACCCGTGGCAGCCGAACTACCTGAGCGATTTGCCCGCGCTGGCCGGCTTGCGCATGCACTACCTCGACGAGGGTACTTCGACAGACTCAGTACGAACGGATCAGTTGACCTACCTCTGCCTGCATGGCAACCCGAGCTGGAGCTACCTGTATCGCAAGATGGTGCCGGTGTTTCTGGCCGCCGGGCACCGGGTGGTCGCACCCGACCTGATCGGCTTTGGCAAGAGCGACAAACCCAAAAAGGACAGCTTTCACAGCTTCAGCGGGCACCGCCGGATACTGCTCGAGCTGGTCGAGCGGCTCGATTTGCAAAACATCGTGCTGGTGGTGCAGGACTGGGGCGGCCTGCTGGGCCTGACGCTGCCCATGGCGGCGCCTGAACGCTACAAGGGCCTGTTGGTCATGAACACCATGCTGGGCACGGGCGATGCGCCTTTGCCGGCAGGCTTTCTGGCCTGGCGCGAGATGTGCGCGAAAAACCCGGAGTTCGATGTCGCCCGCCTGATCGCCCGCGGCAACCCGCAGCTGAGTGCGCAGGAGTGCGCCGCCTACAGCGCACCTTTTCCCGACAAGGGCCACCGCGCGGCGCTGCGCGCTTTTCCGCCCATGGTGCCGGCGTTTGAAGATTCGGACGGCGCGGCCCTCTCGCGCCAGGCGCGTGATTTCTGGCGTGAGCGCTGGGCTGGCCAGACCCTGATGGCGATTGGTGCGCAAGACCCGGTGCTGGGTCCGCCCGTCATGCAGGCGCTGCAAAAAACCATCAAAAATTGCCCCGAGCCCCTGGTGCTCGCGCAGGCCGGGCATTTTGTGCCCGAGCAGGGCGAGCCTATTGCCCAGCGCGCGGTGCATTTTTTCAAGTAACGGGGATGCGATACTCCCAGCCGTGAAAAAACATATCTACATTTACTCACCCTCCAGCGCTGTGCGCGACAAAGCCAGCTTCAAGCGCGGCCTGGCACGCCTCAAAGCCCTGGGACATGAAGTCGAAGTCGACGAGGCCGCTCTGGCCAGCCACCAGCGCTTTGCCGGAGACGACGAAACCCGGCTGGCGGCCATCCACCGCGCGGCCGCCAGCGGCGCCGATGTGGCGCTGATTTCGCGCGGCGGCTATGGGCTCACGCGCATCCTGCCCGAGATCAACTACAAGGCGGTGGCCAAAGCCATCAGCAAGGGCACCCAGTTTGTGGGCTTGAGCGACTTCACCGCGTTTCAAAGTGCCTTGCTGGCCAAAACCGGTGCGGTGACCTGGGCCGGCCCGGCGCTCGGTGAAGACTTTGGTGTGGAAGGCACGCCCGACGACATCATGGAAGCCTGTTTTGACGACCTGATCACCGGGCAGGGCGAGGGCGCCGGCTGGCAGCTGCCCAAAAACGCTATCAATTCAGTAGCTAACAGTCCAAATAAAACGGGGGCTACAGGCCATTTCAGCATCAAAAATGCCGTGCTGTGGGGCGGCAACCTGTCGGTACTGGCAAGCTTGGTTGGCACGCCTTATCTGCCGGCGGTCAAGGGCGGAATCCTGTTCCTGGAAGATGTGAACGAGCACCCTTACCGGGTGGAACGCATGCTGGCGCAACTGCTGCATGCCGGCGTGCTGGCACAGCAAAAGGCCGTGGTGCTGGGGCAGTTCACCAACTACAAGCTGGTGCCGCACGACAAGGGCTTCAAGCTGGCGGCGGTGGTGGCCTGGCTGCAAAGCCGGGTCAAGGCGCGAGTGCTGACCGGTTTGCCGTATGGCCATGTAGCCACCAAGGTGCTGCTGCCGGTGGGGGCCCCCATCGCACTGGCGGTGGAGGGCAGGGATGCTTTTCTGCTATGGGGCCACCAGCACTAAGAGCCTGTGGACTGAGCTTCAGGGCTTCAGGCCATCAGCTTGCTGGGCCGCGAGTTCAGGCCGGCGGGCAGCAAACCCGTGAACATGCGGCTCATGCGCTCAACCTTTTCGCGGGCCACGGTTTCGCCGTGGAGGGCGGCCAGCACCGCCATCACGTCACCGCGGGCGTACCACAGGCCTTGCACGTCCTGTGCGTAGCGAACGCGCCGGGTGATCCTGGGGTAGTTCTTTTCAGCGATCTCACCCAGCTCTTCGAGCATGGTCTGGCGGATTTCCTCGGTGCGGTCTTCCAGAATGGATGGCGTGACCTCACCTGAGCCAAGCAGGGCCATGAAACTGCTTCGTAAATTGGGTTTCAACCAGCGCATAGGGCTACAGGCTTTCTTTCGGGTATGGGCGAGAGTTCACGCGGGAGGACTTCTTCTGTTAGATTAAGACGCTGCCTTGGCTGAGGCAAGCAATTCGATGCAGTTTTTCGTGAAATGGTTAACGGAAAACAACAGTCAAATCAAGGGCTTAGTAACCAGATGTCATGTTAATTCTGCGTTTGAACGATGTTTAATTCTTTTGACTCCATTTTTAATCAACCGTTAGTCAAAAGTCGCCATATGCTCAAACACCATGCTGATATGACTTTTCCGGCTTTCTAACCGGCCCATGGTTTTGGGTTTGGCGCTCAGCAGTCTTGGCTTCTTTTCATTCCCACTTTCTCAATTTACCCAGCCTGGTGATTAGCCAGTCTCATGATCATGACCAACTATCCTTCGCACTACATCAACGGCCAGTGGGTTGCCGCGCAGTCTTCCGAAACCCTGCCCGTGCACGACTCCAGCACCGAAGCGCTCATGGCCACCGTGCCCTCGGGCACCGCGGCTGAAGCCGAAGCCGCCGTGCTGGCGGCCCGCGCCGCGTTTGACGGCTGGGCGGCACTGCCCGTGGAGACCCGCGCGGCTTACCTCGACAAGGTTGCTGCCGGGCTGAAGGCCAGAACCGAAGACATGGCAGTGGCCATTGCCCGCGAAGTCGGCATGCCGCTGAAGCTGGCGCGCATCGTGCAGGTCGGCGGGCCGACCTGGCAATGGAGCAACTTTGCCAAAGTGGCACGCCATTTTGAGTGGGAGAAAAAGGTCGGCAACTCCTTGGTGGTGCGCGAGCCGATTGGCGTGGTGGGCTGCATCACGCCGTGGAACTTTCCGCTCAGCCAGATCACCCTCAAGATTGCGCCCGCCATGGTGGCCGGTTGCACCGTGGTACTCAAACCCAGCGAAATTGCGCCGGTCAATGCCATGATCCTGGCCGAAATCATTCACGAGGCCGGCGTGCCGCCCGGCGTGTTCAACCTGGTCAACGGCGTGGGTCCGGTGGTCGGCGAGGTGCTGGCCACGCACCCTGAAGTCGACATGGTGAGCTTTACCGGTTCTACCCGTGCCGGCAAACGTGTCGGCGAGCTGGCCAGCCAGTCCGTCAAGCGCGTGGCGCTGGAGCTCGGGGGCAAGTCGGCCAGCGTGATTCTGGACGACGCCAATTTTGAAGCCGCCGTCAAAGGCACGGTGTCGGCCTGCATGCTCAACAGCGGCCAGACCTGCTCGGCCCACACCCGCATGCTGGTGCCGGCCAGCCGCTACGAAGAGGTCAAGGCGCTGGCGCAGGCAGCGATTGCCAAGTTCAGCATAGGTCCCAGCCTGGAGGAAAGCAGCAAGCTGGGCCCGCTGGTCAGTGCCGCCCAGCGCGATCGCGTGCTCGATTTCATCCGCACCGGCATTGCAGAAGGTGCCGATGTGATTGCCGGCGGCGCCGAGAAGCCGGCCATGGACAAGGGCTACTTTGTGCAGCCCACCATTTTGGGCATCAAGGCCACGGATACGCTGGCCCAGGAAGAAATCTTCGGGCCAGTGCTGGTCGTCATCACCTACCAAGACGAAGACGAAGCGGTGGCGATCGCCAACAGCACCATCTACGGCCTGGGCGGCGGCGTCTGGAGCGGCAGTGACGAGCGCGCGATGAAAGTGGCCCGCCGCCTTCGCACCGGGCAGGTTGACATCAATGGCGGGCCTTTCAACGGCAACGCGCCGTTTGGCGGCTACAAGCAATCGGGCAACGGGCGCGAAAACGGCGTGTACGGCTTCGAAGAGTTTCTGGAATTCAAGTCGCTCCAGCTCAAGCCCGCGGCGGTCTGAAGCCTGCACAAACATCGCCTGACGCCTGAAGCGGCTGGATGCCGCCCGGCATTGGCTTGAACCATGGTGACAAGCTACTTTTGAACTCATTTTTAACCCTTGAAAACAGGGTGACGTGTGATTTAATGACTGAAAAGATTTACACGCCAGAGAAAGTTCAATGACTGCAGTTACCGTCGTTTTTGCCGACCTGACAGGGAGTACCGGTGTTTTTGAGTCACTGGGCAACACCAAGGCGACCCAGGCCATCACCCGGCTGACTCACTGGATAGGCACGGTCTGCACGGCCCGTGGCGGGCGCGTGGTGAAGTACCTTGGTGACGGCGTGCTGATGGTGTTCCCCCAAAACAGCGCAGCCGTCGATGCGGCGACCGAAATGCAGCGCGTGCACAGCGAGCGCATCAGCAACTGGCCCGAAAAACTCCAGATGCGGCTGCAGATCGGACTGGCACGCGGCAAGGTGGTGGAGCAGGACGGCGACTGCTTTGGCGATGCCGTCAACGTGGCATCGCGCCTGAGTGACATCTCCGGACCTGACCAGATCTTTGCGACCGATGTGGTGATCCAGCATCTGCCGGATAACAACCAGGTGCGCTTTCGCAGCCTGGGCCCCATGGACATCCGCGGTCGCAGCGAGCTGTGCGTGGTCTACCGCATCGAATGGCAATCCGAGATGTTGTCCGAATTTCTGACGGTCCCGGCGGGTTTGACCACCATGAGCCACCAACCCGATTCGCTGCTTCACGGCATTGAGCTGTCGTGGCTGGACATTCACTCCTCCTTCGAATCGTCCCAACTACCGATTTTTCTGGGCCGGATCAACCAGGCGCAATTCCTGGTGAACGATCCACGGGTGTCGCGCTTGCACGCCAAAATCCTGTGGCATGCCGGCCAGTTCAGCATCGAAGACGTCAGCAGCTATGGCACCTGGGTCCGCTTTACGAGCAGCGATACCATCATTGCCCTGCGCCGCGAACAATGCGTCTTGTACGAGCCGGGTGAAATTGCGCTGGGCGCCCCTTTCGACGACCTCGCTGCACCGACAGTGAGCTTCAAGTTCACCGGCGATGCCGTTCAGCTGAGCCGGGGCACTTCGGAGCTTTAGGGTCTGATTTGATCTGGCTAAAACGGTTTTCCTGGACCTTGCTGTTGCTGGCGGTACTGCTGGCAGCAGGGGCGGGTATTTATGTGGCGCGCGCTTTTCCGGCGCTCGACGGTGAGCTTACAGTTCCCGGCCTGTCCAGCCGGGTCACGGTGGCGCGCGACAGCGCCGATGTGACTCATATCCAGGCGCAATCGCCGCGCGATGCCTGGTTTTCGCTGGGCTATGTCCATGCCCAGGAGCGTGGCTGGCAACTCGAATTCAACCGCCGCCTCATGCATGGCGAGCTGTCCGAAGCGTTTGGCGAGGCCACGCTGGAAACCGACAAGCTCCTGCGCACGCTGGGCGTGGTGCAGGCGGCCGAGCGCCAATGGCAAAGCCTGCCCGCCGAGGGCAAGCAGGCCATGCAGGCCTACAGCGACGGCATCAACGCGTTTTACGCGCACGGCGCGCAGGCCTTGCCGCCCGAGTTTCACCTGCTGGGTGTCAAGCCGGGCGGCAGCTCGGGCCGGCCCTGGTCGCCACAAGACAGCCTGGGCTGGTCCCTGATGATGGCGCTGGATCTGAGTGGCAACTGGGGCACCGAGTTTGCCCGCCTGTCCGCCGCCAAAGTGCTGGGCACCGGGCAGCTCTGGCAGCTGTTTCCGCCTTACCCTGGCGAGCCGCCGGCCTCCAAAACCGACTTTGCCAGGCTCTATGCGGACCTGGGGGTTTACCGGAGCAGCCCGACAGATGCTACTAAAACAATAGCTACTCATGAAACTAAAACAAGGGCTGGTGGCATTTTTTACCATCAAGAAAAGCCGGAAACAGCCGATGGGTTGAGCGCAGACATCCAGGCCTGGACGCGGGATCTCGGACTGGTAGAAGGCAAGGGCTCCAACAACTGGGTGGTGGCGGGCAGCCACACCCAAAGCGGCAAACCCCTGCTGGCCAATGACCCGCACCTGGCCTTGTCGGCCCCTGCCATCTGGTACTTTGCGCGGCTGCAGGCGCCGGCGGCTGCGGGCTCCACCGGGCCCGCGCTGGATGTGATAGGCGCGACCTTGCCCGGCCTGCCGTTTGTGGTGCTGGGCCGCACCGGCAAGGTGGCCTGGGGCTTTACCAACACCAACCCCGACGTGCAGGACCTGTACCTGGAGCGGATCAACCCGGACAACCCGCAGCAGTACAGGGTTCCGGCACCAGCAGGGAAAGCCGGGAAGATAGGGGAGTTGGCCTGGGCCGACTTCAGCACCCGCAGCGAGCTCATCAAGGTCAAAGGCAAGCCCGATGTGACGCTGGCCGTGCGTGAAACCCGGCACGGCCCGGTGCTCAGCGACGCGCAAAAGCCGCAGGCCGAGCTGCTGGACACCCGCAAATATGCGCTGGCGCTGCGCTGGAGCGCGCTCGACGCCGACAACCAGACGGTGCTGGCCGGCCTGCGAAGCAACCAGGCCCGGTCGGTCGACGAACTGCTGGCCGCGTTTGCCACCTACCACTCACCCATGCAAAACGTGGTGATGGCGGATGCAGACGGCAAAACCGCGTACAAAGCGGTGGGCAAAGCGCCATTGCGCCGCCCAGACAACGACATTCGGGGCATCGCCCCGTCACCGGGCTGGGATGCCCGCTACGACTGGGCCGGCTGGATTTCCTACGCGCAGACGCCGCAGACCGATGCGCCGGCCATTGCCGGCAAAGGCTGGCTGTCCACGGCCAACCAGCGCATCACGCCACCCGGCTACGCCTACTTCATGGGGCAGGACTGGTATGTGCCTTACCGTTATGACCGGATTGAACAGCTGCTGGCCGCCACCCCCAAACATGACCTGGCATCCATGCAAAAAATCCAGGCGGACCAGCTGTCAACGGCCACCGTCCGGCTGCTGCCCTTCTTGCAAAAGGCCTTGTCGGACCCGGCGGCAACCCATCCACTGGCCAGCGATGCCAAGGCTGTGCTGGCCGGCTTTGACGGCACCATGCGCGCCGACAGCGCCGCGCCGCTGATCTTTGCCGCGTGGGTCGATGAACTGACGCGCGGCGTGATCGGCGGCAAGCTGGGCGAAGCGCGCTTCAAGGCGCTGTATGGCAAGCGCCACTTTCGCAGCGCGATCGAAGACATCCTGGAGCGCAACGACACCGCCTGGTGCGGCAGCAGCGGCTGCGCCGTGCCCGCCGGTGCCGCACTGGACCGCGCGCTCACGCGCCTGCAGGCGCAGTACGGCGCGAAGGTCAGCACGTGGCAGTGGGGCCAGGCGCATTACGCCCTGTCGGCACACCGGCCTTTGTCCAACGTGCCGCTGCTGGCGCGGTTGTTTGATGTCACCGCACCCACCGGCGGCGATGCCTTCACGGTCAATGTCGGCCAGTACTGGCCCAACGACGGGAAAGCCCCGTTTGCCAACCGCCACGCCGCATCCCTGCGCACGCTGTACGACCTGAGCAATCTTGAGAATTCCCGCTTCATCTACCAGACCGGGCAGAGCGGCCTGGTGTTTTCCAGCCGCTACCGCGACATGCGTGACGACTGGGCTAATGTTCAGTACCGGCCCTTGCGCCTGAACCCATCCGGCATGGCGCATCAGTTGACGCTGCTGCCCTGACGCCGAACACGGCCTCTACGTCTTGACCAGATATCGAGTGGGGCTCCACCATGCGCATCATCCCAGTGCCGGCGTCGTTGCGGAACTCCCAAGCTCACGGCGCCAGCGCCCGGTCCAGCGATGCCAGGAACTGCTCCGGAGCCTGGTACCCGATCACGCGGAAGGCCACCTCCCGGCCCTGCTTGTCGAAGAACACGATGCCCGGTGGGCCGAACAACGAGAACCGCTGCAGCAGCGCGCGATGGTCCTGGGTGTTGGCGGTGACGTCGGCGCGCAGCAGGACTGCATCCTTCAAGCGGGTCTGAACCCTCGGATCGGCGAAGGTAACGCGATCCATCTCCTTGCACGACACGCACCACTCGGCCCAGAAATCCAGCATCACGAACTGGCCCCGGGCCGCCGCCAGCCGGCTGTCCAGTTCGGCCAGGCTGTTCACGGGCTGGAACGTGAGTTCCCGTCGGTCTATGTTGGCGGTGCCACGGAAGCCGGCCAGCGGCTGCAGGATGTCCCGGTGCCCCGCCAAAGCGCCGACCAGCAACGCGATGCCTGTCACCAGTGCGAGTATGCCGACGCCCTTGAACAGCCGCCTGTGGCCCGGCGCGTCCGTCGGCAACGGGTCGAGGGCACGCAGGTAGATGGCCGATACAACCAGCAATGCCGCCCACAGCAGTTGCTGGACGAGAACGGGAATCACCGGTGAGACGAGATAAATCGCCACCGCCAGCATCACCACGCCGAAGAGCCGCTTGACCGACTCCATCCAGGCGCCGGCCTTCGGCAGCAGAGTGCCGGCCGTGGCGCCGACGATGAGCAGCGGAACACCCATGCCGATGGCCAGCGCGAACAAGGCCACGCCGCCCAGAGCGACATCGCGCGTCTGACTGATGTACAACAACGCGCCCGCCAGCGGGGCGGCGACACAGGGCCCGACGATCACCGCCGACAGCACCCCCATCAGAAACACGCCGGCCACCCGGCCGCCCTTGAGCCGGCTGCCCGCACGGGCCAGCCGGCTTTGCAGGAGTGTGGGCAACTGCAGTTCGTACAGGCCGAACATCGACAGTGCCAGCAGCACGAAGATCGCGGCGAAACCGCCCAGTACCCAGGGGTTTTGCAGGTAAGCGGACAACAGCGTGCCCGCGAGTCCCGCCGCCACGCCGGCCAGCGCATAGGTGATCGCCATCCCCAGCACGTAGACCGACGACAGGCCGAGGGCGTGGCGTCGCGTCATGTGCTGTCCCTGTCCGGCGATGATGCCGGACAGGATGGGGATCATCGGCAGCATGCAGGGCGTGAACGCCAGCAGCAGACCGAAGCCGAAGAAGGCTGCGACCAGCGCCCAAACACTGCCGCGCATGAACAGCTGGCGAATAGGCCCGTCGTCCGACAGACCGCCGGTCGGCAAGGCCGATGCATCGGCCACAGGCACCGGCGAAGGTTCAGCGGGCGAGGCCGTGCCGGGTAGCGCCACGGTGAGCGTCTTCTCGATCGGCGGGTAGCAAACGCCCAGCGGTTCATTGCAGCCTTGGTATGAGGTGCGCAACTGGATCTGGTTCTCTTGCCCATCCGATCGCTTCAGGTCGATGATTGCCTCGAACGGGCGGCGGAACACTTCAACCGTCCCGAACGTGGGATCGGCCTTGGGCTCCCCCTTGGGCAGCGTCACCTTGGCGATGGCGACCGTCGGTGGTTGGACAACGCTGAAGCTGATACGGTCGCGGTAGAGGTAGTAGTTCGGCGCCGGCGTCAATTCGGCGATCAGCCTGTTCGCATCGCTCGCTCGCACCGCGATCTGGAACGCCTGGTCCGGGGGCAGCAATTCGGGCTCCGAGCCGGAGCCCCCCAGCCACTTCCTGATCGAGTCGAGCGGTTCCGACGCAGCGGCCGAGAACCCGGGTTGCGGCGACACAGCGGGCGCGGGCGGGCCGGATTGGGCATAGGCCGCGGCAGCCGCGGCAAGCAGCAGTCCAAGGATGCACCGTGCGGCGCGGGCCGAGGTGCAACGCGACAATCCTGTTGTCATCGTTTTGCCGCTCTCTGCAGCTGCGTTTCCAACTCGGCGCGAGAGACGGCGCCGATCACTCGGCGCCCGTCCTCGAGAATCGTCGTTGGTGTGCCGGTGATACGGTGTCGCTTCGCGAAGTCGGCGATCTTCGCAATCGGGTTGTCGCAGTTCGCCGAAGCAGTGGGTGCAAGGCCGGTGTGCATAGCCTCGTTCCACGCCTTGGCCCGGTCTTTCGCGCACCAGATCGCCCTGGACTTGGCCACAGCATCGGGGTGGAGCTGCTCGATGGGATACAGGAAGACATACACCGTCAGGTTGTCCATACCCGCAAGCGTCTGCTCGAGCGCCTTGCAGAACGGACAGTCCGGATCCTCGAAAATGGCGATCCTGCGCGCACCGGTGCCCTTGACCCGCTTGAAGGCCCAATCGAGGGGGAGACTGTTGAAGGGGATCGCATTGATCTGTTCGAGCCGGACTTCGGTGAGGTTGCGGTTCGCTTTGGCGTCGATCAGCGGGCCGCCGAGGAGGTACCGGCCGTCCTCCGTGATGTAGAAGACCTGGCCGTCGATCGCGGCCTCGAGCACGCCCGGAACCGGTGTTTTCGTGATGCCCTGGATCGGGCTTTTCGGGAAGGCGCGCTGCAAGGTGGCGCGCACCGCGGCGTCGTCGCCGCGGGCCGCCATTGCCACCGTCGCCGCCGCGATGACCATCAGCAGACGCGCCATCATGGGCTACTCCTTGACGAGGTAGTTGCGCATCAAGCCGGAGTCTTCATGTTCCAGCATGTGGCAGTGGTAGGGGAACAGCCCGGGGTAGTCGGCGAAGCCCAGCAGGATGCGCACATGCTCCCCGGGCATCACCAGCACCGTGTCCTTCCACCCTTCGTCGACGAAGCCGGCCTTCACCGTGCCGTATTGCCGCGAGAACCCGCCAGCAACAAAGCGCCCGATGACGCGGAACTGCAAGCCATGCACATGCATCGAGTGGGGCATGGTCATGCCCATCATTCCGGTCGCGGCATCGTTGCGAAACTCCCAGACCTCGTGGGTGCCCAGCTTGACGGTTTCAAGCGGGCTCGCACCGAGCATGTCGAAGCTTTGGCCGTTGATGCCCCAGACCATCATGCCCATGGTGAGCTTGAACACCTTGGGGCGGTTGAAGTTGACGGCAACGCGCGCTTGCGGGCGCTGCAGCCGGGACAGGCGTTGCGGCGGCGCGGCGCGGCCTCTCGTGCCGCCTCCGAGCCGCAGCTTGAGCACTGGGAACGGCGCGCCATCGGGCAAGGCCGTTCCACCCATCATCCCGCCCATCATGGCCATCCCGTCGTCGAAGGCGAGGCTTTGCAGCGTCAGTTCGGTGCCCGCGGTCCAGCGGCCGAAATCCACCCACAGGTCGATGCGCTCGGCCGGCGAGAGCATGATGTAGTCGCGTTGCAGCGGTGCCGCCAGCAAGCCGCCATCGGTCGCGATCACCGTCAGCGGCGACTGGTCATGCCACGCCAGCTTGTACATGCGTGCATTCGAGGCATTGAGCAAGCGCAGGCGATGGGGGCGGCGCTCGACCTCCAGGCTCGCGCCCGGCCTACCGTTGACAAGGATCTGGTCTCCAAGCACGCCCATCATGCGGGCCATCATCTGGCCCATGCCGCCCATCATCCCGTGGTCCATCATCCCGCGTTGTTCAGGGTTCTGCGATGCCGCACCGGCCGCGCTCTCCGACAGGTAGACGAACTGGTTGTCGTCGTCGAAGCTGCGGTCCTGGATGACCAGCGGGAGATCATGCGGACCGGTGGGCAGATCGAGAGCAGCCTCCTCATCGTCGCTGACCAGAAACAGGCCCGCCAGGCCGAAGTAGACCTGCTTGCCCGTGCGGCCATGGGGGTGCGGGTGGAACCAGTAGCTGCCGGCCCGGTTCATGACTGTGAAGTCGTAGACGTAGCGCTCGCCCGGTGCGATCGCAAAGCGCGGATGGCCGTCCATGTCGTCCGGCAGGTGCTGCCCATGCCAATGAATGATGGTCGGCTCCGGCAGCTCGTTGATCAGGTCGATGCGCACGCGCTGGCCCCGGCGCACGCGGATGATGGGGCCCAGGTAGTTGCCGGCCCACGCATCGAGCGCGCTTGCGTCGCCGCGCAGCAGCTTGCCCTGGTAGCGCCATACCCGCGTCGGCTCACCCGGACGAATGGCGACCCGGTCCTGTACCGCGTGCAGTTCGATGTGCACATCGATGCCGGCAGCGGCGCGCTCCTCGCCGCCGGCCCTTGCGCCCAAGCCCGGCAGGCCCAGCGCGGCTGCGGCCGCAGCGACGGAGCGGATCAGGACGCGACGCCTTTGACGGTTGAAGCGGAAGACGTCCGATTTGGCCTTTAAGTCACTCACGGGTCTTTCCGTCCTTCGCGATCTGCGTCCAGCTTCGCCCCTGGTCCTTGCTGAGAAACACATGTCGCGTGAAGGTGGCGATGGCAATCTCGCTGCGTCGAACGGGGTTCTGCGCGATGTACGCCACGGCGTCCTTGGTCAGGGCCGGGAGCGGGACCTCTTCGGCCTTGGCCCCGGCTTTCAATGCGATCCTCACCAGCGCCGCCTTGCCTGCATGGGTGCTGAACCACAAATGCTGCCCGTCCAGATCGAAACTTGCGGCGAGCACCTGCTTGCCGCCGGCCAGCCGCTCGAAGCTCTCGGCCGAATTCCGGGACAGATAGAGCCCGTCGTCCGCGCCGGCGGCAACGAGTGCGGCGTCGGTGGGGTGCACGGCCAGGCTGTTGAGCTTGGGTCCCAGCCCCTTGGCGGCGGCGCGCGTCCACTTCAGGCCATCGTTTAGTGTGTAGTAGATGCCGGCCTGGCTCATGCGGGAGTTCGGCAGGTGGTTGAGCACGTACACCGCGTTGGTCGCGTAGCTGGTCGCCAGCGTATGAAAGTCCGACTCGCCCGTGAGCCCGAGCTGCTGCCAGGTCTTGCCGCCATCGCGGCTCTTGATCAGGCCAAAGGGACTGGTCAGCCCGGAATCCGGTGCCGGGTGCCCGCTGCTGTACAAGGCGTCGCGCGTGGCGGAGTAGCCCATGTAGTCGTGCGCCGGCCCGGCCGCCTTGGACCAGCGTCCGTTCTCGAAGACGGCCAGGCCATGGTGGCTGGGGATCAGGAGCTGTTTGCCGTCCGCGCTGTAGGACAAGCCGTGGACGTGCATCAGTGTGACAGGCTCGCCGGCGCGAACCGGGGACGACGCGAAGACGCCGAGCATCAGCGCGAGCAGGACGGTGTGAAGGGTGTTTTTGTTGAGTCGCATATTGATCCTTGTTGTTGATGAAAAGGTGGTAGCCGTCGGTTTGTTCGTCATTCCATCAGCCGCCACGGCGGCCAGCATGAACCATTGCTTTTGAATAATCACGGGCACTCCTTGTGAATGAATGCCGAGATCTCCTCCGGGCGTGCAAAGACAACGGCGGCGCGGTCTCCCTGCATGCCGGTGCCGACAATGACCGGCTTGCCGGTCGACGGGCCCTCGGGGCTGCCATCCGTCTTGAACCGCAAATTGAATTCCCACCAGATGCGGGTCTTGCCGTCGCCGGTGAGGACGCGGTAGGCATCACCGCAATAGCGGATCGCGGTCACCTGGCTGGACGCGTCGACACGCTTGAGGTTCGGCAGCCCGCTCTCCGGCGCCGAGGCGCGACCTTTGGATACGGCCTGGAGATACGCCAGCAGATCGTCGCGCGTGCCCGGGTCCGGGATGCCATCGAAGAGCATGGCGTTACCGGGAATCAACGCCGCCGGGTTCCGCAGCCACGCATCCAGGGTTTTCTCGTTCCAGACGAGTTTCGAGCGCTTCAGGGCGTCCGAATAGCGGCCAAACCCGGCGGCGGCGCCTGCCCGACGGCCCCACACCCCCGCAAGGCTAGGGCCGGTCAGGTGGCGCCCTGGCGCGAACGAATGACAGGCCATGCAGGAACGCGACACCCGCGCGCCGCGCTCGACATCTCCGGCCCCATGAGACGGGGCGATAAACGAAAAGCCCCCGGCGATCACCAGAAGAGCAATGCGGCCTAAGCTGGTGACAACCATTTGCAATCTCCTTGATCAGGCCCCAGGGTCCACGCCGATGAGCAGCGTTGACTCCCCGGCGTAGTGATGCGGGGGCACCTCGAGGTTGCTGGGAGCGGGCACGTTCTTGAAGACCCGGCCTGCAAGATCGAACTTCGATCCATGGCAGGGGCAATAGAAGCCGCCCGGCCATGAGGCGCCGATGTCGGCGGCACCCGGCTCTGGTCTGAAGGAAGGGATGCAACCCAGGTGGGTGCAGATCGCCACCAGCACGGCGATATCCGGCTTGACCGACCGCAGGTCGTTGCGGGCGTAGTCGGGCTGCTGCCCCCGACGGCTCGAATGCGGATCGCTGAGCAGGTCGTCGTGATTGCGCAAGGTTTCGAGCATGCCCGTGGTGCGGCGCAGCACCCACACCGGTTTGCCGCGCCACTCCACGGTCCTTAGCTCGCCCGGCTTGATGGGTCCAACGTCGACCTCCACAGGCGCGCCGAGCGCGCGTGCCCGCTCGCTGGGTGCCATGGAGACCACGAAGGGCACGCTCGTTGCGACAATGCCCGCGCCGCCAGCCGCACAAGCTGCCGTGAGCCACACGCGGCGTGCAGGGTCTGGGAGGGTTGCCGTGTGTGACATTTGAAGGCCTCGCCTGGATCCAGTGTGGGTGGAATGTGTGGGCCGCTAAGCCTTGTCCGGATCGGCCTCGCGGACCCCGGATTTCGCCTTGCTTTCGCCGGGCTTGGCGCTCTCATCCTTCTTGCTGCCATTCATGCCCTTCATCATGAAGAACATCGCCACGGGGCAAATGAGCGCCACCAGAATGGGTGCGCTGGCCAGAATGAGCGCCTGGGCCGCAGGCAGTGCGAAGTAGGCGACTGCGAGGCCAACGCCTAGCCAAAGCGCCATTTTCACCATTGTTTTCATATCGCACTTCATGTTTTTCTCCTTTGAAATTGGTTGGAGAGACCTTTAAGTTGGCGGAACAGGCAAGACCTCGGTCCCGGTGCGAAGATGCAGGAATCTGTCCACGGGGATCACCGCCACGACGCCTGAGCCGGGGATATCGGAACGTCCGATCTCCAACAGGGCGTCGAGCAGCGGCTCCACTTTCGATTCCTCCGTGAAGATCTCGACCTGGGTGTGGTCGCTGAGCAAGTCGCTGGTAAAGAAGTTCTTGTACTCGCCGAAGCCCTTGACCTTTGTCAGCGTGATTCCCCCGACGCCAATGCGCCTGAGTCTCGCTTCCAGCGACTTCACGGCCTCGGGCGGGACAATTGCCACGACATATTTGAAGTTCATGATTTCCTCGCTGTTTTCCGTAGTTCGATGGGCATACAGAATGGGCGGGAGGGCATTGCGGGCCAGCGGGTTGACACTCGCTGGCCCGAACACCAGCGTCCCGTGTGCCTGAAGACCGAAGTCACCAGCATGGGGGTTCGACGCATCGTCACGATAAATGGTTCCCCCTCGCAAGCGGGCTTAACCGATGTGTTGAAAAACCCGCTTCAGTGCATCGTCGGTCTGCTGCTGCAACGCCTGCATCAGGGACTTGGCATCCCGGTGCTTGAGCAGCGGCGCGGCCTGGCCGGACCAGAACGACATCAGGTCCGTTCTGCCCTGGGCGATGGCCGCCGGTTTCATCCGGCCCGTGAGCCAGTTTTGCACCGGGTAAGGGGCCAAGTGGTCTTCATGCGCTTTCAGCTCGTCCATGAAACGGTTCTGGATGCCGCGTGCCAGCCGCCCACTGAAAGCGCGGGTGAAGGCGGTGTGCCTGGCCTCGGGGCCAAGCAACTTTTGCCGGTGAATCTCGCTGGCCGAGGACTCTGCACATGCCAGAAAGGCCGTACCGATCTGCACGCCCTGAGCGCCCAGCGCCAGGGCCGCCGCGATGCCGCGCCCGTCGGCAATGCCGCCTGCCGCAATGACCGGGGCCTTGATGGCATCGACCACCTGCGGGATCAGCGCCAGCGTGCCGGTGAGCGAGCTTTCGGCCGAACGCAGAAAGGACACGCGGTGGCCGCCCGCCTCAAAGCCCGTGGCCACCACCATGTCCACGCCGGCCTGGTCCAGTGCCATGGCTTCTTCGGGCGTGGTGGCCGCACCCAGCGTCAGGATATCGAGCGCCTTGCAGCGGCGCAGGATGTCGGGCGACGGAATACCAAAGACAAAGCTGAAAACCGCTGGCCGGGCCGCCAGCATGCCTTCAATCTGCTCGTCATATCTCGGGCTGAAGCGTTCAGGCCGGGCCGGCAGCGGTTCACCCAGCTCCTTGTAATAAGGGGCCAGCAGCGCCAGGTGGCGCTCGAAGTCCTGGTCGGACAGGGGCGGCTCCTCGCTGTTCTCGTAGGGCACCCACAGGTTCAGGGCGAAAGGGCGCTTCGTTTTGGCGCGAATGGCCTGGGCGGTCTGCTCGATTTGCGGGCCCGTCAGGTGGTGCACCCCGAATGAGCCCAGCCCGCCACTTTCGCTCACGGCGGTGACCAGATCGACCGAGGACAGCCCGCCCCCGAAGGGGCCTTGCACAATCGGCGCTGTCAGGCCTAGCCTTTGGGTCAGGGCGGTGGTTTTCCAGCGGCTCATGCGAGCAGTCCTTCCGCCTTCATGGCCTCGCGCACGGCGGGACGAGCGGCAACGCGCGCCAGGTAGCCCTGCAAGTGCTTGAGGTCGGCCAGGTCCAGCGACACATGTTTGGCCCAGCCGGTCACCACAAACAGGTAGGCGTCGGCCACGGTGAAGGACTTGCCCAGCAGATAGTCTTTGGCCTGCAGCTGGGCGTTCACCCATTCGTACTTTTTGCGCAAGACGCTAGCCAGCGTCTTCTTGGCGCTGCTGTCCAGCTCCGGGTTGAACAGGGGCGTGAAGGTTTTGTGCAGCTCCGAGGTGATGTAGTTTTGCCACTCCATCACGCGGTAGCGGCCCATGCTGCCGGGGGCAGGGAGGAGGTCGGAACGGCCGGCCTTGTCGGCAATGTATTGCGCAACAATCGGGCCTTCCGTCAGGCGCTCACCGCTGTCGAGCTCCAGCACCGGCACGGCGCCTTTGGAGTTGATGGTGTAGTAGTCGAGCCCGTGCTCGGTCTTGTGGGTGCTGGTGTCGACTTTTTCAAGCTTGAACGACAGCTGGGCTTCCTTCAGAACGATGTGCGGAGCCAGTGAGCAGGCGCCAGGGGCAAAAAACAGCTTCATGAGATTCCTTTAGCGAGCTTGGTTGGAAAAGCCGTATGCTATTGATGATACTTGGCGAGATAAATACGAGTTTGTTCAGTTTATAAGTTACATGACGTAATGAAAACCCATGAGTCGCCAATTTGATGACCTCCAACTGGGAAGCATTGAGCTCTTTTGCCTGGCGGCAGAGCTGAGCAGCTTCACGGCGGCCGCCACCAGCGCGGGCCTCACGCCCGCTGCCGTGAGCCGCTCCGTATCGCGCCTGGAAGAAAGGCTCGGCGTGCGGCTCTTCACCCGTACCACCCGGCAGATCCGGCTGACAGAAGCAGGGCGCGCGTACTTCGAGCAGGCCCGGCAAGCCCTGGGGCAACTGGTGGAGGCCGAACGTGAAGCCACCGGCCAGCAGCAGCTGCCCGCCGGCGTGCTGCGCATCAGCCTGCCGACGCCTTATGGCCACTACCGCGTGCTGCCGCTGCTGCCAGCCTTTCGCGAGCGTTATCCGGCGGTGCAGGTCGAGGTCAACCTGAGCAACCGCAACGTCAACTTCGCCGACGAGGGCTACGACCTGGCGATCCGAGGTCGTATCCAGCCCGATTCGGGGCTGGTTGCGCGCAAGCTTGAAGATGCCGGCCTGGTTGTCGTGGCGGCGCCGTTTTACCTGCAGCGGGCCGGCCTGCCGGCCTCGCTGGAGGCCTTGCAGCAGCACGACTGCATCCAGTTTTTGTTGCCCAGCAGCGGCCAGAAGATTCCATGGCTGTTCAGCCACGACGGCCAGGCGCTGGATGTAGTCACCATCGGCGGGTATTGCTGCTCTGAAGACCTGTTGGGCTGCGTGACGCTGGCCCGGCATGGCGCCGGGCTGTTGCAAACCTACCGTTTTATCGTCGAAGAAGACTTGCGCCGCGGCAGTCTGCAAGAGGTTTTGCAGCCCTTTGCAGGGCGTTCAAGACCGTTTTCGCTGCTGTATCCGCATGGGCGGCATCTGCCGCTGCGGGTTCGGCTGTTTATTGATTTTCTGGTTGAGAAGCTCGCCCATTGATCGCTTTTCAACCCATGCCGGCGGTGCTTCTATGACGGTGCTTCTATGATCTGATTTCAAACCGACTGGAGATGTGTCATGCAAGGCTATCAACTGACGTTTTTCACACAGCAAGACCGTCGTATCCACGGCAAGCCACTGGCTGAATGGCTGCTGACGGCGGCCCGCGACATGGGCATTCGCGGCGGTACGGTGGTGGCTGCTTCACAAGGCCTGGGACACGACCGCCGCTTGCACTCGGCACATTTTGTGGATCTGGCCGACCAGCCCGTGGAAATTACCTTCGCGGTGTCGCAGGCGGAGTCGGATCAGTTGCTTGCGCTGATGGCGCAGCAGGAAGGGCGCGTTTTCTACGTCAAAGCGCCGGTGGAGTTCGGAAGCGTCGGCCAGGCAGCGGACTGACTGGGCGCTGCCTCGTTGCGCTGTCAAGGCAAGGCGAGGCGAGGCGAGGGTATCTACCCGCTATTCGGCCGCCTTGGTCTGCAGCCGAACGCATTCGGACGGCAGCTGGCCGGCCTCGCTCTCGTGGAGCCGGTGCATCAGCGTGGGGGCGAGTACTTTGAGGATTTGCACCGTCAGGGCACTGGTGAATTTATATTGCGCCGCCTTTGGCCCCGTCACATAAGCGACCACCGTGCCGAAATAACGATCACCAATGTAGAACACGAAGGCGCCCGAGCGGCTGACCACCCTTTCGGAAACCAGGCTGCCGCTCTTGGAGAAGGTCTTGTAACGGTTGTCGCCCGTGCCGGTCTTGCCTCCCACTGGAATCTGCGTGCCGTCCGGCAAGGTGAAGGCGCCCGCGATCCGCCTTGCCGTGCCCACCCGTACCACTTCGGCCAGGATCGATCGCACCAGTGGCGGGATCTCCGGCGCCAGCACGCGCTCGCCGGTGGCCGCAGCACGGGTGAGCACGGTCTCGTACGGCGTGTTGGCGCCGAAATGCAAACGATCGATGCGCACGGTCGGCAAACGCACACCGTCGTTCTCGATAATCCCCATCAGTTCAGCCAGCGCCGCCGGGCGGTCAGCCGAGGCGCCGATGGCAGTGCCGTATGACGGCACGAGCGAATCGAACGGATAGCCGAGTCGCCTCCATGCCTTGTGGATTTCCTGGAACCCTTCGACTTCCAGCAACTGCTTGATGCGCTTGTCCTGAGCGTTCTTGTCCCGGATCCTGAACAGCCATTTATAGACTTCCAGCCGCTCGGCCGTGCTTGCCTCCAAGGTCTGCGCAAGCGTTGCATCGGGATGCTTGCGCAGGTAGCCAGCTACCCATAGCTCAAGCGGGTGCATGCCGGCCAGATAGCCGCGATCGGGCAGATCGAAGCGTTGCGGTGAATACTCGTTGTAGAGCTTGGTCAGCGTCTCCTCGTCCAGACCGGCCGAGGGCAGATACGTGCTGACGAATTTGGCGAATTGGGCTGGGCTGGCTTCAGGCGTGATGGTCCGAAAAATCGCTGCGAGACGCTTGGGGCTAGGGTGGATGCCCTTGATCAGCGCCTCCTCCGCGTCCTGCGCGCTCTTGCCGCGATGTTTGCGGTAGAAGTTCGTGACGAAGACGCGCCCTTCGCGGTCGGCGAAGCGCTGCAGGTATTCCTTGCGGCGGGGGTCTTTGACGTTTTCCAGCAGTTGCGCGCTTGAACCAGGCGCCTGGTACATGTAGTAGTGCACGATATCGCGCATGAGGCGCACGAATACCAGATTGACTGAATGCCGCAATCCTTCGCGCACCGTGAAGATGCGATAGTCCTCGGATTTCTCGAAGTTTTCAAAATGCTGAACACCGCCGCCGGTGAAGAACTTCTCACCCGTGTTGCCGGAATACCGGCGTTCGAGCGACGCTTCGAGCATCGCCGACAGGCTGCGGTCCGGCGCCTGAGCCAGATAATCGAGCGCCCAGCGCCTGATCGGGTCTTGCCGCTGCGCATTGACCTGCCTGAGCGCCTGCGAATCGAGGTCGGCATACTGGCGGTGCAGATCGCCGATGATCTCCAGATAAGTAATCAGCGTGCGCAACTTCGCCGTCGAGCCCAGATCGAGCTTGACACCTTCGTTGATATCGAACGGCTGGTCGAAGTTATCGGCCTGCACGCGAACGCGATTGCCACCCGGTGTGCGCTCAAACAGCGTAAAGCTGTACGTCAGGCCGCGCGGGTCACCATGCTGGAGAAGCTGGGAACCGATCAGGCCGGCCACCTTGGCATAGGCTGGATCACGCAGCTTGAGCAACTCGGACGTCACTTCCTGCTGCAGCCGGGAGTTCAGCGTACTGCCCACCGTAAGGTCGAGATGGTCGAGGTCATACATGCGCGGCACGCCCAGCAGTGATGCCAGGGTGAGCCGCACGGCGTTCACCCCCTTGCGCTCGACCGGCGGGGGCGGGGGCAGGGGCACGCTCTCTTTTTGCGGCTTGAGCGATTGCGCCAGCGCTGCGTCGCGCAGTGCCGGCGAGATCACCCCGGCGCTCACCAACAGGCGCAAGTAGGAGTTGGTAAGCGATTCCAGTTCCTCCATGTGGGCCAGGTAGTACGACGGGCTGCGCTGCGAAATCAACAGGCTCAGCGCCTCCTTGTAAGCCAGCGCACGAACCTTGAACGGCGCCTGTGAGTTATCGGCCAGCAGGCTGTTGATTTGCTTGAAATCCCGGCCATACCAGGCCCACAGGCCGTCGCCCACGCCGTTGATTTCACCAAAACCGGCGCGCGCGCCAAGCGGCACGGTGTTCATGTAGTCAACCACCAGTTGCCGGCGCACCGCCGTCGTGTCTTCGCCGTTCAGATATGCACGCACCGAGGCCGAGGCCATCTGACGCAATTTTTCCAAGGCCGAGGCGGTACGTCCTTCCGGCGAGTGCCGGTACTTCTCCATCTGGGTGGCCAGCGTACTGCCGCCGGGCGATTCATAGCCGGGGTTGATCCAATGCACGCCGCGATCCCACACTGCATGTGCAAAACGCCCCCATTCGACCGCAGGGTTGCGCCGCCGCTGGTTCGGATCGAGCAAGGTGTGGTTCTCAATGTACAGGAGCGAGCCGACCAGCAGGGATGGCACTTCCTCGAAACCGGGGTAGACCCGCTCCGGGTAGCGGGCGGCAAAGATCGGCACGCCATTGCAGTCGAGCACACTGAGACCGGCCTGATCTTTTTCCGGGTAGGGCATGTACAGGCCGCGGTCTAGCACCTCGCCCATGCGCGGCGACAGGCGGGCCTGTTCTGCCACGATGTAATGCCGCGCGCTCAGCCGCTCCAGGTAGGTAGGCAATTGGGTAAAGCCCAGACGCTGGTCATAAGGGCCGGTCTCTGGATAGCGGATCGACGGACTCGGGCCTGGTTCGATGCGATAGGTCAGCTCATGTCCGAGGCGCGCAAGATAACGGGCCTGCAGCCGCGAGGTGCGCATTTCGTCAGCGCCGAAATATGCACCTCCCGCAATCAATAGCAGGAATGCGACGAGAATGCCGAACTTGAAAGACCGCAAGAGTTTCTCTCCAGTGGCTCGTCTGGCCGGCCCGGACTGATAAAGAAAGGTGCGGCCAAGTACTCTATATGCTAGCGCATTCCTTGAATATCGAGATCATTCGGTAGTGTTGGCAGCGGCCACACCCGTGTTGATTCATTTTTGAAAACCGGGCCGATCTGAATACGTTTCACGGGGGCATTTGTGCCGGGAAATCAAGGAAGCCTCCAGCATTGCCGCTTCACCACAGCCCGCAATGACACGTCGGGCTGCGTCGCGCCTCAGATAAAGTATCCAACGATGATCAACCCGCTCAGGATGGTCCCGCCGACGATGATCGTGACGAGTACGTCAGCCGTCATGCGAAGGCCGCCGATGATGCGATTGAGCGCGAGGCCTAGCATCAGGAATACGATCAGGTTCAACAGGCCGTGGGTCACCCAATGGTGGCCAGTGATCGCGGCCAGCCCGTCATGGACGACCCCGCTGCTTTCCTTGAGAACGACGAGCAGCGCGCTGAGAATGCTCGTGACGGCATAGGAGACACCGAATCCGGCCGCACTCGCGCCAATGTCTTCGCCTGTATCAACATTTTCGGCCGTGCCCATGGCAGCTTGTTTAGGTGACATTTTTCAACTCCTTATATTTGCTTGGCCAGCAGGGCAACCTTGACCCCCATGCTGACAAGGGCGCCGGCCCCCTCCATTGCGAGGGACATGAGAACCACCAGTGCGGCGGTCCAGAGAACCACTTTTCGCGTTGATTGCTTCTTCACCACGTCGCCATACGCAGCGATGGGCAGAAAAGTGGCGAGCAGTAAAAGCATGAGGAACACGTGCTCTTTCGTTTCCATGAAGAAGGAATGTGCGAAGGGCCAGGGCCCCGCTTTGATGATGGCTTTGTCGCCGCCGTAGAAAACCACGTACCAGTAGCCACCGACGATGTAGGTCAGCCACATCAGGACAGCTACCAAAATGCTCGCATTGCGGATACGGGCATAGTTTGCGTCGCTGGCATTGAGCGATTCGACGAACACCCAAACCGAGAAGATGATCGCGAGAACGCCGAACGTGGGATGGAGCATCAATATCAATTCTTTGGACATGACATGTCTCCTTCAGGTTGTATCGATGGCGTGGCAGCGCCTATGACGGAATTGCAGAACGAATGAGGCCGCGACTCCGAAAAGCACCTTGGAGATCAGGCTCACCCCGTAAGGAACGAGACTGACGAACGTGGGATTTAACGCAGGCAATATGACGAAGAAGTTCGTTGCCCAGACAGCGGCCAGCATGCTGGTCACGGCGACAGGCTCGAATGCCGTACCGCTCACACGCGGCATCAGCAAGCGCAGCAGCGCGGTGATCGCGATCCCGAGCAGGACTGCAAGGCCCATGTGAATCGCGATGCCGAACGGTACAAACAGAGACTTTTCTGCAAATGTCGGGAAAAGCGAATTGGTAATACCACGCGCAACGGCGGCGGTCTCACCGCCGGAAAGGTGCCCGTAAAGTGCGATCCAGGCCACTTCGGCAGCACCGCCGGCGAGACCCGCCAGGGCCCCCATTGACCACGTCCCGGGGGCAAGTCGATACCGAAGCTTTGGGGCTTGCACGAAAATCATGGCCATGATCTCCATCAGAGTAAATCTGCATCTCCCATAGAGCCGATCGAGGAAGCACAGTGCAATTTTCCCCCAAAAAGCGGTCAAACACTTTGACTTGCATCAATTGCCGTGCTCAATTTTTCATCCAGCCATGTCAGAACACGCTGCGCCATGCTTGCAGATGGCCAATCCAGGCAGTTATTCATTGCGAGCGTCCACTCTGGGGCGTGATCTGCCCATGGGCTACAGACTGAATACGACCAACAGCTGGCATTGCCATTGCCATTGCCGCCAATCGGCTTATTTGACCAGCAGTACCGGGACGTCGCAGTCGCTGAGCACGCGCTGGGCCACGCTGCCCATGAGAACGCGACCGATAGGGCCGTAGCCATGGGTGCCCATGACAATCAGGTGCGCCTTTTCACGCTGGGCAGCGCGCACCACTTCGGCCGCCGGTGGGCCGACGACCCAGGACGTACGAAACTGCAAGTTGTGACGCTTGAGGAAGCGCTCGATGGGGTCCAACACCCTCTTAGCCTCACCGCGATGGTAAGCGTTGACAGTGGCGGCGCCAATCATGGTCTTGACGCGCCCGGAAACTGGCGGCTGGGCATTCAGCACGACCACTTCGTCCTCGGGACCAGCCAGGCTCTCGTGGGTAACCAGAAAGGCCAAGGCCTTCTTGGTGAACTTGCTGCCGTCAGCGGCGAACAGGACTTTCATTTTTTCTCCTTGGTATGAACTGGTTCAGCGCAACACCAGCACGGGAATGCTGCTGTGGGTCAGGACATGTTGGGTTTCGCTCCCCAGCAGCACGCGCTTGATGCCTTTGTGGCCGTGGGAGGCCATGACGACGAGGTCGCATTTGTGCTTCTTCGCGGCGGCCATGATGGACTCGGCCACCAAGTCTGCATGTGCGATCACAGCCTTGGTCTTCACGCCTTCAGCCTGGGCTGCCTGCCGCACCGCATCGACCACGGCCTGGCCCTTGTCGGCCCACTGCTTTTCGATGCGGCCGACGTCCTGGGACGAGACCGAAATGCCGCCCTCGAAGTAGCTTACCGGGTAGCGCGGCACGACGTAGAGCGCCACCAAGTCGGCATTAATAGCGGCGGCCAGCTCGATCGCGCTGTGAACGGCTTTCTTTGAGAGCACGGATCCATCGGTGGCGACAAGGATGCGTTGGTACATGGCTGGTTTTCTCTCGTGTGATGACTGCCAGTCTAGGGGAGCGGCGGCAGCCCGGGATTGATCCAGGTCAACTGCGCGGCAGGCGAATTCCATGGCGGGCGACGACATGAGCGATGCATCACGGCCCGTCCCATCTTCTTCCCGCAGGACTGCCCAGCAGGCCCGGCACTTTGCACCTGTTCCCGCCTGCGCCTGCAAGACAGCGGCGACATGCCCGCCGCTTTCGCCAGTTTCAGGAAGACCCTGGCCGGCTTGGGCTGTAAGATCACTACATCGCTCCAAAAGAAAGAACCGTGCCGTTTTCTCTTCTTGAACACGCAAACGAGGCTGCGCCACCGCCGAGTTCGGTGGCGCTCGCCCTGGCGGTGGCGGCCGCACTGGTGCTATTGGCATGCCTGTTTCTGGCCGTGGGCTGGCGCTCCGGCCCGGCGTTTGCAACGGCCGTGGCGCTGGCGGCCGGCACTGCGGCGCTCGCGCTCGTCCATGCCGGCCGCGAAGCTGTCCAACGCCGCACAGACAGGCGCGCACTGGCCGGTGTTGCCGCTCGATTCGCCGGCTTGCTCGACTCGGCCATGGACGCGATCATCACGGTGGACGAAGAGCAGCGCATTGTTCTGTACAACCGGGCGGCCGAAAAAATCTTCGGTTGGCCGACGGCACAAATGCTGGGCCAGCCCCTGGCCCGGCTCATTCCCAAGCGCTTCCAGGCCGTCCATGAGAACCACGTCAAGCGCTTCGGCTCCACCGGCGTCACTTCGCGGCGCATGGGCGGCTCCTCGGTGGTTCACGGCTGCCGCGCCAACGGCGAGGAGTTCCAGATGGACGCATCGATCTCCCAGCTCGATACATCCCACGGCAAACTGTTCACCGTGATCCTTCGCGACGTGACCGAGCGGGTGCGTGCCCAGGAAGAACTGAGCGCTTTCGCCTCCGAAGCCCATGCCATCCGGGAAAGCGAGAAAACCCGCATCGCGCGGGAACTGCATGACGAACTGGCGCAGTCACTCACTGCACTCAAGATGGACACGATATGGGTACGCGACAACCTGCCGGACGGCGCGCAGGCCGTTGCGGCCAAACTCAGTGAAATGCTCGCCATGCTCGACACCACCGTGGCCGCCACGCGGCGCATTTCGGCCGACCTGCGGCCGTTGCTGCTCGACGACCTGGGCCTGGTGCCGGCCATCGAGTGGCTGGTCCACAACTTCAGCCAGCGCACGGGCGTGGTCTGCACACTCTCTGCTGACGAGGAGCTGGAACTTCAGGAGCCCTATGCCACGGCGGTGTTTCGCATCGTTCAGGAATCGCTGGCCAACGTGGCCAAGCACGCCCAGGCGTCACAAGTCGAGGTAAAGATCAACCGGACACCGGATGCAGTCATGCTGCGGGTCCGTGACAACGGCAGAGGCTTTGCAGTTACCGCGCCGCGCAAGCCCCATTCCCTAGGCCTGATGGGCCTGCGCGAGCGGGCGCAGTTGCTAAAGGGGACCATTGACATCGACAGCCAACTGGGGCAGGGGACGCGCATCGATGTGCGGATTCCCGTGCATGAAGAGGGAGCAACGGATTGATCAGGATCGTGATTGCCGATGACCACGCTATCGTGCGCGAAGGTCTAAAACGCATTGTCTCTTCGGTGGCCGACATGGAAGTGGCCGGCGAAGCGGCTGACGGCAACGAAGTCATGCAGCGGGTGCGTGAAGTCACATTCGACGTGCTGATGCTGGACTTGTCCATGCCGGGGCGCAGCGGCATGGAACTGATCAAGCTGGTTCGCGCCGAGAAGCCGAGGCTGCGCATTCTCGTGCTGAGCATGCACCAGGAACTGCAGTACGCCGTGCGCGCCATCAAGTCCGGGGCCAGCGGCTATCTGACCAAGGAAAGCGCTCCCGCGCAACTGGAGCAGGCCATCCGCAAAATCGCCGCGGGTGGCGCCTTTATCAGCGCAGAAGTTGCCGAGCAACTGGCCCTGGGCGCCATGCCTGGCAGTGAGGCATCGC
The DNA here is from genome assembly GCF_036676035.1 of Polaromonas sp. GTDB lineage: Bacteria > Pseudomonadota > Gammaproteobacteria > Burkholderiales > Burkholderiaceae_C > Polaromonas. Next base: position 87,041 of record NZ_JAKFDR010000010.1, read on the forward strand.
CGCATGAGAGCCTGTCCAACCGCGAATTCGAGGTGTTTCACCTGCTGGTGACCGGCGTATCGGTCACGGACATCGCAGCTCGACTCAACCTCTCGGTCAAGACCGTCAGCACCCACAAGGCCAACTTGATGCAGAAAATGGGACTGCAAAACCAGAGCGAGTTGATCCGCTACGCACTCAAGCACGGCTTGACCGACCCGCTGGAGCCCTAAGTCTGCCCCAAGGCGTTTTGTGCTCAGCGGGCGGATCCCTCGGACCTGAAATCCACGGACGTGCCGGCCGATTTTGCCGAGACCGTGATGGCGATCAGCGGCAAACCGGCCATTATCCTGCCTTACACGGCTGTGCCGCCGGTAATGGGAGAGACTGTGGTGATAGCCTGGAAGGCGACACGGTCAACGGCACGTTTTTCGGCGAAGGTGTCCCCGCGCATCAGCCAGGCTTGCTCCGCAGGTCCTCCCGGCGCGACCGGCACGACCAGCACCCCGAAGGATTTCGCGAGCGCGGGGGGCATCTCCTGCAGCTGCGCCCCCAGGTAAGCCCGCCGTACTCGGCCCTGTGGGCGCAAGGGCCGTGCAATGTCAACGGCGAGGTTGATTGGCATGGAAAATGACACATTCATGTAGCCACCACTGCCGCTGCAGATCAGTGAGTTAAGACCGGCCACCTCGCCGCTGGCGTTGAAAAGCGGGCTGCCTGAGCTGCTGGGATTAATGGCGACGTCAGTTTGTATGAAGGCGGTTTTTCGCACTGACAATGCCTGCGCTCACCGATAATGCCTGCGCTCACCGATCCGGGAAAACCAAACGGCGAACCGATGGCTGCGACCCGACAGGACATGCGCGCTGCTGATGACATAGCCATCGGACGTGAAGATGAACCCGGAAGCAAGATCGCGTACCTCGCTGCGCGCCAAGCCTGCCGATAGCGGCCACGCCAGCCGGTCACCGAAGCTGTCTGAGGGTGCGAATTCGGGTTCCGGATCGTCGCTGCCACTGCGTGCCCACGAACTGATTGTGCTGATTTCCACGACGCTGGCACTGCGGTTGGCCACGGTGGCACCGAGTGACTCAAGGGTGCAGTGCGCCACAGGGCCCGCGTGAACGCTTTCCGATGTTGCCGCAGCACACGCTTTTACGGCTGGAGCGATCGCGCAGGGCCGCCGCGGCCAGGAACGCCACAACAAACAAGTGTTGTGCCTTCATGGCGCTTCATTCAGTGCAGCGCGCTTAGCTGCACCGTCGGCCACGCAAACTCGCGGCCGACCACGGTGCGGGCATAGAGATAGTTGTCGCGTGCCCGTTTACTCAGGTTGGCGAGGTCGACATGGCCTTGCGGATCGCAGGGGAAGGCGTAGCCCCGGCCGCTGCAAAACAGTGATTGGAACCGCAGCTCGTAGTGGGTAGGCATCGAGTGGTTCATTTCATGTCTCCAGATAACGCGATGCGTCGTCGGCGAGAACAACTCTCACAGGAGCATGGCGTTCAGGCATGCCTTTACTATGGCCGCGATCGCGCCGAACCGACATCGGCAGTGGCTGAATCCATCCCTCAGACAAGTCCGGATCGGCGCTTCCATTGCGCCGACAGTGCCTAGGAGTTATCCGAGCCGGCCATGGGTTCCGACAACGGTCAGGTCGGCGTTCCAGCGCTCGGCTGAGCCAGCCACCGCTTCGCCCAGCCGCTCATCGAAGCGGTCGTACAGCGTGCTGTCGGCCCTCCACGCCGGCGGCCTGCGAGATCGCCATCGCGTCGTCGCGCACTTTGGTCCCGGCTTCCCGCATGACCCTGATGAGTTCGCCCAAATAGCCGCCGTATGGGGCATCGCCGCGGAGGGAGGTAAGTTCGTCCAGCACATGGACCAGTCGTACCCAGCCGCCGGAATTTCGGGCCACCTGAAGGGCTGCAAGAAGGGCCTTGTTGGACGTCTGACTGCCATCCACGGGAACCAGAATTCGCTTGTACATGATGCTGCTCCTGGGCTAATTGCTGAAATTGCTGAAATTGATGAAGTGTTGTACCTGCGCGCCCCGGTGTTGTTGATATCGATCAAGCGCGCAGTGAGCATGGGCACGTCGCGCGCTTTACCATCACGGACACCGCATCGCAGCTGGCTGTGTGGTGAAACCGGGGGCACACAGGGCCGATCCGGTCTGAAAGCTTGGCTCGCCGGCTCGGATAACTCCTAGGCACTGTCGGCGCAATGGAAGCGCCGATCCGGACTTGTCTGAGGGGTGGATTCAGCCGGCGCCGATGTCGGTTCGGCGCGATCGCGGCCATAGTAAAGGCATGCCTGAACGCCATGCCCCTGTGAGAGTTTTTCTCGCTGACGACTCGGCCCTGATCCGGGAGCGCGTGGCCGCCATGCTCGATGCCAGTGCGGTGAACATCGTCGGCCAGGCCGAAACGCCGCAGGGATCGATCGATGGCATCCTGTCCGCCCAGCCCGATGTAGTGGTGCTTGACACTCAACTGCAAGGAGGCACCGGCCTGCAGGTTCTGCGCGCTGTCCGCCAGGCCGCGCCAAGGATCGCTTTCGTGATTTTCAGCAACAACTCGGGCCCAGCCTACCGCAAGCGCTACCTCGGCGAGGGCGCCGAACGTTTCCTCGACAAGAACACCGAATTCGATCAACTCACGCAGGCCGTTGTGAAAGCTTCACAGCACGCCACCCAGTGAATGCCACCGCCGCAAGGAGAAGTCCATGTCTACCGCCACACTCGAAACTCCCGTCAGTCCGGTCCGGTTCATGCCCGTGCGCCAGACCATGGGCAGCGCGCCGGTCCCGCCGTTAAAGACGCTGTGCTCCACATGCCACCTGCGCGATCTGTGCCTGCCTTGCGGCATGACTGGTAGCGACGTAGAGCGGCTGGACAGCCTGATGTTCGGTCGGCGCAAGGTCAAGGCCGGCCAGACGCTCTACCGCGAGGGCGACAGTTTCCTGTTCGTCTATGCCGTGCGCAGCGGCACTTTCAAGTCCAGCCTCACGCTGGCGGATGGCCGAGAGCAAGTCAGCGGCTTTCACATGGCGGGGGAGCTGATGGGCCTGGACGGCGTTGCCCACGGCAAACACGCCAGCAGCGCAACGGCCCTGGAGGATAACGAGGTCTGTGCCATTCCTTATGCTCACCTCACCGAACTGGCGGCGGGCAACTCCAGCATGCAGAACCTTGTCAGCCGCCTGATGAGCCGCGAGATTGTGCGCGAGCACAGCCTCATGATGTTGCTGGGCAGCATGAACGCCGAGGAGCGGCTGGCGGCCTTCTTGCTAAACCTGTCGCAACGCCTGAGGGCCCGCGGCTACTCGGCCGGTGAATTCCACCTGAGGATGTCCCGCGCCGAAATCGGAAGCTACCTGGGCATGAAGCTGGAAACCGTCAGCCGCACCTTTTCGGCTTTCCAGCGGCAGCACCTGCTCGAAGTGGACAAGCGCCACATCCGCATCATCGACCTGGACGGCCTGACGCGCGCCTTCGAGATGCGCGTGCATTGAGAGACGCATCGGCATGAAACACAAATCGGTGCGGCCTTTTTTGTTCTTCACCTTAACTTTTAAGATTGGATTGATCATGTCACACCTTCGTCACACCATACTGACCGTCGCTTTTGCTGCAGCCTCCACCGGCTCATTGGCCCAAACCGCTGGGGAACACACGCAACATCACCCGAACACTGCTGTCGTCAGCCAAGCTTCTACCAAGCAAGCCGCTCCGCCAGCCAGGCCAGGCAGCGTCGACCACATGGCTGCCATGGACAGCCAGATGAAAGCCATGCGCGAGATGCACGAAAAGATGGTCAACGCCAAAACGCCGGAAGAGCGCAACGCGCTGATGGCCGAGCACATGAAAGCCATGCAGGAGGGCATGGCAATGATGAACATGATGGGCGGCCCAGGCATGAGCGGCATGCAGGGCGGCAAACCCATGTCGGGCACCATGAACGAGCGCCAGCAGATGATGGAAAAGCGCATGGACATGATGCAGTCCATGATGCAGATGATGATGGACTGCCTGCCAGCTCCGGCCACCAAATGAAGGCGGGGTCACCATGAACCAGACTCTCCTGCCACCCCTTCGCGCAGGCATTGCGCTGGCCATCACGGTCGGGGTGTTTTATGCCCTGTGCGCGCTGGCCTGGGCGCTGGCACCCGGCCCGTTCCTGGGGCTCATCAACAACCTGTTCCACGGCATGGACTTCAGCCCCTTGGTGCAACAGCGGCCCTTCGCCTGGGCCGGGTTCCTGGCGGTGCTTTTTGTGCTCAGTGCGTGGGCCCTGCTTGCCGGAGCGTTCTTCGCCTGGGTGCTCAACCACCTGACGCGTTGATCGCCTTGCATTTCCGGAGAAACAAATGAACCACGACCAGGACCATGACCGGCATGACGTTGAGCCCCGGGGCTTCTGGCGTTCGCGCTACGCCATCGGCCTGCTCGCGCTGGGCGCCATTGCCGCGTATTTCCTGCTGAGAGAACACCGTGCCCACGTGTTCGGGGCGCTGCCGTATTTGCTGCTGCTGGCGTGCCCGCTGATACACCTCTTCATGCATCACGGGCATGGTCATCACCGACCCGGAGCCGGGCCAGGAAAACCAGACCAACCGAATCAGGGAGAACCATCATGAGCCACGATCAACCGGCCTACGGGCTGTGGCTGCTGGTCATCCTCAACTCGGCCATCTTCATCCTGTTTGCCTTCAGCTTCTTCAAGCCGGCCACGACGCGCGACTGGCGAAGCTTCGGGGCATTTTCGGCATTCATCGTGGCCCTGTTTGTCGAGATGTACGGATTCCCGCTGACCCTCTACCTGTTGTCGGGCTGGCTCCAGACCAGGTACCCGAATCTCGACATCCTGTCCCATGACGCTGGTCACCTGTGGTCGACGCTGCTGGGCGCGAAAGGTGATCCGCACTTCGGACCGCTGCACATCGCCAGCTATGTCTTTCTCGGAGGCGGTTTCTGGCTGCTGTCCAGCGCATGGAATGTGCTGTATCACGCCCAGCGCCGCGGCGCACTGGCGACCACCGGCCCGTACGCACGAATCCGGCATCCGCAGTACCTTGCCTTTGTGTTGATCATGCTGGGCTTTCTGTTCCAGTGGCCCACCTTGCTCACGCTGGTGATGTTCCCGATTCTGCTGGCCATGTACGGGCGTCTGGCGATCACTGAAGAAGCGGAAATGCGTGCGCAATTCGGCGATGCCTATGAGAGCTACGCCCGGCGGACACCCCGGTTCTTTCCTCGTTGGGGTCAAACTTCAACCGCAGGCTGAGCCTGTGACAACCAAAGGGTCTATATGGCTTACGAATACATGATGGGCATGCACGCCCTGTGGTGGTTTTTCTGGATTGCGGTGGTGATTGCCTTGGTCTTCTGGGGCCGGGGCGGATCACCCATGCGCCGGGGAAGGGGGCGTGAGACGCCCCACGAGGTGCTGCGCCGTCGCCTGGCGAACGGCGAAATCAGCACGGAAGAATATGAAAAACGCAAGGTGATTCTGGATCAGGATACCGGTCAGGCGATGTGATGAGTTTCAGGTATTGACATGAATTCTCACACGCAATCCCAACGTTCGCCGGAACCCATGCCTCCTGAACCAGCAGATAGCAGGCGCACTGCTGTGCGCCATGCGCATGGGGCAGGAGCCGCTGCCTCAACACCCCTGACAGACCCGGTTTGTGGCATGCCTGTTACCGAGCGGTCCGCGCATTGGCACGAGCATGACGGCCGGCTCTATTACTTCTGCAGCGCGTACTGCAAGAACAAGTTCAGTGCGGACCCGGCTCGATTCGTCTCCTCGAAGTCGGCGCCTGAACAGGAGACGCCGGCCCCCGCTGGCACGATTTACACCTGCCCGATGCACCCGGAGGTACGCCAGGACCATCCCGGCAATTGCCCAAAGTGCGGGATGACGCTTGAAGCCTTGTTGCCCGAACCCGAGGACGGCGAGAACGCGGAGCTCGTCGATTTCCAGCGGCGCTTCTGGTGGACGCTGCCGCTGACCGGGGTTGTGACGCTGATGGCGATGTTCGGCCACAGGCTGAACTGGTTTGACATGGCTGTGCAAAGCTGGATCGAGTTTGTCCTGTCCCTGCCTATCGTGCTGTGGGCCGGCTGGCCGTTCTTCCAGCGTGGCTGGCAGTCGGTAGTGAATAGCAGTCCCAACATGTGGACGCTGATCGGCCTGGGAACCGGTGCCGCCTTCGCCTACAGCGTGGTCGCGACCGTCGCACCCCAGGTGTTTCCGGCCTCGTTCGTGTCCATGGGCCGGGTTGCCGTGTATTTTGAAGCGGCTGCCGTGATCATCTCGCTGACGCTGCTGGGCCAGGTGCTGGAGCTCAAGGCCCGCTCGCAAACCTCGGCCGCGATCAGGTCCCTGCTGGGCCTGGCACCCAAGACCGCCCGGCGCATCCGGATCGACGGGAGCGAGGAGGATGTGCCCTTGAACCACGTCCATGTCGGCGACCTGCTGCGCGTCCGACCCGGCGAGAAAGTGCCCGTCGATGGCGTGGTGGTCGAAGGCGGCAGTGCGGTGGACGAGTCGATGCTCACCGGCGAGCCGATGCCGGTCACCAAGCGTGTGGGTGACAAGGTCATCGGTGCAACCCTCAACACCAGCGGAGCCATGGTGATGCGGTCCGAGCGGGTGGGCGCGGCCACCATGCTGGCGCAAATCGTCCATATGGTCGCGCAGGCCCAGCGTTCCAAAGCCCCGATGCAGCGCATGGCCGACGTGGTGGCCGGCTATTTCGTGGTCTCGGTGGTGGTGGTTGCACTGCTCACGTTCTTCGGCTGGGGGCTGTTCGGGCCCGAGCCGCGCTGGGTCTTCGGCCTGATCAACGCCGTCGCGGTGCTGATCATCGCCTGCCCGTGCGCCCTGGGCCTGGCCACGCCGATGTCCATCATGGTGGCCACGGGTCTTGGCGCGACGCGGGGCGTGCTGTTCCGCGATGCGGCGGCCATCGAGAACCTGCGCAAGATCGATACGCTCATCATCGACAAGACCGGCACCCTGACCGAGGGACGCCCGCGGTTCGACCGCGCCATCCCGGCCCCCGGAATTGATGCTGAAGAAGTGCTGCGCCTCGCAGCGAGCCTGGACCAGGGCAGCGAGCACCCGCTGGCCGACGCCATCGTGACTGCGGCCCGCGAGCGTGGCTTGGCGCTGGACAAGGCGGACAACTTTGAATCCAGCTCCGGAATTGGGGTGCGCGGGCAGGTGACCGGGCGTCAAATGGCGCTCGGCAATACCGTCCTGATGCAGCAAATGGGTATCCCGGTTGATAGCCTGGTGCCGCAGGCCGAGGCCATGCGCGCAGAAGGTGCCAGCGTCATGCACCTCGCCGCCGATGGACGCCTGATCGGTCTGCTGGCCGTTTCCGATCCGGTCAAGTCCAGCACGCCCGAGGCCTTGGCAGCGTTGAAAGCGGCCGGACTGCGCATCGTGATGGCCACCGGCGACGGCCTGACCACGGCCAGAGCTGTCGGCGTGCGCCTGGGCATTGACGAGGTGCATGGCGAGGTCAAGCCGGCCGACAAATTGCGGCTGGTCGAACGCCTGCAGAAGGAAGGCCGGGTGGTGGCGATGGCGGGGGACGGCATCAACGATGCGCCTGCGCTGGCCCAGGCCGATGTCGGCGTGGCCATGGGAACCGGCACCGACGTGGCGATGAACAGCGCACAGGTCACGCTGGTCAAGGGTGATTTGCGCGGAATCGCCATCGCGCGTTCGCTGTCGGAAGCCACCGTGGGCAACATGAAGCAGAACCTGATGTTTGCCTTCCTGTACAACGCGGCGGGTATTCCCATCGCTGCCGGTGTGCTGTACCCGATGACCGGCTGGCTGCTGTCGCCGATGATCGCCGCGCTGGCCATGAGTTTCAGCTCGGTCTCAGTGATCGGCAACGCGCTGCGCCTGCGGCGGAGCCGGTTGTGAGTCCGCGCTTTCAGTTCCATCGGGAGGCAACAGCCGGTATTGCGGCCAGCCCCCAGGACCTGTTTGCCTTTCTGGATGATCACCGGCGGCTGGCGGCGCACATGGAAAAGCCGTCGCTGATGATGGCCGGCTCCGCGATGAAAATCACGACCGATAGCCAGCAGGGCCAGGCCGTCGGCTCATGGATACGCCTGGAAGGACGGGTTCTGGGCATTGCGCTAAGTGTTGAAGAGGTGGTGAGCGAGTACACCCCCCTGTCCTGAAAACCTGGGAAACCCGGGGCGAACCGCACTTGCTGATGATTGGCCCGTACCGGATGGGTTTTGAACTGGCGCCCAGGGAAGGGAAGACCCGGCTGCGCGTCTGGATCGACTACAACCTGCCGTCCGGTTTTCCGGGACGCTGGCTCGGCAGACTGCTGGGCACCGTTTACGCGGACTGGTGCGTGACGCGCATGGTGAAGGATTCGGCGAGCGCTGCGTCGTTCAAGACGGTATGAACAAGGAGCACAACATGGCAATCGTTTCTTTGGCATGGCGTTGCATTCCCGCGAAGAACCTGCTCGTCCTGTTGCTTTTGCTGCCCTTGACGGCTGCGGCGTTCAGCGCGTTTGCGCAAGATGGTGCGCCGGCAGCAACCCAGACATCGGTCCAGCAAGGTGTGACGGTGAAGGTCACGCCCAGGGTGGTCGGCGCCGGCAACGCGCGCTGGCAATTCGCCATCGTGCTCGACACCCACAGCAGCGACCTCAACGATGACCTCGTGACGACCGCAACGCTGGTCACAGCCGATGGCCGCGAGATCAGGCCGCTGGCCTGGACGGGGGCTGCGCCCGGCGGACATCATCGTGAGGGTCTGCTCGAGTTTGCGATGACCGCGCCCTGGCCCACGGCGATTGAGCTGAAGCTGGCGCGCCAGGGCGAAGCTGCACCACGGGTCTTCCGCTGGCAGTTTTGAACTCCGGCTCACTCACCCCAGCGTCATGAGGACGGCGGCCGCCGAGCCGGCAGCAATCGAAAGGCCATAACTGGCTGCGACAGGGTGACCGAGCGGCATCCCGCCGATCACGGCGGCAATGCAGGCCTTCGCCACCATGTTGGCTGCGGTCGCGAGGCCCACGGCAGCCACGGTGGCGGTCACCGCCAGGCTGCCTGCCGCCTGCATTTTCATCACGCTGATGATGACGGCGTCGACATCGGCCAGCCCCGACAGTGTGGCCAGCGCATACAGGCCGGGGTTGCCCAACCACGCTTTGCTGGCCTGGGTCAGCACCGCCATCAGGCCGAGAAACGCGCCGAAGCCGAGCGCGGTGCTCAGGCCGAAGGGCGCGATAGGATCGCCCTCCGACGCGACAGCGCCAGACGTGCCGCGCTTTCGCTGCCACGCGGCCAGGCCGAGAAGGGCGGCGCCTGCAGCCACCATGGGAACCCCGAGCGGCCGCCCGAGTGCAGGCTGGAGCGTGAACACGATCACCGTTATGCGCAGGAACATCATGCCGCACGCGGCCAATGTGCAGGCCGCTGCGGCATCGGTGAGCGCCGGTTCCGCCCGGGCACGCCTGGCGAGCATGAGCGTGGCTGCGGTCGAGGAGGCCAGGCCGCCGAGCAAGCCGGTCCAGAAGATTCCGCGCTGGGGGCCGGTGAACCGCATCGCGACATGGCCGCACAGGGACATGCCGGCAATCAGGACCACCGCCCACCACAGACGATAAGGGTTCAGCGCGGCATAGGGGCCGTAGCCGGCATCCGGCAGCAGCGGCAGGATGACGACCGACAGCACGAGCAGCTGTAGCGCCGCGCCGAGTTCGCTGTGCTCCACGAGCCGCAGCCAGCGGTGCAGCGTGGGCTTGAGATCGAGCAGCACCGCGATGACGACTGCCGTGCCGACCGTGATGGCAGCATGGTCTGCGCCGGCCAGCGCACCGAGCGAGTACGTCAGCAGCGCGGCGACAGCGGTGGTCGCGCTCAAGCTGCCATGGGCATGAACGTTCTCGCGATAGGACACTACGGCGAGGATGGCCAGGGGGCTAAGGTCTCGCTCAGGACGCCGAGCACGCCGCCCAGCAGGCCGAACAGCGCGAACGTTCGCAATCCTGCGACGCGGCTCCCCTCAGCGCGCTCGCGCTCGCGCCAGCCGCGTTCGAGGCCGATCAAAGCGCCGGCCGCAAGTGCGCAGCCAGGGCTGACACGGTGGACATGACGGGGGATAGGAGTTCCAAGGGAAGGATCCGGTTGATCGTCGCGGAGTCGATATTGTCAGACAGATCGAACAAACGCCCGGTGCTGTTAATTCATGGGGCGCCCCCGGCGCCAGCTCGTCGCCCCACTGCGCGACCCACCAGTTTGCGCAGTTCGCTGAACCACAGCACGACGCTGCCCATCGCCGCGCAGACCAGCCACTGATGGAGCGTCAGCGGCACGGTGCCGAAGGCGAGATTGAGAACGTCGAGGTTGACAACCGCCGCCTGCAGCAGCGCCGACAGGGCAACCGCGCCCCACAGCCAGGGGTTGACGAACAGGCGGGTGAACGCGCTCGTGGTGTCGGAGCGGGCGTTGAAGCAGTTGAACAGGTGGGCGAACACCAGCACCGTGAAGCCCGCGGTGCGTGCGGTGGCGAGGTCTTGTGTGCCTTCGATCAGCCCTCCCGGCAGGTACATGTCCATGGTCAGCAGGGTCACCATGGCCACCACCACACCGATCTGGAGCACCCCCGCCCACATGCGGGCGTCGATCACCCGCGCACTCAGCCGGCGCGGCTTGCGGGCCATGACGCCGTCGGTTGGCGGGTCCACGCCCATCGCCAGTGCCGGCCAGGAGTCGGTGATCAGATTGAGCCACAGGATCTGTGTGGCCAGCAGCGGCAGCACCACCGCGCCGCCGCCGGCGGTCTGCGTGCCCGTCAGTCCGATCACGCCTGCCCCGACCACACCGAGGAACACCGTCAGCACCTCGCCCATGTTCGAGGACAACAGGTAACGCAGGAACTTGCGGATGTTGTCGAAGATGCCGCGACCTTCGCGCACCGCCTCAATGATGGTCGCGAAGTTGTCGTCGGCAAGGATCATCTTGGCCGCCTCCTTGGTTACCTCGGTTCCGGTCATGCCCATCGCGATGCCGATGTCCGCCGATTTGAGCGCCGGCGCGTCGTTGACGCCGTCGCCCGTCATCGCGACGATGTCTCCACGGGCCTGCAGCGCGTCGACGATGCGCAGCTTGTGCGCGGGCGCGACCCGGGCGTAGACCGACGTCTTGCGCACCGCCTCCGCGAACCCCGCATCGTCGAGCGCATCGAGCTCGGCGCCCGTCAGTGCCGCGGCGCCGGCATCGACGATGCCCAGGTCTGCGGCAATGCGGGCCGCGGTGCGCGGGTGGTCGCCGGTGATCATGATGATCCGGATGCCGGCGCGCTGCGCTTCGGCAATGGCCTGCGCAGCCTCCTCACGCGGCGGGTCTATCATGCCCACGGTGCCGACGAAGATGAGGTCGCGCTCCAGGGTGTCCGTGGCCTGCGGGTCCTCGTCCGGGCCGAGGGGGCGGTAGGCCACGGCCAGCGTGCGCAGCGCGGCATCGGACAGCGTGTCGACGTCGGCCAGAATCTTCGCCCGCAGCGCGTCGTCGAGTTCGACCGACTCCATCCCCACCCGTGCCCGGCTGCACCTCCCCAGCAGGACGTCCGGCGCGCCCTTGGTGACCACGACGACCGCGTCGCCGCGTTCGTGATCGAGCGCTATCGTCGACATCATCTTGCGCTCGGACGTGAACGGGATGTCGCCAATGCGCTCGAAACGCTGCTCGCGCCGCGCGCGCATTTCGGCATGGCCCAGCTTGCGCTCGGCCACCAGAAAGGCCGCTTCGGTGGGGTCGCCGTGGATCTCCCAGGCACCGTCCTCGCTTTGGCGCAGGTCTGCGTTGCCGGCCAGGCTGCCTCCGCTGAGCACCACCACGTGCTCGGCATGCAGCGCACCGGCGCCGAGCCTGGCGCCCTCGTGTTCCACCTGGCCGTGGGGAGCGTATCCCACCCCGGTGATACGGGTTCCGCCGGAAGCGGTCATGACCCGTTCGATGGTCATCTCCGAGCGGGTCAGCGTGCCGGTCTTGTCCGAGCAGATGACCGAGGCGCAGCCCAGCGTTTCCACTGACGAGAGGCTCTTGACGATCGCGTGGTGCCTGGCCATCCGCTGAACCCCCAGGGCGAGCACCACCGACAGGATCGCCGGCAGCCCTTCGGGCACGGCCGCCACGGCCAGGGCGACACCCAGCAGCAACACATCAATGACATCGGCCGCGTTGTGGATTTCCGACAGCAGCAGAACGGTTGCGACCACCACCAGGGCAATGATGATCACCGCGATGCCCAGCATGCGCCCGATGCGGGCGACTTCCTTTTGCAATGGCGTCTGTTCCTGGGTGGTCGCCTTGAGCATTTCGGCGATGGCGCCCACCTGCGTGTCCATGCCGGTCGCCGTCACCACGGCCCGGCCGCTGCCCTGCGCGATGGCGGTGCCCTTGAAGACCATATCGAGCCGGTCGCCGAGGGTGGCCGGTTCGCGCAAGGTGGCCGCATCCTTGAGCACCGCCTCGCTCTCGCCCGTCAGCGAGGCTTCCTGTACACGCAGCGATGTGGCCAGCACCAGGCGCCCATCCGCTCCGACGGCGTCACCTTCGCCGAGCACCAGCAAGTCCCCGGGCACCAGTTCGGCACTCGGCACCCGCAGCACCTGCCCGTCACGCACGACCGCCGAGGTCACCGCGGTCATCCGGGCCAGCGCAGCCACGGCATCCTGGGCCTTCGCTTCCTGCACATAACCCAGAACGCCGTTGAGGACGACGATGGCCGCGATCACGATCGCGTCGACGGGCCAGCCGACCCAGCCGTCGATCGCCCAGGCGATGAGCGAGATGGCAATGGCGGCCAGCAACAGGTAGATCAGCGGATCCTGGAAGTGTGCCAGGATGCGGCGCCAGGCGGGTGCGCGTGGGGCTGCGCGCAATTCGTTGGGGCCGCTTTCCGAAAGCCGACGTGCGGCTTCCTGCGACGTCAGCCCGCTGTCGAGGTTTGCCCAGAAAGCCCCGGCTACTTCGTCAGCGTCCCGGACGGACGGGTCCTCAAATTTGCCGGTCTGCTCCATCACCCGATTTGAGCTCCCGGTGCGTGTTACGGGCATGGCCCGACTTTGGTTCATTGGTGAACCTCAGTGACATGCATCACTGCGCTTTTAGTCCCAGTCGCCGCAGCTTTCCCAGCCACCGCTCCCCATCGTCTGCCTTGAAATTGCCCACCATCCCGATCAGCGTCTCATGCATCGGTGCTATGCCGGCAAAACCCAGAATGTTGCGTTCCAGCGACTTGACGCTGTGTGCGCGGAAGTACCAGCGGTAGAGCAGGGCGGGCATGCCCATCGTGACCACGACGCGGGCCGAGCGGCCTGTCAGCCCCTTTTTCGAGAAGGCGGTGCTGCCGCCCTCGCGTTCAAAGGCAAAGCCGGGCCGGACCACCTGTTCCAGAAAACCCTTCAGGAGCGCGGGCATGTCTCCTTGCCACAGCGGGAAGAACAGCACGATGTGCTGGGCCCAGCGGATGTCGTCCTGCGCCTGCTGTAGTCCATCGGGTGGCCCGTCTTCCTCCCAGGCTTTCTGGCTGCGCAGCAACGGAAAGTCGAGTTCCGCCACATTGAGCGAGCGCACGCTGTGGCCGCCTTCATGCGCGCCGCTGGTGTAGGCCGCGGCCAGCGCATGGCACAGGTGGTGAGCGGACGCGTCGGGGTGACCCTGGATCAGCAGGACCTGTTTGGACGTCACGGCGGCTTGCCCTGTGTACTGTGGTTTGAGACGGCGAGCACGGCCCTGACCAGCAGCGGCGCAAGGCGGATGGCATTGGAGGCGTGAGAAATCGTATCGCAGGTCACCACGCGTGTCACGCCCGCGTCCTGTAGCCGTTGCAGTGCGCCGCTGTCAAAAAGGGCATGCACCCCGATGCACAGGGGTGCGGGCATGCCGGCTTGCATCAAGGTCGCGGCGGCGGCCAGGAGTGTCTGGCCGGTGGAGATGATGTCGTCCAGCAGCACCGGCGTCCTGCCGAGCCAGGGGCCATCATCGGCCAGCGTGACGCGTACATCGCGGTCGCCCAGGCGGGTCTTGCTCAGCACCGTCCAGGGGGCATCCGTCAGCCTGGCCACCTCGGCAACCCATTGCGCGCTTTCCTGGTCAGGCCCGATCACTAGCGGGCGGTCGACGTGACTTCGCAGCCAGCGCGCGATCATGGGTGCTGCCGCGACCGCCTGCGTGCGAATCGGATAGATCTCGCCCAGATTGCGCCAGCGATGCAGGTGCGGGTCGACCGTGACCAGGAAATCAATCGATGCCGACAGCAGCCGTGCATAGCTACGCGAAGTGATCGCCTCGCCCGGGTTAAAGCGGTGGTCCTGCCGCATGTAGGCCAGGTAGGGCGCCACCAGGCCGACTTGCGCTGCACCCAGGTCGCGTGCCGCATCGGCGGCAAACAGTAGGGGCAGGGTCTTGCCGTCGGGCTGGTGCAGGCTGCCGGCCAGCACGACGCAGCGGCCCTGCACCGGCGCGTCAATGCGCACCAGGGTTTCCCCATCGGGAAAGCGGTGCTGCCACAGCGCGCTCCAGTCGCAGCACAGCAGGCGAGCCAGCCTGCCCGCGAGCCGGGCCTCACCGGGAAGGGCGACGATCAGCATCAGGCATCCTCCTGCACATGCACCGTCTCGGCCTGCGAGGCCACATATTCCAGCGCATAGGCCAGCTCACCCGGCGTGGCGGCGTGCAGCGTGAACAGCGGCTGGCCGCGCTCGACGAACTCACCCGGCCGAACATGCAGGTCGATGCCCGCGCAAGCCGCCTCCGGAGCACCGGCCAGTTTGGCGATGCGGGCCAGGCGCCGGTTGTCGATGGCGAGAACGCTGCCGCTACGTAGCGCATACACCGCCTGCAGGTGGGCAGCTACGGGCGGCTCGCGAAGGCCGCCCTGAGCCGCGCAGATATCCTGGAACTTGCGCCAGGCCCGCCCATCGGCCAGGACGGCGCTGGCCAGCGCCAGTCCGCCACCGGCCGGCGTGGCGCCACCGAACTCGAGAATTTCGCCGGCCAACAGCAGCGAGCGCTTGGTCAGGTCGGCCGGCGCGTCGGCCTGGTTGCGCAGCACGGCCAGTACGTCGCGTGCCTCCAGCGCGGGGCCGATGCCCCGGCCCACCGGGGCCAGGCCGTCAGTCTGCACCACGCGCACCTGCAGTCCCAGGGTCTGGCCCACCTGGTTAAGCAGCCGGCCCAGCAACTCCGCTGCTTGCACGCTACGAACCTTGGCGGTGGGCCCCACGGGCATGTCGATCAGCACGTGGGTAGAGCCCGCGGCCACCTTCTTGGACAGAATAGAAGCCACCAGCTGACCCTGGCTGTCCAGGTCCAGCGGGCGTTCCACCCGTATCAGGATGTCGTCCGCCGGGCTCAGGCGCACCGCGCCACCCCAGACAATGCAGCCGCCGGTGCGTTCCACCACCCGGCGGATCTGCGCCACATCCAGGTCCACCGGCGCCAGTGTTTCCATGGTTTCGGCCGTACCGGCGGGGGAGGTGATGGCGCGCGATGAGGTTTTGGGCATTCGTAGCCCGCAAGCCGCCACGATGGGCACAATCACCATGGTTGTGCGGTTGCCCGGCAGCCCTCCCACGCTGTGCTTGTCCATGACCAGGCCTTCGCCCCAGTCAATCCGCTCGCCGACGGCGACCATCGCGCGGGTAAGCGAGACGGTTTCTTCCAGGTCCAGTCGGTCGCCGGCACAGGCGGTGACAAAGGCCGCCAATTGCAGGTCCGAATAGCGACCGGCGGCCACATCTTCAATCACGTCCGTGATGGCCGCCTGGGTGAGGTGCCGTCCATAGACCTTGGCGCGCACATGACCCAGCGATTCGAGCGGCGAGGGGTGGCGCAGCGAGACCATGTCGCCCTCTTGCGCCTTGAGCAGACGCCACGCCGCTTCGGACAGGCCGGCCTCGTCGGGCGCGAGAAAGTCGCCAGACACCACGTTCAGCGTGGCGACAATGATGCGCTCACCCAGCGCCAGCTCCACCCGCGATTGCGCCTCGAAGCCTTCCGAGTGGCAGACACGGCAGTCGCGGTGCATGAACAGCACCGGCTCCTGGTAGGTGTCGATACCCAGCCGCCGCAGGCGCAGCTTGCTGGGCGTGGGATGATTTGGCAGGGTTTGCATGGCTGGAGGGCGTTCCAGCCACTGTAGCGTAGGCGAGTATGTCCCGCCTTGACAAAACTCAAGGCGGGCACTGGCTTTAGCGAGGTGGGGGTTGCGAAAGCATCAACGGAACACGTTGCCAGGCATGGCGAGAACAAAAGCAAGCTCGTCGCCGTCAAGCGGATCGGTGGTTGTGCGCAGGCGCTCAAGCACAGGGAGATCGGCCTCGGATGGATCGCCCCGGCGGGCCAGCAGGCGCTCGCGCAGCACCGGCAGCGGCGCCTTGCAGTCGATGATGAAGAACCGCACGTCGAGCGAGCGTGCGAGCGCGAAGGCCTGGGCCCGTTCCATGCGGCGCAGGAACGCGGCGTCGAGGATCACCGGGTAGCCTGCCTGCAGCGCGATGCGCGCCGTCCCGAACAGGTGCTCGTAGGTGCGCGTGGTGGTGTCGGCGCCGTACAGGTTTAGCCCGCTGGCGCGCGAATCCTCGAGCATGCCGAGCCCGAACAGGCGCTTGCGCTCGACATCCGAACGCAGCCGGATCGCGCCTTCCTGCTCCAGAAGGCGTTGCGCAGCGAAGGTCTTGCCCGAACCCGGCAGGCCGTGGGTAATAAAGAGCTGCGCGTCGCGCCGGTAGATCCAGGCCAGCGCCGTCTGCAGATAGCGCCGGGCGCCGTCCTGCGCATGGCGCAAGAGTTCCACCTGTGCCCGCACCAGCGAGCGGTAGACGATCGAAAAACGCAGCGCCGGCAGGCCCGCATGGTCGCCAGTGCGATCGAGCCACTCGTTGATGAATCGGAACGCGAAGTCGCGCCGGCCCTGGGCGATAAAGTCCATGATGACGAACGCCGCGTCGTCAAGCATGTCAATCCAGCGCAGCGCCGGGTCGAACTCGATGCAGTCGAAGACCACCACGTCGCTATTGAGGCTCACCACATTGGCGAGGTGCAGGTCGCCATGGCATTCGCGCACGCGGCCGTTCTCCTTGCGGGACATCCACAATGGCGCCAGCGCGGTGGCCTCGGCTTCGAGCCAAGCCCGCAGCGCGGCCAGCTCGGTCTTGCTCGCCAGCGATCGCACGCCTTCGAGCGCCGCCATGACACCGGCGCGCCGACGTTCGGCGCTGGCGAAATCGCTCGCAGCTTCGGCGTGCGGCGCGCGCGCATGAAAGTCGGCAAGCAGTGCGGCCAGCCGGTCGACGTCGTCGGCGCGCAGAGTGCCTGCGGCGAGTCGCTCGCTGAACAGCGAACCCGGTGCGAAGCGTCGCATGCGCACCGCATACTCCAACACCGGCCCCGGACCGTCGAGCACAGGCGCCTGCGGCGTACCGGTGATACGCGTGATGCCCAGGTACAGCGATGGCGCCAGCCGCCGATTCAGCCGCAACTCCTCTTCGCAGAAATGACCTCGCGCTTGCAGCGTGCCGTAATCGACAAATGGTAGCCGCACTGGCTTCTTGATCTTGTAGGCGGTGTCGCCGGCCAGCAGCACCCACGAGACGTGGGTTTCTAACAGTGCCGCATGCAGTGCCGTTGAGAGGATGTTGACCAGTGCGGCAGCCTCTCCCATTGGTTTGCCGCCATCAGGCTGGGTGCCGCCAACTTCCGGACCGGGCGCAGCGTTCACGGGAAGCTCTCTCTCAGCGAGCGGCGGGGAAGAAAACGGAAATACACTACGGTGCTCAACAAGACGGCAAAGAAGCACCAGACCGAAATGAACCAGGTGGTGTAGAAGCCGTAGGCGACGGCAAAGGACAACAGAGTCAGGGCGCCGAAGATCTTCGCTTTCGGGTGCGTGGACAGCATGAGGCCGAGCGTGGTGGACACTAGGTACAGGGTCGACACCATAGCCAGAAAATGCGGCGGCGAGACGTACTGGATGTGTTGCCCCACCAGCTGCGAGCTCACCGGGTAGTCGACCAGGTGGTACAGCAGGAAGGCGCCCACCGCGACCCCGGTACCCACCAGCGCGATCAGCGCCCGCCGGCGTGGCCCCGGTGGTTCGATCAACAGCACCGCGACAGGGATATAGATCGGCCACAACACATGGGACATGACCTTGGGAAGGGTGTGACTCATTTCGATGCCTTTCCCATAGGTTTGCCCATGTGGTCGTCATGTGGTTGCGAACGGATATTCCTCACCTACAGCATAAGAGCATAAGCGTCTGCCGGTCCATGCCATTGATGCAGATCAACGGGCAAGCCGCACAGCTTTTGCGCCGACCTGTCTTGCGAAGCGGGCAAAAGCATAGATGGGAGCGCATACGCTGGTGCGAGGGGATATGGCTGCATGACTTCCTGACGTGGGGTTGAGATATCTCAAGTGCACGCATTCATCCGGGATACAGAATTTAACCGTCCGCCCGGGTGGCCGGCGGCGGGCACTCTCCTGGACCGGCCTTGAAGGAACCCACCATGTACCACAGAATTCTCGTTCCTCTCGATGGCAGCGTTACGGCCGAACGTGGCTTGCGTGAAGCCATCGGCCTTGCCGCCGAGCAAAGGGCACAGTTATCCCTGCTGCATGTAGCGGACAATTTTCCGATGCTTGTGGAGATGTCGTCAGTGACCAGCTACCAGGAGATGCTGAATGACCTTCGCCGGTACGGAGAAGACGTGCTCACCAAGGCCAAGCGAGCCGCAGCCGATGCCGGTGTGCAGGCGGACACCTTGCTGCGCGAGGTGACGCAGGGGCGTATTGCCGATGTCATCATCGACGAAGCCAAAAAGGCCGGGTGCGGCCTGATCGTAATGGGCACCCATGGCCGCCGCGGCTTCAGCCGCCTGACCTTGGGCAGCGAGGCCGAACGGGTGGTGCGCAGCAGCACGATGCCCGTGCTGCTGGTGCGGCTGGACGAGGCGAACTCCTGAACCGGGCCGCGCCGCATGCCGGCGTTTGGTCGGGTTCGGGCGTACAGGGGTGGCATTCGCCGGCTGCGTTAATGTGGATCAAGCCGCCGTTCTCACTTGATGGGCAAAGTGGATCATATGGGTAAACGGCGATTTCTTCTGTTGCTTTTCCGCACGGCACTTAGTGGCTGCTCATCGCTGCTGCCACGGGGTCAGTAGCGACACGTCCTCGCCGTTCACGAGCTTCGAGCAAGCCCAGGCGGCGGCAGAGAAAATCGTCGCCCTCCAAACCCGTAGGTCCGACCTCAAGGCTTTTGGCTTTGACCGGCGGGCCGCCAACAATGTGGCCCTGATTCCCTACCCCGATATCGTGGCGCGGCTCGCGCCGCATCCCGGTGTTCCGCTCACGGAACTGTATCCTGGGGTGCGACATGCATTCTTGCGCAATCCGCCTACCGTTACCTGCTTTATTCCGAACGCTAGGATGGGTTCCGGGAGGGAAACATGTGGGCGCAACGCAACCGCAGCAATCGCGCGGCTCGCCAAAAGTACAACAGCCCATCGCTCACTGCGGATGGGCTGCTGCTGTCGACAGGGGCGATCAGTGGAAAACGACTATCGCACCGTCAGTTTCTTGGAAGCAGCGGTAGCCTTTTTCGGCAGCTCCAGCGTCAGCACGCCCTCGGCGTATGTTGCCTGGGCCTTGGCATCGTCCACGTCCTGGGGCAGGCTGAAGGTGCGCGACACGCTGCCATAGTAGCGCTCGCTGCGCAGCACTTTGTCATCGCTTCCCTTGGTTTCCTTTTCCTGCTTGACCTCGGCGTCGATCTGCACGAAGTTGCCGTCGATGCGCACGTTGATGTCTTCTTTTTTGACACCAGGCAGGTCGACTTTGGCCACGTAGCTGCCATTTTTTTCAGAGATGTCCAGGCGCATTTGGAGGGCCTGGGGATTGAGCTCGAACTGAACCGGAGCGAAGAATCGGCGCAGGGCTGATTCGAAGGTGTCGCTGAAGCCGGGTTCGAGTACACGCAGATGAGTTGTCATGATGGTCTCCTGGGTTGGTTGAAGAAACGACGGGAAAATGTGTCCGGTTACGGCTAGGTGCCGACCTCGAGCTTGTCCACCACGCGCGAAACCCCCTGTGCCGCGAAGGCGATGCCAATGGCTGCCTTATGCTCCGCCAGCGAGTGCACCTTGCCCCTGCTCGTGACGACGCCACCAGTGACCTCGATGTCGATGTGCTTGGCTTCGCGCGCTGCCTGTCGCGTGAGCGCCGCGGTGATCTCGGCGCCGATATCCTTGGAGCTGGCACGGGGCTTGATGGTGATGCGGTTGGTCAGACCGCGTACGCCAACGAGCGGGCGGATGCTCTGCTCGGCGCTGGCAAGCTGGTAGCCCCAGTCGACCTCGCCGGTCAGGGTTACCCAGCCGTCTTCGATCTCGACTTTTACCCGCTCGTCAGGAACGAGTGAGCTCCAACGCAAGGCAGAGGCTGCGGCTTGCGCGATTTCGGAATCGCTGCGTTTGTGCTCGGCAGCGAGTTTGACATCCAGCTCAATGTCGGAGTCCGTCTTCATATTTTGGTTCTCCTTGAATTGAAGTAACACGCGCCGCGAGATGCGATGCAGATTCAACTCTATGCAGTTGACCCGGGCATGTCTTTGATATTTCGCAAGTAAAGGTGCTGCGCACGCCTTGCCTGCGGCTTGATCTGGCTTGACGGAAGGGGGACGGCCGAGCTGCAAAATGCCTATGAAAGAAATCATTCCATAGAGGTTATATATGCCTCGACACTCCACTCGGCTCCACGGCAACGCCTTTGAAAGCAGCGATATCAGCTTGTACGTAGAGTGCCGGATCGGGGGGGCACGGGAGCATGTCCAGCGTGAGAGCCGAACCAACAAAAGGAGTCAACTCCTACGTTGTCTTGCCAGTTCGCGCCTAGGTGTTCGGCATCAGGCGTCCAAGGCCAGCCTCGCAATCGCGGCCGTTCTTGATCTATGTCATTCAAGGCCGGGGGGTGATGGATCATGATACAAGCATCGTAGTCCCGATCGACTGTGTTGATGCCTTGAGGGAATCTGCCATGCTGCACCTCGCGTCCAACATCATTTGCGCCGAACATCGCGCCCTGTCGGCCATGCTTCGCTCGATTGTTTTGCTGCTATCCGAGCACCGTCGCCGCAGTACTCTGCCCGACTTCAGTGTACTGCGCGCCATGCTGTTTTATGTCGACGAGTTTCCAGAGCGCCTCCATCACCCCAAGGAAAGCGCGTTGCTGTTTCCGAAACTTCGCGCGCGCAGCGCCGAAGCAGCCGAGGTGCTGGACCGCCTGGACCATGAGCATGCGTGCGGTGAACGATCCATCCGTGACCTCGAACATGATTTGCTCGGCTTCGAGATGATGGGCGAGACTTCGCAGGGAGAAGAACGGCGCCGGCGCTTCGAAACATCCATGCAGAAGTATGTCGACTTCTATCTTGAGCACATGCGTATTGAGGAAACACAGGTGTTGCCGCTGGCCGAACGTGTTCTTACCGAGGCGGACTGGGCGGAACTCGACGCGGCCTTCCAGCAAAACCGTGATCCGCTCGTCGGTCACGAACCCGATGGGGAATACCGGCCTCTCTTCAAGAAGATCCGGAAGCTGGCGGTGCCGATCGGGTTGGGGGCCGCGCTGGAGGTCATGGCCGTGACGGGGCACCACGCGCCGCGCAAGACGCAGTGACTCTTGCCTGAGGGTTGGCCGGGATTCTTCTGATCCAGATCAAACCGGCGGGCCACAGGACGCTGCACACTCTGTTTCATGATTACTGTTTCGCCCGACCTGCTGCGCCGATTCGACATTCCCGGTCCTCGGTACACCTCCTACCCGACGGCCGACCGCTTCGTCGAAGCGTTCACGGCAGCCGACTACGAGCAGGCGTTGGCCCAGCGTCGGACTGGACCGGCAGCTCTGGCGCTGCCGCTATCGCTGTATGTGCACATCCCGTTTTGCGAATCGCTGTGCTACTACTGCGCCTGCAACAAGATCATCACAAAGCAGCACAGCCGGGCGGCGGCTTACCTGCGCTACCTCCAGCGCGAGGTGGACCTGCACGTGGCCCAACTCGGCCCTGGCCAGACGGTCTCGCAGTTGCATCTGGGCGGTGGCACCCCTACCTTTCTGTCCGACGATGAGCTCAAGGAACTGATGACCATGCTGCAGCGTAGCTTCGAGCTGGCACCAGGCAGCGAATGCTCGATCGAAATTGATCCGCGCATGGTAGACGGCGTGCGCCTGGCCGCGCTGGCCGAACTGGGCTTCAACCGGATCAGCCTCGGGGTGCAGGACTTTGATCCCGAGGTGCAGAAAGCCGTGCACCGCATCCAGCCGGCCGACCGGGTATTCAGGCTGATGGAGCAGGCGAGGGCGATCGGCTTTGACTCGGTCAACGTGGACCTGATCTACGGCCTGCCGCGGCAGACGCCGGAATCGTTCGCGCGCACGCTGGCCCAGGTGCAACAGCTGCGGCCCGACCGCATTGCGCTGTACGCCTATGCGCATCTGCCGGAGCGTTTCAAGCCGCAGCGGCGCATCGTGTCGGCAGAGTTGCCCGGCGCTGCGGTCAAGGTGGTCATGCTGTCGCAGTCGCTCTCGGCGTTCCTGAGCGCCGGCTATACCTACGTCGGCATGGACCACTTCGCGCTGCCCAACGACGCACTGGCCGTGGCCAAGCGCCAGGGGCGGCTGCATCGTAATTTCCAGGGCTACAACACTCAGCCCGACTACGACCTGATTGGCCTGGGCATCTCGGCCATCGGCTGCATTGGCGCCACTTACAGCCAGAACGCCAAGACGATGGGGGAATATTGCGATCATCTGGACCAAGGGCGATTGCCCGTGGCGCGTGGGCTGGCGCTGAGCCGGGACGACCTGGCCCGCCAGGCCGTGATCATGGCGCTGATGTGCCAGGGCCAGGTATTGTTTGAATCGATCGAGTTGGCCTGGCTGCTGGACTTCCGACGCTACTTCGCCACCGAGCTCGAGCAGTTGCGCAAACTGGCCGAAGCGGGCCTGGTGCTGCTGGACGAAGCTGGCATCCAGGTCACGGCCAGCGGCTGGTTCTTCGTGCGCGCCGTGGCCATGGTGTTTGACCGCTACCTGCAGGCCGACCGCGACCGCGCGAAGTTCTCACGCATTATTTGAAGCAGGCGACCAGCCATGTCTACCACGCTCGCTGACGTGACGCCCGTCAGGTAAGGGTGACCGACTCCAGATAGCCGGGCATGTGGCAGCTCCAGTGCAGTTCTCGCTCGATGCGTTGGCGCATGGCGTCGGCGGCCGCGGGCTCTCCATGGGTGATGAAGGTCTGCTTCGGCGGGAACTTGAAGCCACTCAGCCAGCTAATGATCTCAGCCGCGTCGGCATGGGCCGACAGGTGGTTGAGCATGGCCACTTCGGCCCGCACGGGGATGTCTTCACCATGGATGCGCACCGTGGGTGCGCCGCTGGCGATCGTGGCACCGCGTGTGCCGCCGGCCTGGAAGCCGGCGAACAGGATGGTGTTTCGCTTGTCCGGTGCAAAGGCCTTGAGGTGATGCACCACACGGCCGCCAGTAGCCATGCCACTGGCGGCAATGATGACCATCGGGCCGCGCCGGGCATTGAGCAGGCGCGATTCCTCCGGCGTTTCCACAACGTGTGCCGTAAGCGCCATCGCTTCGCATTGCGCCGCCGTTAGCCGCAGTTCGGCCCTATGCTTCAGGTATACCTGCATGGCGCTGGCCGCCATCGGACTGTTCAGGTAGACAGGCAGGTTGTGGATCACGCCCCGCGCCTTGAGCAGGTGGATGCAATACAGCAGGCTCTGGGCCCGTCCCACGGCAAAAGCCGGGATCACCAGCACGCCGCCGCGCGCGGCCGTGCGGTTGATCACGTTAGCCAACTCCAGCAGCACGTCGCTGCTCTGATGCAGCCGGTCACCGTAAGTCGATTCGACTACCAGGTAGTCGGCGCCGTCCACCACGGAGGGTGCCGTCAGTACCATGTCGTTCGGTCGCCCGATGTCGCCTGAGAACAAAATCGAGCGTGAGCCGTTGTCCAGCCGCACGAACGACGATCCCGGCATGTGGCCCGACGGTGCGAGGCTGGCATGCAGGCCCGGCGCTGGTTGCCAGTTCTTGTCGTAGACCACGGAATGGAACAGACTGAGGCAGCGCTCGGCATCGTGGCGCGTGTACAGCGGCAGCGCCGGCGTGTGTTTTGATATTTTGTGGCGGTTAGCGAACTCGGCTTCTTCCTCCAGCAGGTGGCCGCAATCGGGCAGCAAGATACGGCACAGGTCCAGCGTGGCGGGCGTGCAGTAGACCTTGCCGTGAAAGCCTTGACGCACCAGCAACGGCAGGTAGCCGCTGTGGTCGATGTGGGCATGGGTCAGGATCACGGCATCGATGGCGGCCGGATTCACTGGCAGCGGCGTCCAGTTACGCAAACGCAACAGCTTGTAGCCCTGGAACAAGCCACAATCAACCAATACCTTGGTCTTGTCGTGCTGGACGAGGTACTTGGAGCCGGTTACCGTGTCGGTGGCACCAAGAAACTGAAGTTGCATTTGGTTCCTGTTACATGTCAGATACTTGAGCAGTCAGTTTCTGGCAGATGGCCTTCGGCAAGGTTGATCTTGATCAAGTGTCATGCATTGAGGAGAAAGCGCCTCCCGGGTAGCTGCCGGCTTTATCAGCCTGACGATGGCGGTGAGATGAACCTGCGCTTCACAGTTTGAGAAGACAAAGTAACTGCTGTCTGCCGGACGACATAACGATCAGTGCATCGCCGGCGAATTTATTATTTAACATAATATATATCGTGGAATATGCAACACTAGAACCCAAAGCGGCGCTGACGGACTTCAGAACTGTTGAAGGCGCTTGCAGGCGTCTCTAAACTGAAAATGTGCAGCAACGTGAGCTTCGAGGATTGAAGTTACGCTGCGCTACCATCCTCTCCGCCAGGTGGAACGAAAAGCAGCCGCGGCGGATATCGCGCCGGCTAGGATCGGCGCCAACTCATGAGGCGCCGGATTCGACTATCGGGCCGATGATCTGTTCAGGGCTGCAGCGGCGCGTATGAGCGTCTTGAAGGCATCCTCATCTATTTCATCACCCTCATGGATATCGATAGCGCGCCTGGCGTTGCCTTCAAGGCTGGAGTTGAACAGTCCTGAAGGGTCCTTGAGCGAAGCGCCCTTGGCGAAAGTCAGCTTCACGGCGCTCTTGTATGTCTCGCCGGTGCAGATCAGTCCATCGTGAGACCAAACCGGAACGCTCCACTTCCACTCCTCAACCACCTCAGGGTCGGCCTGTTTGATGAGAGCGCGGACATGGGAGAGCATCTTGTCCCTCCAGTCGTCCAGTTCCTTGACCCTCGCATCGATCAGCCTAGAAGGGGATTCTCCCTTGGTCGTTACGCTCTTTTTCATATTGTTTACACCTCATTCGACTGTTTTTCTATCTTGCGAAGGTACTCAAATAGGGGTCATGGCTAACCAGAACTACCGAGTTTGGAATGCCAAAGAGCGCCAGATTCCCAAAGATCACCACTGGCCCGCAGGACGTGCGCGGCGCACAAATCTGGCGATGACCTCCGCGGACTCGATGCGGCTGGCGCGGTGGGCGAAGTCGATGGCTGTGAGGCCTAGCTGGTTTTTCAGCAGCGGATCGGCACCTTCTTCGAGCAGCAGTCTGACCGACTCGGCGCTGCCGTAAAGGGCCGCCATCATCAGCGGCGTGCTGCCGTTGGGTGATTCGGCGTCGATGTAGGCATGGTTTTCGAGCAGCAAGCTGATCATGGCCAGATGGCCATGGGTGGCGGCGTAGTGCAATGGGCTCCAGCCGGTTTTGTTGACGTCGGCGCCGCGTTTCAGCAACTGCCGGGCCACTTCCAGCTGGTTGCTGAGCGCTGCAATCATCAGCGCGCTTTCACCCTGGGCGTTGAGATGGTTGAGGTCGGTTTTGGGCCAGTCGATCAGCGCCTGGGCGGCTTTGAGGGATGGCTCCTGCAAGGCCAGGTAGAGGCCGTGCTGGCTGTTCGGGTCCAGGGTGTTGGCGTCGAAACCGCGCGCCAGCAACTGCTGGATGGTTTGCGGGTCATCGCGTTTGATGGCGATGAAAAAATCCTCGTACGAGCCCGCGAAAGAAACATTAAATCCAATTAAAACAATTAGATATATTGATTTTTTAAAGTAATTTATAAAGATACTATTCATGCCAGAACCCCCGTAAACAGCTGCTCGAAGTTACGGCTGGTGGCCTCGGCAATGGCTTGAACCGGCAGCTTTTTCAGCTCGGCGATTTGCTGGGCTACGTAGGGCACATAAGACGGGTTGTTGGTTTTGCCGCGGTAAGGCATGGGGGCCAGGTAGGGGCTGTCGGTCTCGATCAGGGTGCGGTCCAGCGGTACAAATTGGGCAACTTCCCGCAAATCGGCGGCATTTTTGAAGGTCAAAATACCTGAAAACGAGATGTAAAACCCCAAGTCCAGGGCGGCCCGGGCCACCGCCTGGGTTTCGGTAAAGCAGTGAAACACACCGCCGGCGCGCCCTGCCAGGCCAGCGCCCTCGCCTTCTTCCTTCAGGATGGCCAGGGTGTCGTCGGAGGCGCTGCGGGTGTGGATGATCAGGGGTTTGCCGCTCTGGCGGGCGGCGCGGATATGCACTCGAAAGCGCTCGCGCTGCCACTCCATGTCGGCCACGGTGCGGCCGCCCTTGCGTTCGCCCATCTGGTAGTAGTCGAGTCCGGTTTCGCCGATACCCACCACTTTGGGCAAGGCGGCGCGGCGCAGCAGGTCGTCCAGGCTGGGCTCGGTCACATCTTCGTTGTCGGGATGCACGCCGACGGTGGCCCAGAAGTTGTCGTAGGTGGTGGCCAGCGCGTGCACGGTTTCAAACTCTTCCAGCGTGGTGCAGATGCACAGCGCCCGGTCCACCTGCGCCTCGCGCATGGCCTGCCGGATTTGCGGCAGCTGCGCCTGAAGTTCGGGAAAGCTCAAATGGCAGTGGGAGTCGGTGAACATGGAAATGAAACGGCTTGTTTATGAAATGAGCTTGTAGCCGACGCAGAATATGCGCAGCAAGCTATTAAAAATATAGCAAAAACGAAAGGCGGCCGTGCGCCCCCGGTTTTAGATGGTTTGCGTGGGGCGCTCGGAGGCCAGGTGGGCCCCCAGGATTTCTTCGATCTTGAGCTTGAGCAAACGCGATTTTTCGTCGGACGGAAAACGGACGCCCACGCCCTGCGTGCGGTTGCCAGCGGCCCGGGCCGGGGTCACCCAGGCCACCTTGCCGGCCACCGGATAGCGCTGGTTGTCATCGGGCAGCGTGAGCAGCACATACACGTCGTCGCCCAGCCGGTGTTCGCGTGCCGATGGAATGAACATGCCGCCGTCGGTAAACAGCGGGATGTAGGCGGCGTACAGCGCAGCTTTTTCCTTGATCGCCAGCTGGATGACGCTGGGCCGTGCGCTGGCTGCGCCGGCAGAACCGGGCGGATTCGGATGGGACGTAGTGCTCATGGCGCTAGTTTATCGGTTGCCTGTAGCACTGTCAGCAAGGGGGCCGGGCTTATTTTGCATTGAGGGCCAGGCGAGCCCGGCTGACCAGCGATTCCAGCATCAAACCAGGGTTGTAGGGATGCTCCACGGTGCGGGCGGTCGTGGCGAGTTCCTTCGACCAGGCGGCCAGCGCATACAGGCCGGAACCCGCAGAGGCCGGGCTGCCCGGCTTCCCGCTGGCGGGTGCCGGCAGGTCCTTGGCGCTGAAAAACCGCGGCTGCGCGCCCAGCCGGGTCGCCAGCACGTCGTGACAGAGCTTTTGCAGTGCATCGACGGCTTGCGCAGGCGCCCAGTCAGCCAGCGCACTGACATCACCGCGGGCCATGGCCTTGGGCAGGGCCTGCCAGTGCTGGGCGGCCTCGGCCGCAGGACTGCTTTGCGCCCAGGTCAAGGCGTCGGATGGGCGGCCACCGGCGGCCACCAGCAGAGCGTGCAGGTCACTGGGCTGGACCGGTCTGGCGGCTTTTTTCGCCCCGCCCTCACCTTCGTGGCTGCGTTCCATCTCGTTTTGCAGCCAGTCCAGGCTTTGCGCGAAGTCGGGCCAGCTCATGGTGTGGCCCAGGCAGCGGCTGCGGATCGTGGGCAGCAGGTGGTGGGCAGCTTCGCTGGCCAGCACGAACTTCACGTCGCCCGGTGGCTCCTCCAGCGTTTTGAGCAACGCGTTGGCGGTGACGTTGTTCATGCGCTCGGCCGGGTACACCAGCACGGCCTTGCCTCGGCCCCGGGCGCTGGTGCGCTGGGAAAATTCGACTGCATCGCGCATGGCTTCGACGCGAATTTCCTTGCTGGCCTTGCGTTTCTTGTCGTCGATGTCGGCTTGCGCCTTTTCATCGAGCGGCCAGCCGAGGGCTATCATCACGGTCTCGGGCATCAGCACGCACAGGTCGGCATGGGCGTGCACTTCGATCGCATGGCAGCTGCCGCACTGGCCGCAAGCGCCCTGCTCGGTCGGCTGGTCGCACAGCCAGGCCCGCGCCAATTCGAGCGCCAACGCATACTGGCCCAGGCCCGAGGGGCCTTGCAGCAGCCAGGCATGGCCGCGCTGGGCCAACAAGGCATCACGCTGCCGTGCAATCCAGGGCGCTGGAACGGGGGCACTCATTTCGGTCCTCCATTGGCTGCCACCATGATGGCCAGCCAGCCGCGCCGCACAAACGCGCTGATGACCTGCTGCCAGACCTTGTGGCGGTCCTGGGCGGCGTTGATGCGGGCAAAGCGTTGCGGCGCTTCGGCCGCGCGTTTTTCATAGCCGTCGGCCACCCGGCGAAAGAACTCCACGGGCTGGGCTTCAAACTTGTCGGGCACGCGGGCGCCTGCAAGCCGCTCGGCCGCCACCTCGGGCGGCAGGTCGAACCAGACGGTCAGGTCGGGCTGGCGCAGGGTGCCCTGCGGTAGCGCCTGGGCCCATTGCTCGAGCGTTGCCAGCACCTTCAGGTCGAAGCCGCGGCCGCCACCCTGGTAGGCAAAGGTCGCATCGGTAAAACGGTCGCACAGCACCACCTCGCCGCGCGCCAGCGCAGGCTCTATCACCTGCTGCAAATGGTCGCGCCGGGCGGCAAAGATCAGCAGCGCTTCGGTCAGCGGGTCCATCGGGTCGTTCAACACCAGGGTGCGCAGCTTCTCGGCCAGCGGCGTGCCACCGGGCTCGCGCGTGAGCGTCACCACCCGGCCCTGCGCCTTGAAGGCGTCGGCCAGCGCCGTGATGTGCGTGGACTTGCCTGCGCCGTCTATACCCTCAAAGCTGATGAAGAGGCCTATGGTACCCATGCGTTTTACTGGCCTCGTATGTATTTGTTGACCGCACGGTTGTGCTCGTCCAGGTTGGCGCTGAAATGGCTGCTGCCGTCGCCGCGCGCCACAAAGTACAGCGCCTTGGTCCGCGCGGGCTGCACCGCCGCCAGCAGGGCCGCCTTGCCGGGCATGGCGATCGGCGTGGGCGGCAGGCCGGCCCGGGTGTAGGTGTTGTAGGGCGTATCTAGCTGCAGGTCTTGTTTGCGCAGATTGCCGTCAAACTGCGCGCCCAGTCCGTAAATCACGCTCGGGTCGGTCTGCAGCAGCATGCCCAGGCGCAGGCGATTGGTGAACACCCCGCCGATCTGGGCACGGTCGGACGGCTTGCCGGTTTCTTTCTCGACAATGCTGGCCAGAACCAGGGCCTGCTCGGGCGTCTGCAGCGGCGTGTCGGCGTTGCGTTGCGCCCAGGCGGCGTCCAGCCGCCTGTCCATGGCGCGGGCCGCGCGCTTGAACACCGACAGATCGCTGCTGCCCTTGGCATAGGTATAGGTATCGGGGAAGAAGCGGCCTTCGGGGTGAACACCGGGTTTGCCGAGTTTTGCCATGATGGCTTCAGGGCCTAGTCCCTGGGTGTCGGGCGTCAACTGCTCGGCCTTTTGCAGCGCACCGCGCACCTGGGCAAAGGTCCAGCCCTCCACCAGGGTGACGCTTTTGAGCGCCTCCTCGCCGCGCACCAGCATGCTCAGCAGCTTGCGCGGGGTGGTGCCCGGCACGATTTCGTAGCTGCCGGCCTTGATTTGCCGGGCCTGGCCCGACAGGCGAAACCAGGCATGCAGCAGACCCGCGGGCATTTGCACGCCGCTGGCCACCACCGCGTCGGCCACGCCCCTGGCCGGTGTGCCGGGCTCAATTTCGAGGTCCAGCACCTGGCTGTTCGCCGGGAGCTGCAAAGGCAGGGGCTTATGCAGCCACCACAAGGCGCTGCCAAATACCAGCAGCGCGCCTGCAAACAACAGCACCAGCAAACTCATCAAAAAACGATGCACAACCCTGCTACCTTCCAGATAACTCAAACTCCAGACCTGTTCCAGAGTTCAGGTCTATGATAATTCAGGCCGTACACCCCCTCCTCCAACCCCGAATCTGCCCCGTGACCACTTCTCCCCCTCCGTCCCCCGTGTCCGGCGTTGCCGAGTTGACTCACCTCGGTGTGATACGCGCCGCCGGTGAAGACGCCGCCAAATTCTTGCAGAGCCAGCTGACGCAGGATGTGGCGCTGCTGGGCCTGTCTGAAGCGCGTCTGGCGGCTTTTTGTAATCCCAAAGGCCGCATGCAGGCCAGTTTTGTGGTGTTCAAACGCAGCCACGACGAGATTTTGCTGGTCTGCAGCCGCGACATTTTGCCCGCCACGCTCAAGCGCCTGTCCATGTTTGTTCTGCGCAGCAAGGCCAAGCTGAGCGACGCCACCCCTGATTTTGCACTGTATGGCCTGGCTGGAGATGCTATTGATTCAATAGCTTCTAGCGACCAACCAGCCTGGGCAAAAACTGATTTTGATGATGTAAATCTGGTGTTTTTATACCCGGGCTCCGGCCAGCCGCGCGCGCTGTGGTGCGCACCTGCCGCCACGCCCGCACCCGCAGGCCCCCGCCTGGCGCCTGGGCTGTGGCAATGGCTCAATGTGCAGTCCGGCATTGCCATGATCACCCAGCCGGTTTTTGAGGCCTTCGTGCCGCAAATGCTCAATTACGAGTCGGTGGGCGGCGTGAACTTCAAAAAAGGCTGCTACCCCGGCCAGGAAGTGGTGGCGCGCAGCCAGTTTCGCGGCACGCTCAAGCGCCGAGCCTACCTGGTGCATGCCGACGCCGAACTGGCCGTCGGCCAGGAGGTGTTTCATGCCTCGGACGCCGAACAGCCCTGCGGCCTGGTGGCCGCCTGCGCGCCACACCCCGCAGGCGGGTTTGATGCAATCGTGTCCATGCAAACGGCCGCTGCCGCCGATGCCGCCGATGCCGCTGATACAGGTCGAGGACGCCTGACGGCAGGCAGTGCCAGCGGCCCGGCCTTGACGCTGCTGCCGCTGCCCTATCCTTTGCTGGAAGACATTTAAAAAGAAGGTCCCCGGTGTGCCTCGTTGCCTTCGCCATCAACGCATCCCGGCGCTGGCCGCTGGTGATTGCGGCCAACCGTGATGAGTTCCTGAACCGCCCCACCCTGCCCCTGGCGCGCTGGCAGACAGCGGCGGGGCAAGACATCATTTCGGGGCGCGACCTGCGCGCCGGTGGCACCTGGCTGGGCATCACACCCGGCGGGCGGATGGCCCTGCTGACCAATGTGCGCGAGGCCCAGCCCCAGGTGGCTGAAAAATCCCGCGGCGAGCTGGTCATGCGCTGGCTTGAAGGCGACATGGATGCGGCGCAGTTCATGGCGCAAACCAACAGCATGGCTTACGGCGGGTGCAATCTGGTGCTTGGTGACTTTCAGCGTGAAAACTGGGTCTGGCTGACCAATAAAGCCAATGTAACGACGGCCTCTGACGACCGGGCTGCCAGCGCCGTGAGTTCCTCCGGCTGGCGTTCGCGCACGCTGGAGCCCGGTATTTACGGGCTCTCCAATGCAGCGCTGGATACGCCTTGGCCCAAAACCCGCGCACTCAAGGAAGCCCTGAAGACGGCAGTGGCAGCGCCTGACCTGCTGTCTTTGGAGGCCCCACTCTGGCCCGCCTTGGCCAACCGCCAGCGTGCCAGCGATGCCGACTTGCCGAACACCGGCGTGCCACTGGCGCTGGAGCAGGCACTGTCCAGTGCATTTGTTGACTACCCCGAGTACGGCTATGGCACCCGCTGCAGCACCGTGCTGGTGGCCAGTGCGTCAGCAGTTTTGCAGGGCGGCATGCGGTGGGATGTTTCCATGCAGGAAAAGACGCATCCGCGCCCGGATGGGGATGAACCCATGACCGGGCATTTGGCGGAATTGCTCGAGCACGCCTGCACCGTCCAGTGGCAGCGGCTGGGTAGCACTACTGTTTAATAAAGACGGGGCAGATAAGCGGGAGGGATCTGCTTGCGGACGGCTTCCCTGACAGGCTCTGGCGCGGCAGCAAGCGCGGCCTGGTATGCCGCCAGGGCCTTGGCATCGTCTTTTTTCTGGGTCGCGTAAATATGGCCCAGTTGCAGCAAACCGTCGATTCGCTGCGTCGGCCAGTCTTGATTGCGCAGCTCCAGTGCCTGGATCGCCAGATCGTAGTCGACATTGCGCATGCCCAGCAGCCAGGCCGCATTAAGCAGATCGTAGTTGTAGGTGCCTTCTTGCAGGTATTGCTTTGCAAGCTTTGTTGCTTCAGGCTCGTTGCCGATCCGGCCAAGAAGAATCACTTCGAGCGCACGCACGCCGACGGCTTTAGGCTGGATTTTTTTGCAGCGCTCAAGGTATTCAAGCGCTTTTTCATAGTTTCCCGTTTGCGCGTAGCCACGAGCCATATTGGCCATGATGGCGACCACATGGGGGCGTGAGGACACAACCGACTCCCAGATCCACAAGGCATTTTTCCAGTCTCCCCAGCGCGCCAGTTCATCGGCCACCATGGGGGTGATTTTCCGGTAATGCGGATTGATGGCCGTACCCTCCCGGATGAGCTGAAGCATGTCCTGTTTGGCCCTGTTCCATTTCGGGTTGTGAGCATCCCCGGAACGGGAAACCATGAGTGCACGTTTCACAGCCTGGACGATTTTGTACTCGCTGGCAGCGGCTTGCTGGCTGATGTAGGCAGCCAATGCCAGGCTTGCGGCCATGGAGATCACCCCCACCCGCGAAAACGCAGGCGTCCAGCGCAAGCGCACCGCGTGCCCCCATTGCTGCACCCCGAGCCGTGCATCAGACGCCGCAAGAATACCCAGGCACAGGGCAAAGATGGCCCCGGTTGGAGCCAGCCGCCAGGGAAAACCGGCGTTGCTGACCAGCAGAAAAGACAGCAGGCTGGCCAGTGCCACAGCGCGTAGAACGCTTTCGCCCATGTCATCAGCTTTGTGGTGACGCCATGTGCGCCAGGCAGACAGTGACAGGTACCCCAGCAGCCCAAGCAAAACCACCCAGCCAACCAGTCCGTATTCGGCCAACAACTGAAGAATTTCATTGTGCGCGTAGTAGTCGGTCTCAAGCTGCGCGCCCGCATGCTGATAAAGCGGTGCCTCGACCTCCCAGGCTCCAGCGCCTACACCACTGAACGGGCGGGCCAGAATCATCCGGCCCGTGGCTTGCCACATGAGCAAACGAACCGACAGAGAGCCGCTCACAAACTCCTTGCGGTCGGTCACCACCGAGGCCGTGCGATAAATGCCGCGTTCCAGCGCGTTTTGGCCGCGGTCCTCACCGGCAATACTGGGGTTCCCCGTCTTTATCAATCCCAAGCCAAGCACGGTGGCCAGCAGTACGCCAACGGCAAGCAGGCGTTGAACAGCGCTCCAATTGAAAAAGGCAAACTGTTTGCGGTACAGAAAAGCGATCAACGGGATGACCACAAACAGCAACAGCCACATGGCTGCCAGCGCAGACCGGGTACCCGTCATCAATACGGCGACGGCGATGAAAGCGGTCAGAAATGTCCGCGAGACGATCTGCCATGACTGTCGTGTCTGTGCCAACAAATAGATTGAAAAGGGAAGCGCGCAAACCACAAACTCGGCAAAGAAATTGCGGTTCACAAAGGTGGAAGCCGGCTGAGCCCCCTGCGGGAAGAGCTTGAAATCAACCCAAAACTGCAAGGCCGTCCATAAGGACGCCATAACGGCGCCCCAGTGAATCCCCCAGAACAAAAGCGGCAAACGTTCACGCGACAGCGTATTGAGCCCCAGCCAGAGAATCAGGCTGAAGACAAACCAGCGTATGGCCTCCACGCCCGCCAGGTAGGTGTGCGACCAGACCATGCTGCCCAGGGCATAGGCCATCAGGGCCAGCGGCAGCCACATCACGGCATGCCAGCGCAGTTCGCGCTGCTGTTTGCGCAGCTGCCAGAAGAACAACAGGCCGGCGCCCAGCGCCGCAAATGAAACCACGATGGACTTGAGCGTGTCCTGCAGCATCTCCTCGTAAGGTACTCCGATGGCGGGCGCCAAAAACATCATGAGCGCGAAAATGGCCACCGTCCAGTCGCCTCGCACGACTTCTGCGGGCAAGGACGTCGATGATGCAGGGGCAACCGTATTCACAGTTGTTGGCCCTGAACCGCGAGCTAGGGTGGCGGCGAATTCAGCTCTGGCGGGTGCGCTTCGTTTTTTCCGGGCCATGGTGTCAAGAGGTCTTTATGGGGCAAGCGCACTGTGCGCAGTTTTGTGTCGCGCCATTGTCGCCGGATACAACAAGGCGAAAACTCAGAGGCTGCAGAACATTTCGATGTGCGCAATGCCCGCCTCTTCGAAAGGCTCGCCCCGGGTCTGGAAGCCCAGGCGTGCGTAAAACCCCTGCGCGCTGCGTTGCGCATACAGTAACGCCTCCCGGTCGCCCCGTGTGCGGGCCGCAGCCATCAGTGTGCGCAGCACCTCAACGCCCAGATGCGAGCCGCGCAGCACCTGCTTGACCGCCACGCGACCGATCTTGCTGGCGCCGGGCGCATGGCTTGTCAGGCGGCCGGTAGCAATGGCCTGCCCCAGGCGGTTGTAGGCCACGGCATGGATTGCCGTCTGGTCGGCCTCATCTTGCTCCATATCCAGCGGTATGCGCTGCTCATGCACAAACACCTCGGTGCGCACCTTTGCCGCGTCCAGGCCCAGTTCGGCCCAGTGGCCCGTCTTGATGCTGAGCACCGGCTCACCCGCTTCATAAGCGGCCAGCAGGCTGCGCAAGGCCTCGGGCACCGGCCGGGCGCTTTGCGTTGCCGGGTCGGCAAACACATAAATCAACTCGCAGCTGACCAGCAACTGCTCGCCCCTGAAAATCGCACCCGAAAAGAACATGGACGAATTGCCAACGCGCGTGCATTTCAGCGCCACCTCGATCTGGTCGTCGAAATGCGCTGACGCGTGGTACTCGACGCTGGCTTTTTTCAGGTACACCTCCCCGCCCAGCTGGTGCATGGCTTCTTCATAAGGCAGCGCCAGCACGCGCCAGTAATCCGAGATGGCCGTGTCAACGTACATCAGGTAATGCGCATTGAACACGATTTTCTGCATGTCCACTTCGGCCCAGCGCACGCGCAGGCGGTGAAAAAACCGGAAGTCTTGTCGTTTCATATTGCTTAAGTCACAGTGAAAGCCTGCTGCAAGGCGTGGGCTGCATCCGCGTGGGCCTGGCGGGCTTGCACAATCGCCCGCCCCATCTTGATGAATTCGTGGGTCACGCCGCGGTAGATCTCCAGATCCACCGGCACACCCGCCAGCCGCAGCTTGTCGGCGTACATCACGCCCTCATCCACCAGCGGATCGCACTCCGCCAGCCCGACCCAGGCGGGGGCCACACCGTCGACATCGGGGGCGTTGAGCGGTGAAAACCGCCAGTCGTCCCGGTCGGCCAGGCTGCGGATGTATTGGTTGAAGAACCAGGTGATATGCGGCTCTTCCAGAACGAAACCATGCGCAAAGGTCTGGTGCGAGGGCGTGTCCTGGTGCGCTGCGCAGCCCGGGTAAATGAGCAGCTGCAATGCCAGCTTGATGCCCGCATCCCGCGCCAGCACGGCGCACATGGCCGCCAGGGTGCCGCCCGCACTGTCGCCTCCGACCGCGATGCGCAAGGTATCAACACCCTTGCTGGCGCCATGCCCAGCGACCCACTGCAGGGCGTCCCAGGCATCGTGGGCAGCGACCGGGAATTTGTGCTCCGGCGCCAGGCGGTAATCGACCGAGATCACCGCGCAGCCCGCCAGATGGCTGAGCTGACGGCACAGCACGTCATGCGTGGCAATGCTGCCAATGGTGAAACCACCGCCGTGAAAGTACACCAACACCGGCAGTGGGTCACTGGACGGTGCATACAGCCGCGCTGCAAGGGCATGGCCATCGCGGGCAGGCAGTGTGAAGTCTTCAACCCGCGCCAACTGAGGTGCCGGTATTTCCAGCACCCCAGCACCTGCGTCGTAGGCCACGCGTGCCTGCTCGGGCGTGAGCGTATGCAAGGGCGGGTGGCCAGAGCGGGCCATGCGGCGCAGCACGTCCCG
The DNA here is from genome assembly GCF_036676035.1 of Polaromonas sp. Classification (GTDB taxonomy): domain Bacteria; phylum Pseudomonadota; class Gammaproteobacteria; order Burkholderiales; family Burkholderiaceae_C; genus Polaromonas. Next base: position 123,496 of record NZ_JAKFDR010000010.1, read on the forward strand.
CATGGCGGGCGTCAGCAGGGCTTGCGGATCATCGGGATGCCGCATTATTTGAAAAACACCGACACGGATTGCGCACCGGCTATCGCCAATGTGACCATCATCAGGGTTTGCTTGCAACGCATTCTTGCCTCCAGCCATTAAAGTTAAGGGTGTGCAACAGCCACGCATCGTACAACGCGACATGGCCACCCCAAGATAACAGGAGAGACAGCAAACCATGGCCTTCATCTACTACATCACCCAGGTCCAGTTTGAATTTGGCGCGGTCAAGCTGCTCAAGCAGGAATGCGAGCGCGTGGGCATCACCCGGCCCCTGATAGTGACCGATCCCGGCGTGAAAGCCGTGGGCATTTTGCAAAAAGCGCTCGATGCCCTGCCCGGAATCACCGTCTCGGTGTTTGACCAGACGCCCTCCAACCCGACCGAAGCGGCAGTGCGCGCGGCGGCCCAACTGTACCAAGCCGGCGGCTGCGACGGACTGATTGCCGTGGGCGGCGGCTCGGCGATCGATTGCGCCAAGGGGGTGGCGATCGCCGCCACGCACGAAGGTCCATTGACCACCTACGCCACCATCGAAGGCGGCTCGGCCAGGATCACCGAGCGCGCCGCACCGCTGATCGCCGTGCCCACCACCAGCGGCACCGGCAGCGAGGTGGCGCGCGGCGCCATCATCATCGTGGACGATCACCGCAAGCTCGGTTTTCATTCCTGGCACCTGGTGCCCAAAACCGCGATTTGCGACCCCGAGCTCACGCTGGGCCTGCCCGCCAAACTGACCGCCGCCACCGGCATGGACGCGATTGCGCACTGCATGGAAACCTTTATGTCAGCCGCCTTCAACCCGCCAGCCGACGGCATTGCGCTGGACGGCCTGGAGCGCGGCTGGGCGCACATCGAGCGCGCCACGCGTGACGGCGGCGACCGGGAAGCGCGCCTCAACATGATGAGCGCCTCCATGCAGGGCGCCATGGCGTTCCAGAAAGGCCTGGGCTGCGTGCATTCGCTGAGCCACAGCCTGGGCGGCGTCGATCCACGCCTGCACCACGGCACGCTGAACGCCCTCTTCCTGCCGGCGGTCATCCATTTCAACGCGGGCGCGGAATCGGTGCAAAAGGAGCGGCGCCTGCAGCGCATGGCGCAGGCCATGCACCTCGATTCGGCCGCCGACCTCGGCGCGGCCATTAAGGGCATGAATGCGCGGCTAGGCTTGCCGGGCGGCCTGGCCGAGGTCGGCGTCACGCCGGACATCTTCGAGAAGGTGATAGACGGCGCGATGGCCGACCACTGCCACAAAACCAATCCGCGCCTGGCGACGCGGGACGATTACCGCCAGATGCTGGAAGCGTCGCTTTGAGAATTCTTGAAGAAAAAAGTCTCAGCCCCTGTCCTTATTGCGTAGACAGCTACCAAATCGATAGCAATTACTCAGCAGCCCGTAACGAAGGCGACGCCACCCATGCTGTCATTCTGAGCTACGCGAAGAATCTTGCCAGCATACCGAGATCCTTCGCTGCGCTCAGGATGACAAAATATGTCGCACTACTTTCGGACTGCTGAGTAACTCACTCCGCCTTGACGCCTGCCGTCTGGATGACCTTGGCCCATTTGCTGGTTTCAGCCGTAATGAAGGCATCGAACTCTTCGGGCGTGCTCCCCACCGGGAAGGTTCCCATCGCGTCGAGCTTGACGCGCGTATCGTCGCTCCTGATGATGCGCGCCACCTCGTCGGACATGCGCTTGACGATCTCGCGCGGCGTGCCGGCCGGCGCCAGCATGCCGGCCCAGGTGCTGCCGGTGAAGCCCTCAAAACCCTGCTCGATAAAGGTGGGCACGTCGGGCACTGCAGGCAGGCGGCGGTCGCTGGCCACGCCGATCAGGCGCACCTTGCCGGCCTTGCCCTGGTTGATAAGGCCGGTCGGCGCGTCGAAAAAGAGCTGGATCTGCCCGCCCAGCAGGTCCGTGAGCGCGGGCACGGCACCGCGGTACGGGATGTGGACCATATAGGTCCTGGTGAGCGCCTTCCACAGCTCGCTGGTCAGGTGCGCGGCCGAGCCGTTGCCCGAGGAGCCGAAGCTGACCTTGCCCGGGTTGGCGCGCGCGTAGGCTATCAGTTCTTTCGCGGTCTTGAAGGGCGCATTGTTGTTGACGGCTGCGAGCAGCGGCGACACCCCCATCAGCGAGACGCCGACCAGGTCTTTTTTCGGGTCGTAGGGCAGCTTCGGGTAGAGCGTGGTGTTGGCCGCATAGGCCGCGATGACGACACCAAAAGTGCTGCCATCGGGCGGCGACTTGGCCAGCGCCTCCACGCCTATCAGGCTGTTGGCGCCGGGTTTGTTGTCAATGATCACCGGCTGGCCCAGCCGCTGCTGCAAACCCACCTGCACCAGCCGCGCCATCTGGTCGGTAAAGCCACCGGGCGTGTAGGGCACGATGATGCGGATCGGCTTGTTGGGCCAGGCTGATTGAGCGAACGCAGGCGCGGCGATGGAGGCTGCCGCTGCGGCAGCCGAAAGGTTAAACGCGCGACGGGACAGAAGAGCTTGCGGCATGAGGTCTCCGTTAAATAATCCCCATTCTGAGAGCCGCCCAAGGCGCAAAGCTTAGGGATTTACCCCCGAGGGGCAGCACTGCCGTGGCTCAGAGTGCCTCAACGATTGCGAGGTCGGGTCGCGCCAGCCAGGCCCGCCACTCGTCCACCATCTGTTCACTGGCAGCGGTAGCCGCACTCCACGCCTTCACCCTCGCCTGCAAATCTGCACCGTAGCGCGTGAAGTCCGTTCGGTCGGGCAGCTTGCCGTTGGGCAAGGTCTTGACCCATGCCGGGTCAGGCGCCAGCAACACCATGTTGTCCAGAAAATGGGTGGGCTTGTGCCGCCATTTCAGGCCTTTGTCGAGCCAGCCGGGCACCACGGCTTTCTGGAAGTGCGGGTACAGCACCAGGCCGGCAGGGCTCGAGTCATTTTGAGCACCTGCCCTTTCCGGGTCTGCACCAGCAGCTGTCGAGTTGCCAGCGTAATTGAGGTGCAGGTGGTAGTCGGTGATGCCGCCGTCCCAGTAGGCGCCGGGTGGCGCGCCGGGAATGTTGTGCACCGACTTGAGCACGAAGGGAATCGAGCAGCTGGCCTGCAGCGCCGGGTTGAAGTTGGCCTCGTTCAGCGCGATTTGCCGCGTGCGGTAGTCGTTGGTGGCAAAGGGTAATGGTGCATCCTGGCTGGAAAACACCACACGCTCCAGCCAGGCGCCCATGGCTTTGCGGTGCAGGCTGTTGCTTCAAAACGCGCCCAGGTAGCCGAGCGGCGTGGCGACTTTATGTTCGCGGCCCAGCAGGTGGCGGCCGCGTGAGGTGACGATGTGCAACTTGTAGCGCGGATGGTTCAAGACTTCCTGCACCCTGCCCCCGTAAAAGCTTTGCAGGCTTTGGCCAAACTGCTCGCTGACGAATTCGGCCGTGGGGCGCTTCTGGCCCGGTTGCAGCTCATAGTGCTGGTGGATGTAGTCGTGCTCCAAGCGCTCAAAGGCCGCGACTGGGTCGTTCAGGCAGGCCGTGGCCATGCGCCAGGCGCCTATGGATGCGCCGACCAGATGCATCTCGTGGCTTGAGGCCGCCAGCCAGTCGCCAAAGATGAAGCGGTCCAGCGCACCCAGAATCAAGCCCTTGGGGCCGCCCGCTGCACCGGGCACCACGCGAATATCTTGCGGCTGCAGCCCGTTTTGTTCGATATGCTGACGCGCCTTGGGGCCGGCGTAGATGCGGAGGGCTTTCATGCGATGTCTTTGATGCACGTGACCGTTTTAAGTCAGCTCCCACGGGTTGAAAACCTGCGGATAGCGGGCAAAGTCCGCGACATTGCGGGTGACGACGGTCAGGCCATGGCATTGCGCTGTGGCCATGAGCAAGCCATCCATGGGGGCGATGGTTTGACCCTGGAGCTCGGCCTGCGCTGCCTGCTGCGCCCAAACGCGCCACACCGCTGCATCCACGGACAAGGTTCGATCGGCAAAACGCTCCGTCAGTTTTGCCAGCCACAAAGTGAGATGCTCGGCCCGCGTGGCGTTGGAGGCATGAGTGGCGGCAAGTTTGAGGATGCCTTTTTCAAGTTCGGCCAGACTTAAAGCACTGATAAACAGGCCGGTCTCGGGCTGCGCATCCAGCCATGCGATCACCCCTGCATGGGGCGCGCGCTTGGCGTATTCGGACAATACGCAGGTGTCGAGCAGGGCATTCACAGACCCAACTCGCGCGCCGGGTTGGCCGTCCGGTTGCGGGCGAACAGCGCCTCGTCGGCGTCGTCAAGTTCGGGGCAGCACAGCGCCTGCGACAGGCTTTGGTCCGGCGCCGCGACGGCCACAAGACGCTCATAAGCCTGGGGCGAAAGCACCACAGCTGCAGGCACACCATGCACAGTAACGACCTGGGCTGACCCGCTTGCCGCGGCTTTGACCACCGCGCTGAACCGGTTCTTGGCTTCCTGGAGTTGCCACTGAGGCAAGCCTGAGCCTTGTCTATTGAAAGTAGTGGGTGAATGCATGTGAACCCCGATTCTTTTAATTGCATCTAGACTGTCTAGATTATATCCTCCAGGTCGCCAAACCGCCTGTGGCTCCAGCCATAGGCCTGCTATTTCTTCAGCGCCGCCAGCTTGCTAAAGGCCGACTCCATGGCAGTGGCCGCTGCGGGCTGGGGAGTTCTGGGATGTCCGCCGTAGCTGCCGCCACCCCGGTTTTGCTGGCCTGGCCGCGCGCCCTCAAAGCGGTTGTCGCGCGGGCCATCGCGTCGTGGCGGTGCATCACCGAGTTTCATGGTCAGGCCGATGCGCTTGCGCGCCACATCCACCTCGGTCACGCGCACCTTGACGATGTCGCCGGTTTTCACCACTTCGCGCGCGTCGTTGACAAACTTGTTGGCCAACTGGCTCACATGCACCAGGCCGTCCTGGTGCACGCCGATGTCCACAAACGCGCCGAAGGCGGCCACGTTGCTGACCGTGCCTTCCAGCGTCATGCCTTCTTTGAGGTCCTTGATGTCTTCCACGCCATCGTTAAAGCGCGCCACCTTGAAGTCGGGGCGCGGGTCGCGGCCCGGTTTTTCGAGTTCGGCCAGGATGTCCTTGACGGTGATCACGCCAAACTGATCGTTGGCAAACAGCTCGGGCTTCAGTGCCTTGAGCATTTCGGCGCGGCCCATCAGCTCGGCCACGGGCTTGCCGGTATGCAGCATGATTTTTTCGACCACCGGGTAGGTCTCAGGGTGCACGCCCGTCATGTCCAGCGGGTTGCTGCCTGGACCCTCGCTACGCAGGCGCAAAAAACCGGCGCTCTGCTCAAAGGTTTTGGCGCCCAGCCCGGTCACCTTGAGCAAGTCGGCCCGGCTGGCAAACGCGCCATTGGCCTCGCGCCAGCGCACCACCGACTTGGCGACCGTCTGGGAGAGGCCCGACACGCGAGCCAGCAGCGGCACGCTGGCGGTGTTCAGATCCACCCCCACGCTGTTCACGCAGTCTTCCACCACGGTGTCCAGGCTGCGCGCCAGGTCGCTCTGGTTCACGTCGTGCTGATACTGGCCCACGCCGATCGATTTGGGGTCTATCTTGACCAGCTCGGCCAGCGGGTCCTGCAGGCGGCGTGCAATGCTGGCGGCGCCACGCAGGCTCACGTCCACGTCGGGCATTTCCTGGCTGGCAAATTCGCTGGCCGAGTACACCGAAGCGCCGGCTTCGCTGACCACCACTTTTTGTATTTCCGCCTCGCCAGAGATTTTGGCGAGCTGCTTGATCAAATCCGCCGCCAGCTTGTCGGTCTCGCGGCTGGCGGTGCCGTTGCCGATGGCGATCAGGTTCACGCCGTGTTTGGCGCAGAGCTTGCCTAAAGTGTGCAGCGAGCCTTCCCAGTCTTTGCGCGGCTCGTGCGGGTAGACCGTGGCGGTTTCCACCAGCTTGCCCGTGCTATCGACCACCGCCACTTTCACGCCCGTGCGAATGCCGGGATCCAGCCCCATCACCACACGCGGGCCGGCCGGTGCGGCCAGCAGCAGATCGCGCAGGTTGTCGGCAAACACCTTGATGGCGACTTTCTCAGCCTCTTCCCTTAGCTTGGTGAACAGGTCGCGCTCGATTGACAAGCTGAGCTTGACGCGCCAGGTCCAGGCCACGCATTTTCGGATCAAATCATCGGCAGGCCGTGCCTTGTGACTCCAGCCCAGGTGCAGTGCAATCTTGCCTTCTGCAATGCTGGGTTGGCCCGCTTCCGGGGGTACCGGCAGTACCAGCTTGGCATCCAGAATCTCCAGCCCACGGCCGCGGAACACCGCCAGCGCCCGGTGCGAGGGCACGCGGCCAATCGGCTCGTCGTAGTCGAAGTAGTCGCGGAACTTGGCGTGGTCGGCGTTGTTCTCGTCTTTTCCGGTCACCAGCTTGGCGCTGAACAGGCCTTCGCTCCACAACCAGTTGCGCAGCGACTGCACCAGCGCGGCGTCTTCGGCCCAGCGCTCGCTCAAAATGTCGCGCACGCCGTCCAGCACGGCCTGCACGGTGGTGAAATCGTCGCCGCTTTCGTTTTTCTCGGTCTTCACAAAGGCCACGGCTTCCTCAGCCGGGTTCAGCGAGGGGTCGGCAAACAGCTTGTCGGCCAGCGGCTCAATCCCGGCTTCGCGGGCGATCTGCCCTTTGGTGCGGCGCTTGGGCTTGAAGGGCAGATAAAGGTCTTCGAGCTCCTGCTTGGTCGGTGCGGCGTCAATCGCGGCGCGCAGCTCGGGCGTGAGCTTGCCCTGCTCTTCAATGCTTTTGAGCACCGCCTCGCGCCGCTCTTGCAGCTCACGCAGGTAGCCCAGCCGGTATTCGAGTTCACGCAGCTGGATGTCGTCCAGCCCGCCGGTGACCTCCTTGCGGTAGCGCGCAATGAAGGGCACGGTGGCGCCGCTGTCCAGCAGCTCGACCGCGGCCTTGACCTGTTGTTCCTGAACTTTGATTTCTGCCGCGATTTGGCGGATGATTTTCTGCATGTGATCTGCTGATATGTCTGATAACTGGGCAATGACAGCCTGGCCGTGAATGTGTAAAAAAAACTTACACACCCGCTCACAAACTGAGGGGAAGGGACGGCATTGTCCCATAGCCAGCCGCCCCCAAGCGCTCCACGAAAACGCGGCGCCTGGCGTTGATGGGCATGTAAGAATTTCCGGGCTGCAACGACTGACTGATGAGGAGCCCCATGGCTGCTCAACTTTATCAAAGGAGGTTTTATGCGTACCTTTAGCACTCGTTTCGTTCCCAGCGCCGCCGTACTCGCAGTCGCCATGCTGTTTGGCGCACCTGCTTTTGCGCAGACCGGCGCCAGCAATCTCATTCCCAACGCCGGCTCCAAGCAAGATCCGAAAGTAGACAACCCGGTGCTTGAGAAAACAACCCCGGAAGAAAGGCAGGCTGCGCGCGCCAAGCGCAAGGCCGAGCGCGCAGCGGGCCTTGGCGCCAGCAATGCCATTCCGAACGCCGGCTCCAGGCAAGATCCGCAAGCAGACAATCCGATGCTGGTGAAAACAACGCCGGAAGAAAGGCAGGCCGCGCGCGCCAAGCGCAAGGCCGAGCGCGCAGCGGGCGGCCCTTCGGCCAGCAACCCGGCCAACCCGAAGACCAATCCGACCGGCAGCGCAGAGGCCAGTGTGCAAACTTCTGCAACGCCACAGTCCAGGAATTGATCGTTGGCAGTTGCCGTGGACGCAGGCCCTTGGCCTGAGCGACGCACTGTCTCCCCAAGGTGAAGGCCCGCTCAAAAATATGAGCGGGCTTTTTTCTGCAACGACTGATGAGAAGCCCCATGACTGCTCAACCGCGGAGATGCTCCATGCCCCGATTTGCTACCAAATTCATAGCTGCTAGCGCAATAATGACGCTGGCCAGCACCACTTTTCCCATGCAAAACCAGTGCGCCGCCACGTCCGGCCCCAACATCACCCCGGTGATTGAGCTGTACACCTCGGAGGGTTGCAGTTCCTGCCCGCCGGCCGATAAGTGGGTCTCCTCACTCAAGGGCAAGGGCCTGGTGGTGCAGGCCTTTCACGTGGGCTACTGGGACTACATCGGCTGGGTAGACCGCTTTGCCGCCCCGGCCCACACCGCCCGCCAGCAGGGCATTGCCAGTAAAAACAGGCTGCGCAGAATCTATACACCGCAGCTTGTGCTCAATGGCAAAGACTGGCGCAACTGGCACAGCCCGGACAGCGTGCCGACCGCCCAGGAACCCGCCCGTATCAGCATTGCCCTGCTGCAGCTGGGCACCGACCAGTTTGAAGCCCGCGTCACGCCGCTGGCCGGTCTGGCCGATGCCGCCAGCACCTGGTCTGCCTACTGGACCATCACCGAGCACGACCACAACTCCAAAGTGCAGGCCGGAGAAAACGCTGGTGAACTTCTCAGGCACGACTTTGTGGTGCGCCAGTACACCCCTGCCGGCGACTACAAAGCCAGCGACGCCAGCGTGCAAAAGCTCAGCTTTCGCAGCATCGCCGCCACCCCCGGCCACGCCCGGCAGGTGAATCTGGTGGTGTTTGAAACCAAAACCGGTAAAACCCTGCAGGCGCTGAGTTTGCAGTGTGCGGGATGAGGGCCTGCCGGCGTGCGGTCTTCTGGCCGCTACCGCACAATCCAGTATCGGAACTTCGCCACCATCAACGATGACGCCCCCCAGTCTGCGCACGCCTGAACCTGCTGATTACGCGGCGCTTGCGGCAAGCCTTTAAGGTTGACGCTATTTTGACCCTGCTTAAAAAAATACTCCGAGCCATCTTGCTCGCGCCGATTGCGCTGTTTTTGCTGTTCGAAGAATGGGGCTGGGAGCCGCTGGCAGCGTGCTTTGCAGCACTGGCCCGCCTGCCGCTGTGGGCCTGGCTGGAGCGCAGCATTACCCGCCTGCCGCCCTGGGCGGCACTGCTGACATTCTTCATTCCTGCTCTGGCCTTGCTGCCGGTCAAACTGCTGGCCCTCTATTTATTCGGCGCGGGCCATGCCACGCTGGGCCTCGTACTGCTGATGACGGCCAAACTGGCTGGAACCGCCGTGCTGGCACGGCTATTCTCGCTGACCGAGCCGGCACTGATGCAACTGTCCTGGTTTGCCCGCTGGTATCCGCGCTGGAAAACTTGGAAAGACAGGCTGATGGAGGACGTACGGCGCTCGGCCCTGTGGCAGACCATCCGGCTCCTCAAGCGCCGGCTCAAGACCCGCTGGCTAGCTTTTCGCAGAGTGATGTTCGCCAAGCCTCGCGATCCACAGTAACTCCATGCGTGCATAGCTTGACTATCTTTCCGCCGGTTATGTTGATAGTATCTTGGCGTAATAAGGAGACGCCATGAAGATAGCTAAAGTCGCGGCACTCATCATCGTTTTGATCACGTCAGCATCTGTCTGGGCTCATTCCGGAGGCACTGACAGCAATGGCTGTCATCACGACCGTAAACGCGGGGGCTACCACTGTCACTAGCATGCAGGTGGCAAACGCGTCCAACCTATCGTGCCTCCTTCCTAACAGCGGGGCACTCTTCTCACTGCGTCACCACCGGTGCTGCCGATCCGATTGATTCATGCCATACAGCACCATTCAATTTGCTACAAAATTAATAGCTGGTCGTCCCTGAGAAACTCGATTTTCAAACAGCCTGAGGCATCAGGCGGGTGGAACAGGCGATCGTGTTGTTCAAGAACTGCCGTAGCGTGATGCCCAATTGAGCGCAAAGAAGCCGCAGCTTCCTGAGGATCTTGCGCAGGTTGTGCCCGGCACCACACAGCAGCGCATTCATCGCATCACCTTCGATCCCTTTAAGAAAGTTTCGTGCCAGTCTGCCATCGGACTTCAAGTGCCCGATCACCGGCTCCACCGCATTCCTGCGCTTGAGCTTTCGCTGGATTGCCGCCGTCACCCCGCGCTTGGCCCCCGCAATCCACACTTTGAGCGTACTGCTGTCACAGCCATGGCCCCGGTACCCTCGATCGGTGTAGGCCTCTTTGGGTTGGATCCCTGAGACGCGCTGAGCCTGCTCGATACACGCCTGCAGCGTGTGCCCGTCATACGGATTGCCCGGCAGTGACTTGGCACCGACGACGAACGACTCCTTGCTGGTCGAGACGATGCCCACCTTCACGCCAAATTCGTACTGTTTGTGGATCTTGCCTTTGGCAATGCATTCGACTTCCGGGGCATGAACGCTGTACAGCTTGGGCGGATCGCCCTCGCTGCGCTTTCTGGGCTGGCTGTGGATGCGCTTTGCGATCTCCAGCAACTTGTCCAAGCGCTCGGTCCGCGTGTCATCGCTTTGCGTCTTGCGCTCAATGTCCCGAATGACGCGGCCAAGGTAGGTGCGCAGCTTTCTGTTCTGGGCCTTGGCCCGGTTGATCTGGCGGGCATGGGCGTAGCGCTGCGAACGCACGAAGCTGGCCAGGCCGACCCGTTCGTAGCTTTGGCGCAGCTTGATGCCAAGTTTCTTGGCCTGGCGCACCAGCGCCATGCGCGCCTTGTGCAGCAGCCGGGCATCGGTGAGAAAGGCCACGGCCTTGTCTTGCACCGTGGTGTCCACATTGACCACGGCCAGCGAGGTCTTGGCGACCGCCCTGGTGGCCAGACCTGCTTGCACTGTCAGGCCCAGGATGAATTCACAGCCGGACTCACCAATGCGTTTGCGAAAGCCGGTCATCAGGCTGGGGTCAATGGGGAAGTCGTGACGAAAGTACTGCTCGCCGCAGAAGTGCTGCCAGTAGGGGTTCTCAACCCAGACTGCCACCACTTCTTCATCGGACAGATTGCTGGTGTGCTTGAGCAGTTGCAGCCCGACCATCAGGCGAATGGGATGGCCGGGGCGGCCAATGCCGGCTTTGTACAGGCCGCCAAAGCGCTGGTCGCAAGAGTCCCAATCGATCTTCTGGGCCAGTTGAACCAGCGGATGGCGCAGGTTGATGAGATTGACCAGTTCCTGGCGGAACAGGTCGCTTTCTGCCGTTTGAGTCGTCTCGCGCAGGGCCATGAGTTTGCAAGGTTTGAGGCTTTAATAGCGCCAATTCTTGCAATCTCCGTGCCGTCTCACCACCCCGTTAACCCGCATGGATGCTGGATGCCAGGGGTTTCTCAGGGATGACTAGTTAGCTACTAAATAAATAGCTAAATACCCGTTGGCGGGGTTTGTCCGGGTCTATTTTTTCAGGCTGTCGCGAATTTCGCGCAGCAGCACGACGTCTTCAGGCGGTGCCGCGGGCGCCGCAGGCGGGGTTTGGCTGCGTTTGAGCCGGTTGATCTGCTTGACCATCAGGAAAATGATGAAAGCCAGGATGGCGAAGTTGACCGCGACGGTGATGAAGTTGCCATAGGCCAACACCGGCACACCGGCTTTTTTCAGGGCGTCCAGTGTCATCACGGTGCCCGGCGGCACACTGCCCATCACCACAAACAGGTTGGAAAAATCCAGTTTTCCGACCACCGCGCCCACCACCGGCATGATCAGGTCGCCCACCACCGATTCGACAATCTTGCCAAACGCCGCGCCGATGATCACGCCCACAGCCAGATCAATCACGTTGCCCTTCACGGCAAATTCCCTGAATTCCTGCATCATGCCCATGTGCTGCTCCTGTTGTTGGTGAACGCTTGCCGATCGCCCCTTGCGATTGTCGAAAGGCATTATGAAGGCTGGACCTGATCCTGGACGCCGTACCTTGCTCGGCTGGAAGAAATCGCGTCCCGTTCCCGCCCCTGGCTGAAACAGCCCGGCACGGTTGGCGGCAAGCCGGACCGACTGCCCCTGCCTTGAAAAACGCGTTCGCGCTCCGCTACAATTGCGGGTTGACCCCACTATGCCTTTTTCAAGCCAGTTCTTGAAGGACTCTCATGACCCAAGCAAGCGTGAACGCAGTGCCGCACGGCGCTCCTGTAGATAAAGATAAAAGAAACTGGCTCGTGGCCACGGCCGTTGCAGGCACCGCTGGCGCTGCCGCTGTCGCCGTTCCCTTTGTGAGCAGTTTTCAGCCGTCCGAGCGTGCCAAGGCCGCCGGTGCGGCCGTCGAGGTTGATATTTCCGGCATCAAGCCCGGCGAGAAAATCACGGTCGAGTGGCGCGGCAAACCGGTGTGGATTGTCAAGCGCACGCCCGAGCAGCTCGCCTCCCTGCCCAAAGTCGATGCCCTGCTGGCCGACCCCAGGTCCGAGCGCAAGCCGGATGAGTTGACCCCCGAATACGCCCGCAATGAAAACCGTTCCATCAAGCCCGAAACGCTGGTGGTGGTGGGTATCTGCTCCCATCTGGGCTGCTCGCCTTCGGACAAGTTCCAGCCCGGGGCCCAGCCCTCGCTGCCTGACGACTGGGCGGGCGGCTTCCTCTGCCCCTGCCATGGCTCTACCTTCGACATCGCTGGCCGCGTCTACAAAAACAAGCCCGCTCCCGATAACCTGGAAGTGCCTCCGCACATGTACCTGTCAGACACCCGGCTGCTGATTGGTGAAGACAAAAAGGCCTGAAGGCTGATCAATCCTTCCAAAGACCCTGCCGAAAGCGCTTGAAAATTGCTGGCCGTTCTTTCAGACGGAATATCCAGACCTGATTCAAGCGATCGACAAAGAACCCCACCGAACCAGGATCAGTGATGGCTGAATTCAAAGAAATTTCCCCCGACGCCCCCCTCGCTGCCAAGGCGATGGCCTGGGTTGACAACCGCTTCCCCGCCACCAAGCTCTACAAAGAGCACATGAGCGAGTATTACGCGCCGAAGAACTTCAACTTCTGGTACATCTTTGGCTCGCTGGCCATGCTGGTGCTGGTGATCCAGATCGTCACCGGTATTTTCCTGACCATGCATTACAAGCCGGATGCGGCGCTGGCGTTTGGTTCGGTCGAATACATCATGCGCGACGTGCCTTGGGGCTGGCTGATCCGCTACATGCACTCCACCGGTGCCTCGGCTTTCTTTGTCGTGGTCTACCTGCACATGTTCCGCGGCCTGATCTACGGCAGCTACCGCAAGCCGCGCGAGCTGGTGTGGATCTTCGGTTGCGCGATCTTCCTGTGCCTGATGGCCGAAGCCTTCATGGGCTACCTGCTGCCGTGGGGCCAGATGAGCTACTGGGGCGCGCAGGTGATCGTCAACCTGTTTGCGGCGGTTCCCTTCGTGGGCCCGGATCTGGCGCTGCTGATCCGCGGCGACTACGTGGTCAGCGACGCGACGCTCAACCGCTTCTTCAGCTTCCACGTGATCGCGGTGCCGCTGGTGCTTCTCGGCCTGGTGGTGGCGCACATCATTGCGCTGCACGAGGTGGGCTCCAACAACCCCGATGGCGTCGAGATCAAGTCGACCAAGAACGACAAGACCGGCATGCCGCTCGACGGCATTCCCTTCCACCCGTACTACACCGTGCACGACATCATGGGGGTGGCCG